>JBFMAX010000002.1:0-300000 GCA_040755395.1 Nitrospirota bacterium
ATTGACCTTTCTACTGCGGCGAACGATGCACCGACATCTGCGTCGTTCTCGGCCCCGAAAAATCCTCAACGTATTCCAGCGAATACGCCTCCGGTTTTTCGCGGCCTGTGGCCTTGCATCTGCCGGCACCTCCTTCGCCTCGTCACGAACGGCAATGTCGGACAGGCTCCTAGTTCCGGAAATCGGTCTTGTCCGGGACGTGGCGCGCCCGGAGGGACTTGAACCCCCAACCCTCAGATCCGTAGTCTGATGCTCTATCCATTGAGCTACGGGCGCCAACCTGATGTGAAAGTTCTGAGTTTTGAGTTCCGAGCACTGACTTGACCGGTCGCCGACCGGCGAATTCGCACGCGCCCCGCCCGTCGTTCAGGCTTCAGCGGACCTTATACAGGTCCTTGCGTAGATCGGTCAAGTCGGCGTGACGGGAAACTCTGGTCCGCGGAATCGCTGGAGAAGCGGTGGACAGCGGTACCGGGGCCGCCCCCCGGCCAGGGGTGTGAGCGGCTGGGAGAGCGACCGTCCGCCCTGGCTTCATTGACCCGTAGGCGGACGGCGACCAATTTGGAAAGCAGTGGCCATGGCCGCCGGGCGGCCACCCAGCAGAATGAAAATCGCGGCTAGGCAAGAGGCAAGGGGCTCGGGGCAAGGGGGAAGAGACTCAGGCCTCTAGCCGCGGGCCTCTCGCCTAGTTTCAACGCAGGGATCGCCTTCTCTGGTCTAAATAGATGCTCTTGCTGAATCGTTGGAATAGACGCGTTTGTTGCCTGCGGTGTCGTAAGCCCCTGCGCAGGTCATGGGTCTTGCATCTACCGCCGTTGCCAGGGCGAGGCGGCATCGTGCGGTCCGAGGCATCCCTTTAAAGTTTAGAGGCGCTCTCTCCCTGATCCGGTCGGAAATGCAAAAAACAGGAGAACCTTCGGGGCAGATCCGCGCCGGCTGTCGGCGCCTGTGGCGGTAAGGGTTCGCGAGTGTGGGGATTGGCCGACTGTACGTTCCGGCGCATGGATGCATGCCTGCGGAGACAGTCTGCATAATCCGCTAAATCCATACACGGAACGGACCGCCTGGTGTACCATCGTGATGTTTCTGCGCATCGACGGAGGGCGGTCATGTCGAACGAAGAAGCTGGAAACGGAACGGTCGTGACGGAACGCGCGATGACGGTGATGCCAACCCTTGCCGCGAAGCCCGGTCCCGAGAGCGAGAGTCGCACGAGAACGCCGGGCCTGCTGTTTCTGATTGCAGGCGCCGTCTTGGCGGCCTTGATCGGCACCTGGCTCGTCTGGTTATCCGCCTACATGCAGCGGACCATGGCGGAAGAGGAGATTCGGGCGGCCTGCCGGCGGGTCATGCCGGAGACCGCGGACCGCTGCTTCGACACCGTGATCATTCAGCGGGGCGGCGCACGCCGATGAACCGAAACGGTGTGATGGGTGCGAGATGGAAAAAAGAGGAGGCTTGCCACCGGCCTGCCTGCGTTCGATTATACCGAGCCGCGGCATGGGTCGCCGCGGGGTTGACCGTTTGGGCGGCAGGATCCGCTGAAGCCAGCGAGAACTTCCAACGGTCCAATGTCAGCGTGGCGGTGGGGCTTGCCGGTTGGATGACACAAGGCGAGACCACCTGGAGCCATAACGCGTCGAGACCAGGTTCCCCCTTTGGGAATCCGACCTCAAGGCTCGAGTACAAAGACGTCGGTACCAACGTGATTGAATTCTCCGGCAAGGTGAAGTTCGCCCGGCGGTGGTTCGTGCGGGCAAACTACGGGACCGCTGCGATAGGAGGCGGACGTCTCACCGACGACGATTTCCTTGCAGCGGACGGAGGAAACCCTTCGTTGCGGACGTTCAGCGATCTCAAAGGAGACAACATCTGGTACGTCAACGGGGACCTCGGATTCACGGTGCTGAATTACCCGGGCCATCGCGGGACGCTCGATCTGGTAATCGGCTATCAGTATCGGAGAGAAAAACACGTCGCGAGCGGGGTTACTCAGGTCATATGTACTTCGGCAGGTGCTACAACAGATTTAGATCCTGCACCAGGATTGCAGCCTCTCTGTAATCCCGGGGCTGCTCCTGTTAGCGGTGTGACCGTCATCACCAACACCCAGACCTGGAGTTCGCTCAAGCTCGGAGTGGAGACCGAATATCGGATCACGCGGCGGTTGAGCGTGGAGGGCAAAGCCGCGTTCCTTCCATTTACCTCGCTGAGCAATACGGACGTTCATCACCTCAGGACCGACCTTCAACAGAACCCCAGCTTTGAAATGACCGGTACCGGCATCGGCGCCAACTTGGAAGGCGATGTGAGCTATATGGTGCTGAAGGGACTGGTTCTCAAGGTCGGCTATCGGTACTGGTGGAATCGGGTATCCGACGGCACCTGGAAGAATTTTCCCCGGACCTCCCCCTCCGAGACATTCAACCTGAATGAGTTTGAAAACATCCGCCAGGGCCTCACATTCGGCGCGACCTATATGTTTTAGAGGCTGTGTGGAAAATAGCGAGCAGCGAATAGCCGGCAGCTAGCAGCTCTGCGCGGCTCGCCATGGACATTTTCATGATGGCGAGTGAGCCGAAAGGTCATGCAGCCCGTGTTAGCGGGACCGCGGAGGGAGGGTCTCGTCTTCGTAATGGGCGAACAGTCGTTTGGCTTCCGGGTGCAGCGCGCCGGGATGACCGTAGGGAATACCGGCCGTTCGAAACAGCGGGACCAGTTTGCCGTTTGGATGCAGGTACCCGGCGCGCAGCGGCACGGACCGTTTCGCGTGCTTGACCAAGTGGCAGGGGGTCGGCCGGATCGAGGTCAGCCAGTCGGCGATGTCGTGCGGGTTCCCGATGGAGGCTGAAAGCAGCAGCAACCGGGCCTGCGAGGGACAAAAAATGATGGTCTCTTCCCACACCACTCCGCGTTCCGGATCGGCCAGATACTGCGATTCATCCATGATGACCAAGCCCAACGTATCCAGCCGCACGTCGATTTCACCGCCCGCCGCATCGTAGAGCAGATTCCGGAGAATCTCCGTCGTCATGATCAGCAGCGGGGCCTGAGCATTGTCCCGCCGGTCTCCGGTCAGAATACCGACCTTGTCGGCCCCGAAGAGGCGCGAGAATTCGGTGAATTTGGTGTTCGAGAGGGCCTTCAGCGGGGAGGTATAGATCACCGTCCGATTGTCGTCCATCGCCCGCCGCGCCGCCTCGATCGCGACATACGTTTTGCCGCTGCCGGTCGGCACGCTCACGATGACATCCGTTTCGGCCAGGCGGGCCAGCGCTTCTTCCTGCCAGGCGTCAGGGACGAACGGCTTCGGCTCAGGCACGCCGAGACCTTCCAGCCATGAAGCGAGGGTGCAGGCCGGCTCCGAAGATTCCGGTTCCGGCGGTCTGGCGTGGGTCTTCCCGGGTTGAGTCGGCGCGTGGTCATGCCGGCGGCTGGGTTTCGCCGAGCGCGGGTGGTCCGCAAGCCTCGGCTCCGATGGAGACTGGCGGTTGACCCGTTCCTGGATGAGCGTGTGGAGGTCCGACTCCAGTCCTGCCCGGTTTTCGGCGGAATGCCGAAGGAGCAGTTCGACCAGGCGTCGCTTGCCCAACCGGAAATGGCGATGCACTCGTCCCCGCGCCAGGCGATGCAGCAAGGCGACGGGCTGCGCGGCCAGCAGTTTTTCAAGTTCGTCGGTCGTCATAGATACGAAAGGTACGTTGTCACGGGACGCGCGAGAGTTGCGAGAAAGGCGCGACGAGCCCTTCTCGCTAGTCCCGCTTGTCGCGCGTTTCTCGCGTTTGTCACGGCAATTCCTCCAGCACGCCGCGTCGCAACGCCGCGATCGCCCGGTCGGCGGTTTCGGCCAATCCCGGATGGGTGGCTTTCAAGGTATGGAGCTGCGACAGATACTCAAGCGTGCGCGCCAACAAGCGATAGATGTCCCCCTCCGCCATCGTCGTCATCTTGCAGAGGCCGATCCAGGTGAGAGTCGGATCGCCGACCCATTTTTCCGTCAGCGCCGCCACGTCGGCCCGGAGCAGCGGCGGGTCTTCGTGCGGGGCCAGCGTCTCGGCGAGTCGCCGGACTTGCCACAGCAGCGACGAGAGGCCGGGGCTGGCGCGCGGGAATGCGCCCGGGCGGTCGTCGTCGTGGGCGATGCTGGCCATGACTCCGGCCAGGAGTTGCGGATCGGCTCCCGTGAAGGCCTCGGCGCGGATCAATTCGGTGATCAGGAGCGAGTGGTCGATGCGGATCAATCTCGCCCATTCGCCGTCTTCGGTGAGATGCGCGGTCGGCGTGAGGTACCCGAATTGCTGGAGCACTTCGACTTTGGCCTGGAACCGATGCCACAGGCTCGTGCGCAGGGCTTGGATGGCTTTCGTGTGACGCTGGATGTCCTGCCGGAGCCTGAGCGCCGTCGCGTGGTCCTTCTGACAGGCGGGACGCGATGGACAGGTCGGACAGGGGAAATCGTCGAGCGTTTGGGCGATGGCGCTTTCCGGGATCGATTCCTGCTCATCGTGTACGAGGATCGGCAGGATCGGAATGCGGGCGGGCAATTCCTCCAATTGTCGCGACAGGTCGTCGAGGCTCTTCGGGGTGCACCAGGGATACACCGGCGCCTCCTCGAACTCGAACACCCGGTCGAAGACCTGGGTGATGCTGGCGACCGGACATTCCGTGACGGCCCCGCCCGGCCGCAGCACGGTGACCATCGGGCTGCGCTGGCCTCGGCTGCGGTATTGTCGCAGCACGACGCCGCGTCCTCTTGTCAACCCGACGACCCGTCCCGGCGTGAGAAAATGCAGGCGGGCGGCGAGTTCCGGCGGCTCTTTGCGCCGGATGTGAGCGCGGTGCGCTTTCTGCTTGCGGGCGTGATCAAAGATTTGCCACTGGGTGATCCAGTCGGTACACACACGCGGGCCGTAGGGTTGCATCAGTTCGTGGAGGACGTCGAGCTTCTGTTCCAGCGTCTCGGCGCGCTGGTTGAGCTGAAACTGGGCGAAGCTCTTGGCGAGGATCGGTTGGATCTGCTCCAGCGGGTGGGCTTTCAGGAGATTGAGGACCATCGGATAGGTGATCACGAACTGGCTGTCGATCGGCTCGGGGTGTCCGGTCAGCCCTTTCGTGATGACGCTCAGATCGATGTACGGCGACGGTGTGACGATGGCGAAGCCGACCATGTCCTTCCCGCGCCGTCCGGCCCGTCCGGCCAACTGCTGGATCTCTCCGATGGTGAGGTCGGTGAAATCCTTCGTCTTGCGGACGCTCGATTGGGTCAGCACGACGGTCCGAGCCGGAAAGTCCACGCCGGCCGCGAGCGTGGTCGTCGCGAACACCGCGTCCAGGCACCCTTGTCGCATCAGCTCTTCCACGGCGATTTTCCAGGACGGCAGATGCCCGGCATGATGGGCTGCGACGCCGATCTGTTTGACCGTCTCCAAGAGAGGATGGTCGGCGATGCTGGGAAATTGAGCGATGACCTGATCCAGCACGGCTGCGATGGCCCGCTGTCGGGCCGGCGGGAGGAGCGCCTGGTCTCGCTCGAAGGCCTGCATGGCTTCGTCGCACGCGCGACGGGAAGTCAGAAACACGATGGCGGGCGTCAGGTGCTTCTGGCGCAGCGCGGTGATCAGGTCAACCGGATGGATCGAGGGAGGCATGCAGTTTCATTCCCTTGGAAATGACCACGAGGCCGGAGTCCGTGACCGTGAAACGCCGACGGTCCGCGTCGGGGTTGTAGCCGATTTCGGTCTTGGGCGGGATGACCACGTCCTTGTCGATGATGGCCCGCCGGATGCGGGAATGCTCGCCGATCACCACGTTCTCCATGACGACGGATTCCCGGACGTCGGCATGATCCTGCACCCGCACGTTCGGAGAAAGGACGGAGTTCTGAACCCGTCCTCCCGAAATGATGCATCCGCCGCAGACGATGGAATCCAGCGCCACGCCCATCCGCCCGCCCTGGTAGTCCTGCGCGAAGACGAACTTGGCCGGCGGATATTGACCCTGATAGGTGCGGATCGGCCACTCCTGGTCGTAGAGGTTGAACAACGGATCCACCGCGACCAGGTCCATATTGGCTTCCCAATAGGCATCCAGGGTGCCGATGTCGCGCCAGTATTTCACGGCCTTCTTGTTCTCGTCCTGGAACTTGAACGCGTAGACCCGGTTTTCCCGGATCATGCGGGGGATGATGTCCTTGCCGAAATCATGCGCGCTGTCCTCTTTGGCGTCCTGGGTCAACCGTTCGCGGATGATCGGCGCGCGAAAGAGATAGATGCCCATCGAGGCGAAGGCCTGTGTCGGGTCGTTGGGAATGGGCGCAGGATTCTTGGGCTTCTCGTCGAAGCGCAGGATGCGGTGGTCCTCGTCCACCCCGATCACGCCGAAGCGACGGGCCTCGGCGAGTGGAATCTCGATCGCGCCGACCACGGCGTCGGCCTGTTTGGCCAACAGGAAATTGTACATGTCCGCATAGTTCATCTTGTAGACATGGTCGCCGGCCAGCACGAGCAGGAACTCCGGCTGTTCGTTGTCCAACAGGAACAGGTTCTGATACACGGCGTCCGCCGTGCCCCTATACCAGTCTTCGCTGATCCGTTGCTGCGGCGGGACCGACGCGAGGTATTCGCCCAACTCGGCGTTGAGAATGTTCCAGCCGGTGCGGATGTGCCGGTCCAGCGAATGCGACTTGTACTGGATCAGTACGACGATCTGCCGGAGGCCGGAATTCAGGCAGTTGCTGAGGGTGAAATCGATGATGCGATATTTTCCGCCGAAAGGAACCGCCGGCTTGGCTCGGTGCTCGGTCAGGGGATGGAGCCGCTCGCCTTTGCCCCCGGCGAGCACCATGGTCAGGATTTTCCGCATGGTGCCGGCATTGTAACAGGAGGGAGGCCTAAAAAGAAGGGATGATTGACATCGACGGCGGCCGGGACGATACTACGCGGCAATCACCGGCGAGGAGCGGACGATGCGAAAGACGGCGGTCACGAAGCGGACCGACAACGAGGCGCCTGCGGCGAAGGCACCCGGGTCCGAGGCGACGATCAGGGGCGTGCTGTGGCGGTTGGATCGACTGGAGCGTCAGTTGCAGAAGTTGTCGGAACTAGTCCGGGATCACGCCGAAGACGCGGACCGGCTGGTGCGGATCGTCGCCGAAGACCGGGACGTCATCCGCCGGGAACTGCTGAGGAAACATCAGGAAACAATCCGAGTCCGCAAACACCTGCGCGACGTCAGCGCCAAAGTCGGCCTCGATCGCTGAAGAGCCGGCGCCGGTCCGCGTCCTCGATCGGCATGGCGTTCCGGCGGTTTCCCCGGACACAAGACGGTGTCACGCCTGACCGTGAGCCGCTCTCGATGTCGAATCTCCCGATGAACAGCGGAGGAGTCGGCGGCGGTGGCCGACTGTAGTGTCGAGACCCGCAATCTGGTGAAACGGCACGGCTCGACGACGGCCGTCGATCACGTGTCGCTGCAAATCAAGCGGGGAGAGTTTTTCTCCATCCTCGGTCCGAGCGGGGCCGGTAAAACGTCGGTGCTGCGCCTGCTCGCCGGGTTCGAGCGGCCGGATGAGGGCGAGATTCTCATCGAAGACCGTCCGATGACCGTGGTGCCGCCCCATCGCCGGCCCGTCAACCTGGTGTTCCAGTCTTACGCGCTGTTTCCTCACCTCACCGTGTTCCAGAACATTGCGTTCGGATTGGAGATGCGCCGCCTGCCCGGGGAGGAGGTCGAGTCGCGGGTCCAGGCCGCGCTGGAAATGGTCAGGCTGGGAAAGCAACGAACCCGCTATCCGTCTCAACTCTCGGGCGGAGAGCAACAGCGCGTCGCCTTGGCCAGGGCGCTCGTGAATCGGCCGGCGGTGGTGCTGCTGGATGAACCGCTGGCGGCGCTGGATCAGCAACTGCGGCAGGAGATGCAAGTCGAACTGAAGGCCATCCAGGAGCAGATCGGCGTCACCATGGTCTGCGTCACCCATCATCAGGAAGAGGCGTTGACCATGTCCGATCGGGTGGCGGTGATGGATCGCGGCCGGGTGTTGCAAGTGGGACGTCCCCACGAGATCTATGACACGCCGGCGTCGTTGTTCGTCGCCCGCTTCATCGGGCTGTCGAACGAACTCACGGGATCGGTGGTCAAGTTGGAGAACGGGATGTGCGGCGTGGACCCCTCCGGCCTCGATCCGTCCAGGCCGATCCGGGTTCGCTGCCTGCAGGATCTCGCCGTCGGTGACCGGGTCACCGTGGTGCTGAGACCGGAACGGGTCCGTCTCTCGACTGAAACGTGTCCGTCAAGGGACGGGAACGTGCTCGAAGCGAGAGTCGAGAAGGCCATCTACAGCGGTCATGAACTGCACTACCTCCTGCGGCTCTCGGATCATGTGCTCTGGAAGGCCCGCGTCGCCAACGGCGCCGGTGACCACAAGCGGTTCGCCGCCGGAGAGAGGGTGTTCATCCGCTGGAGCGCCGACGAGGGGGTCGTGTTGAGAGCGTGAACGTGCCCGTTCCATCCGACCCGATCACGACGGGTGTCGAGCCCGGAGAGACTGTGGCCCGATACCCGGGTTGGCTCCTCGCGCCGGGGCTGTGCTGGGCCATTCTCTTTTTCTTCGTTCCCCTCCTGATCGTCTTCGCGGTCAGCTTTGCGGCGCGCGGCACGTACGGCGGCGTGGTCTGGACCTTCAGTCTGACGAATTATGCCGATCTGCTCCATCCGCTTTACTTCCGGATCTTCGCACAATCGGTTCTCTTCGCGGCTGTGACGACGGCGCTCTGCCTCCTCCTCGGCTTTCCCCTGGCCTATTACATCGCACGCCTCCCGCGAGGCCGGCAGGGGATCTGGCTCATGCTGGTCATGATCCCGTTCTGGACGAATTTTCTCGTCAGGACCTATGCCTGGATGTTCATCCTCCGGACCGAAGGGGTGATGAACAGGCTCCTCATCGGAGCCGGGCTGATCGAGACGCCGATCGAGCTGCTCTATTCCGACGGCGCCGTGGTACTCGGGCTGGTCTACAGCTATCTCCCGTTCATGGTGCTCCCGTTGTATGCGGCCGTCGAGCGACTCGACCCGGCGTTGGTGGAAGCGGCCTGGGATCTCTACGCTTCCCGTTGGTCGGTCTTCCGGCGGGTCGTGCTGCCGCTGGCGAAACCGGGCGTGATCGCGGGTTGCCTCCTGGTATTTATTCCGTCTCTGGGGGCGTTCATCACCCCCGATTTGCTGGGTGGCGCCAGGAGCATGATGGTGGGGAACCTGATCCAGCACGAGTATTTGGTTGTGCGCGACTGGCCGCTGGGATCGGCCCTCTCCTTCGTGCTGATGGGGTTCTTGATCGTCGCGATGGCCGTCTATTATCGGGTCGATGCGGGCATGAACCGAGAGGGGAGCCAACCGTGATTCGGCGGCGCGTCTGGCTTCAGGGGATGAGTCTCGGCAACTTGCTTTTTCTGTATCTTCCGATCGCCGTCTTGGTCCTGTTCTCGTTCAATGCCTCCCGTCTCTCGGCGACCTGGCAGGGATTCACGCTGAAATGGTATGCCGCGCTCGCCGAGGACCGGGCCCTGCTCGCGGCGACATGGAACAGTCTGCTGGTCGCGGTCGTTTCCACGTTCCTCGCGACCGGGCTCGGGGTGGCCGTCGCCTTAGGCCTGGAACGACTCGGTTCCCGCTCGCGGCGGGTGATCGAGGGCGCCATGCTGCTGCCGCTGGTGGTTCCGGAGATCATGATGGGCGTGGCCTTGATGTTGTTCTTTGTGTTGATCAGGCTGCCGCTCGGCTTGCCGACGGTCATCATCGCCCACACCGCCTTCAATCTGCCCCTGGTCATGGTGATCGTGCGGGCGAGGCTCCAAAAACTGGACCCTCGTCTGGAAGAGGCCGCTTCCGACCTCGGCGCCACGCCCTGGCAGGTGTTTCGCCGCGTGACCTTCCCCTTGCTGCGGCCGGCGGTCGTCGGGGCCGCGCTCATGGCCTTCACGGTTTCGTTGGACGACTTCATCGTCACCTTCTTCACGGCAGGCCCCGGCTCGACCACCCTGCCGCTGAAGGTCTATTCGATGATCAAGTCCGGAGTGTCGCCCGAGATCAACGCCTTGTCCGCCATTCTGGTCCTGGTCTCGATGGGGCTGGTCGGCCTTTCGCTGGCCATCCAACGGCGCGGGACATTTATTCGCTGATCCATGGAATCATTGGATCATTGACAATGAAGCAATGAACAAATCGTCAATGATGCAATTCTCGATCGCCGCTGTCCTCTGTGCAGCGGTCCTGGCTTGCCAGCCGACCCCGGAGGACGGGCCGAAGAAGAGCCCGCGGGCCGGCGGCGTCCGGGCGAGCCCGACGCTCCACTACTTCACCTGGTCCGATTACGTGAGCCCCGAGCTGTTGCGGGAATTCGAACAGCAAACCGGGGCGAAGGTCGTCGTCGACACCTTCAGCAGCAACGAAGAGCTGCTGGCCAAACTGCAGAGCGGGGCGACCGGCTACGACGTGACGGCGCCGTCGGATTTCATGGTGTCGATCATGATCGGACTCGGGCTCCTGGCCGAGCTGGATCTGTCGAACATTCCCAATGCCGCGCTGCTGGCGGAGCATTTGCAGCGTTTGCCGTTTGATCCGGAACACCGCTATTCCGTGCCCTATCTGTGGGGAACCGTCGGGATCGGCTACGACTCGAGCGTCGTGCCGGAACCGCCCGACAGTTGGTCCGTGCTCTGGGACGCCCGATACAAGGGCAAGATCAGCATGCTGAACGACCAGCGCGAAGTGTTCGGCGCCGTCCTGCGGTCGATGGGCCACTCGCTCAATACGCGGGATCCGGCCGTGATCGAGCAGGCGAAAGAGAAGCTGGTCAAACAGAAGCCGCTCGTGAAGACCTACACCAGCGAGCACTACGACCACCTTCTGGCCTCGGGCGAGGTCGTGCTCGCTCACGGATGGGGCGGCCCGGTGGCCAGGGCGATGGCCGAGCGGCCTTCGATCCGCTATGTCGTGCCGAAGGAAGGAGGAACCATCTGGTCCGATTGCCTGGTCGTGCTCAAGACCTCCCGCCACAAGGACCTGGCGATGCGGTTTGTGAATTTTCTCCTCGATCCTCGGGTAGCCGCGCTCACGTCGGATCGGTTGCTCTTCGCCTCCGCCAATCGGGAAGCCAAGAAACTGGTGTCGCCCCGGGTGAGGGACAATCCGGCCGTCTATCCGCCGGAGTCGTTGTTGGCCCGGCTGGAGTGGATGAGCGACGTCGGAGATGCGATCCGGGTGTATGATCGCGCATGGACGGAGCTGAAGATGCACTGACCTCCCGTCTCTTTGTGTTTCCCCCGGCCTGATAAATCGGTATAATACAAGCGCGTTTCGCGCGCGGGGCGTGTCGTCGCGTTGAGGTCTGTCCCCGGATTTCCCGGGGACGATCATCATGTTGAAACCTCGAGGGTGGAGTTGTCTGCAACCCTGACCCGTTGGTGGACCGGAGTCCGGTTCTCGTCCCTTGCCGTTTTGATCTTCTTCAGCACAGTCATTCCGTTGTACCCGGACACGCTGCCCGCTGCGGATGACCCGGCAACATCCGCCGTTCAGTCCGGCCCGTCGATACGGCTGAGCCTCGATGAGGCGTTGGCTTTGTTCCTGAAACAAAACCTCGACCTTCTCATCGCCAAATTCGGCGTCGAGTACGCCAGGGGACAGCAGATCACGGCCACCCTGTTCCCGAACCCTGTGTTCTCGGTTTCGACCGCGGGCTCGTTTGCAAAGAATCAGTTCGGCGAACGCTCCAACCTGACCCGCAGCGGCCAGGTCTATCCGCAGATCCAGCAACTCTTCGAGATGGCCGGTAAGCGAGGCTACCGGATCGAGAGCGCCGGGTTCGGGATGCAGTCGGCCGAAGCGAATTTTGAGGACGCGATCCGCCAACTCGGTTTCACGGTGAAGGATACCTATTACCGGGTGCAATTGGCCCAGCGGCGGCTGGCCCTGGCGGAAGAGAACCGCGACCGGTTTTCGCGCATTCTCGAAATCAATACCATTCGGTTCAAGAAAGGGTACATCGCGGAAGTCGATTTGATCCGCATCCGCCTCCAGTTCATCGATTTTCAATCGCAGGTCATCCAGTTTGTCCAGGAGGCGGACTCGGCCCGCGCCGATCTGCGTCAATTGCTCAGGCTTTCGCCGGCCGTCCGGCTCGAGTTGACGACGGAGTTGGAGTTCCATCGAATCGATCCGGATATCGATAAATTGCGGATGTTGGCTCTGGAAGCAAGGCCGGATCTCAGGGCGAAACGCCATCTTCAGGCTCAGCGCATGGCCGATTTGAAATTGGCCAGGGCGTACCGCTACCCGGATGTGACCCTCGGGGGCGGATACGCGGTCCAGGGACCGACGGGCCCGGATTTGCAACAACAGGCGATGATGAGCGTCGGCGTGCCGCTCCCGCTGTTCAACCGCAACCAGGGCGGTATCATGCAGGCCGAGGTCGCGGTGCAGACGGCGGAAGCGGATCTCAACAAGACGATCAATCAGGTGGAAAATCAGGTGGATGTCGCCTACCGGAACCTGGTGCAAAGCCGGCGCCTGGTGGAAGCGTACCTGGGCGGCATTTTGGAGGATGCGCGCGCCACCTTCACGATCGTCGAACGGGCCTACGAACGGGGAGGTGCGACCATTCTCGACCTGCTGGACGCGGCCCGGACGTCGCGGACCATTCAGCAGAACTATATCGAGGCGCTGTTCAATTATCAGCGCAACCTGTTTCAGCTCGAGAGCGCGGTCGGGCAGGAGATCACGTCGTGAAGTGGCAAGAGGCGAGAGGCGAGAGGCGATGGGTTGCGATGCTTGCCGTCTTGTGCGCGGTGTTGGCCTCCTGCGGGCGGGCGGAGGAGCCCTCCCAGTCCAATGCGGCGACTCCTCCGGTGTCACCGGCGCCGGCGCCCGTCGCCGAGGCGCAGCCGCGCATCGAAACCGCGGTGGTGGATTACAGTCCGGTCAAACCGGCACTGGTGCTGGCCGGCAAGGTGGCGTACGGCGAGGATCGCTATTCGAAGATCTCGTCTCCGCTGCAAGGGCGGGTCGTCGAGGTGCGCGTTCATCTGGGAGACCACGTGAAGGCTGGCGACACGCTGCTCGTGATCGATAGTCCGGACATCACGGCGGCCTACTCCGACTTTATCAAGGAAGCGTCGGAGCTGGAGTATGCGACCAGGGCCTATGAGCTCGCCAAGGATCTGTACGAGACCAAAGCCTTGCCCCAGAAGGATCTGAAGCAGGCGGAGAACGACTTGATCAAGGCCCGAGCCGAGTTTCGCCGGGCCAAGGAACGGCTCCTGTCGCTCCGCGTGCCGGCGGCCGAGTTGGAGAAACCCCTTGCTCAGCAGCGCATCACCTCCCGCTTTGAGATGAAGAGCCCGCTGGCCGGCACCGTGGTGGAGCGCTTTGTCACGCCGGGTCAATCCGTGGGCGGCGATCCGTCGCAGGTGCTGTTCACGATCGCCGATCTGGACACGCTGCAGGTGGTGGCGGATGTCTACGAGCGCGACCTGGCCTTGGTCAAGGTCGGGCAGGTCGCGCGCGTGACGGTCGAAGCGTATCCGGGCGTGATGTTCCCGGCCGCGATCGCCTCCGTCGGCGACGTGGTCGATCCGAATACGCGGACGATCAAAGTCCGCGCATGGGTCAACAACGAAGACCGCCGGTTGAAGCCCGAGATGTTCGCACGGCTGAACATCGACGTCGGCGATACCACTCCGTTCCTGGCGATTCCGAAGGAAGCGGTGCTGGAAGCGGACGGGAAGCACTTCGTCTACGTCGTGGAAGGACCGGACCGGTATGTCAAGCGGGAGATCAAAGTCGCCAGCGTGTCCCCCGAACAGTTTCGGGTTCTCGAAGGGCTCTCTCCGGGCCAGCGCATCGTTGTCAAAGGCGCGGTGCTGATCAAGGGCCAGGAAGTGAAGGGATAGCGTGCATGAACGTCACGCGGTCGCCTCGGTTGCGGGCGATGGGCCGAGACGATGATCGCACGAATCGTTGAAATTTCCCTCGTTCAGCGGTTTCTCCTCTGCACCCTCGGCATCAGTCTTCTCTTCGGCGGGCTCTACGCCTTTCACCTCCTCGACATCGTCGCCTACCCGGACCCCTCCCCGCCGATGGTCGAATTGATCACCCAATATCACGGGTGGTCGGCCGAGGAGATCGAACGTCAGATCACCATTCCCATCGAGGTGGCGCTCAACGGCACGCCGGGGCTCACCGACATTCGGTCGGTGTCCATTTTCGGCCTCAGCGACATCAAGGTCTATTTCGACTTCGGCACCGACTATTTCTTCGACCGGCAGGAGGTGTTGAACCGCCTCACGATGGTAACCCTGCCGCCTGGCGCTCAGCCGACGCTCTCACCATGGTGGGCGATCGCCGAAATCTATCGGTACGAATTGGCGGGAGAACACGTCAGCCTGACCGATCTGAAAACCATTCAGGACTGGGAATTGCGAAGAGAGTTCCGGCGCGTGCCGGGGGTTATCGACGTGACGGCGTTCGGCGGCACCACGAAGGAATATCACGTCGATATCGACCCGGGAAAGCTGATCAGCTACGGTGTCAATCTGCCGCAGGTGATGACAGCGCTCGCCAACAGCAACGCCAACGTCGGTGGCAATTACCTGACGGTCGGGGCGCAGAATTTCAACATTCGAGGATTGGGGCTGATCAACAGCCTCGCGGACATCGAGAACGTGGTGGTGGCGGAAAAGGAGGGGATTCCGATTTTCGTGAAGACCCTCGGCCAGGTGTCCGTCGGCCATCGCGTGCGTCTGGGAAAAGTCGGGATCGACGATCGCGACGACGTGGTCGAAGGCGTGGTGCTGCTGCAACGCGGGTACAAGGCGCTGTCCGTACTCGAGGGGGTCAGAGCGAAGGTCCAGGAGTTGAATGCCTGGAAACTGCCCGAAGGCGTGAAAATTAAAACGTTTTACGACCGCACGGTTCTGATCAACACCACGCTGGAGACGGTGACGGACATCCTCATCAGCGGCATGGTCCTGGTGTTCGTCATCCTGTATCTGTTTCTCGGCCATTTCCGCGCGGCCGTGATCGTCGCGTTGACCATTCCCTTCTCGCTGCTCTTCACGTTCACCATGATGGTGCTGATCGGGCAGTCCGCCAACCTCATCTCGCTCGGGGCCATCGACTTCGGCATTATCGTGGATGCGACGCTGATCATGGTGGAGAGCATCTTCTACCATCTGGCCCATCACCGCGGTCCCGGATTGACGCCGCCGCAGCAGATCGTCCGGGCGGCCCGCCAAGTCGGGCGCCCCATCTTTTTTTCGACGGCGATCATCGTCGTGGCCTTCATTCCCCTGTTCACGATGACCGGCGTGCCGGGCAAGATCTTCGCGCCCATGTCCATCACGTACGGTTTCGCGCTCCTGGGCGCGTTGCTGATGGCCTTTACGCTGGCGCCGGTGCTGTGCTCGCTGCTGCTGACCGGCCCGATCAATGAGCAGGACACGGCCGTGGTCCGCGTGGTCCGCCGTCTGTACGCGGGGACGTTGCGCTGGGCCCTGTCGCACAAAATGATCGTGGTGGGCTTCGTGCTGGCGCTGCTCGCGACGGCGCTCATGGCCCTCCGATTGTTGGGCGGCGAATTCATGCCGGCGTTGGAGGAGGGAAATCTGTGGGTGCGGGCGACCATGCCGGTGGATATCTCATTCGACCAGGCGGCGCGGTTGACGACCGAGATCCGGCAGATCTTCCGGCAATCCCCCGAGGTGACGACGGTCGCCTCGCAGCTCGGACGGCCCGACGACGGGACCGACCCCACCAGCTTTTTCAACGCGGAATTCCTGGCCAACCTGAAGCCGCACAAAGAGTGGCGACCCGGCCTGAGCAAAGAGAAGCTGATTGCGGAGATCGAAGAGCGACTCAAGTCGATCCCCGGGGTCATCTTCAATTTCTCGCAGGTGATTCAGGATAACGTCGAGGAGGCCATGTCCGGGGTCAAGGGCGAGAACTCCATCAAATTGTTCGGGACCGACCTGAGAGTCATGGAAGCGAAAGCCGTGGAGATCGAGCGGGTGATGCGGCGGGTGCCGGGCGTCAAGGACCTGGGCATTTTCCGTCTGATGGGACAACCCAACCTGCTGATCGAGGTGGATCGGGAGGCCAGCGCCCGGTACGGGCTCCAGGTGTCTGACGTCAATGCGGTGGTCCAGGCGGCGGTCGGCGGGCAAGCCGTCACGAAAGTCTACGAAGGCGAGCGGTTGTTCGATCTCGTCGTCCGGTTTCTTCCCGAGTTTCGGCAGGATCCCGAGGCGATCGGGAACATTCTGGTCAGCACGCCGAACGGCGCGCGCATTCCGCTCAAGCAGATGGCCAGCATCACGACTCAGACCGGCGCGTTCATCATCTATCGGGAGAACAACCGCCGCTACATCCCGATCAAGTTCAGCGTGCGGGATCGGGACTTGGCCAGCACGGTGCAGGAGGCGCAGGCCCGACTGGCCAGGGAGGTGCGTCTTCCCGAACGCTACGCTATGGAGTGGGCGGGCCAGTACGATCAGTTGAAGGACGAGCAAAAGCGGCTGACCAAGGTCGTGCCGCTCAGCCTCGTCATCGTTCTGTTTCTCCTCTACACGGCCTTCAATTCGGTCAAGAACGCGTTGCTGGTCCTCGTCACGGTGCCGTTCGCGCTCATCGGCGGCGTGCTCTCCCTGGTCGCGACGAACACGCATTTCAGCATCTCCGCGGCGGTCGGCGTCATTTCGACCCTGGGGGTGGCAATCCTAGGGGGCGTGTTGTTAATCTCTCGTATCGAGGATTTCCGCCGCTCCGGCATGCCTCTTACGGAGTCGATCATGAAGGGGGCGGATGTTCAGATGCGGCCGATCCTGATGGCGACGCTGGCGGCGGCGATCGGGCTCCTGCCGGCGGCCGTGGCGACGGGCATCGGATCGCAGGCGCAGAGGCCGCTCGCGAGGGTCGTGGTGGGCGGGATGCTGACGGCCGCGGTGCTGATTCTCCTCGTGCTGCCGGTGTTGTATGATATCGTGCACCGACGACGCGATGGACGAGAAACCTAACGCGGCGGATAGGCGACGGAACGGAGACGGCGTCGATGAATCGACGTGATACGGAGGAGGACAGCGTGCCATGAAGGCGGGGATGAGACTGCTGGCGGCGGTACTGATCGGGGCGGCGTCGATGTGGGGCGGTGCGCGGGCGGTGTGGGCCGGAGGGAACGTCCCTCCGATCGTTCCCGTCCAGATTCCGTACGAGGCTCCGCCAAAACTGGAAACCGCTCCGGACACGTCGGTCCCGCAGAACACCGAACCGCTGAGCCAAGAGGAATTGCAGCGCGCGGAGGCGCTGCTTCCCCTGCTGGAAGGCAAACAGGAGTTCTGGGCCATGGGGGAGTTCGTGCATCTGGGTGAGCCGGTGGTGCCGGTCCTGGTCAAGGCTTTGACCATGTCGGGTCCGCGACTCCGCTACAACGCGATCGAGACGCTGTCGATGTTGAAGGCGACCGCGGCCGTGCCCGCGTTGCTCGAGACCGCCAAGCAGCCGAACGAGATGCCCAGAATCCGTGAGCACGCCTTGCGGGTCGCGGTTCGGCTGGATCCTTCGCAGGCGCCCGTCGCCATCGAACTGATGGCGAAAGACCAGAATCCGACCATCCGGAAGGCCGCGGCGTTCGAATCGCGCTATGTCCGCCAGAAGGCGGTGGTTCCCGTGCTGATTTCGTTGTTGTCCGACGAGGAGCGCTTCGTAGCGATTTCCGCCATCCATTCGCTCTGGCTGTTGACGCGACACGAAAGCGAGATGCACAACTGGGAAGCTTCGACGCAGCAAGAGCGCCAAGAGTGGGCGCAGGAGTGGATCGATTGGTGGAACGCGAGCCAGGAGACGTTCGAGTTGCCGGAGCCGAGAAGGCCGAAGGGGGCTTCTCCGCAAGGGTAATGCGCGCGGAGCGAAACGGCCCGCGTCTTGTCGGCGTTGAGAGGCCTATGCTATAAGAATCGCCTCCGGTTCTGTCCGGTTTCACTGCAGAGAGATTCGTATGGCTCGGTTGAAAATCGCCAAGCTTGGCAACCCGGTTCTCAGAAAGATCGCGGCTCCGGTCGATCCCGCCGACATTCGGTCATCGTCGTTCCAACACTTCATCGACGACATGTTCGAGACCATGTACGAGGCGGAAGGCATCGGGCTTGCGGCCCCGCAGGTGTCCCGTTCGCAACAACTGGTGGTTATGGAATGTCCGGGCGAAGGCGGGTTCCCCAAGACCGTGCTGATTAACCCGACGATTCTCTACTACGGACCCAATCAGATCGAGAACTGGGAGGGATGCTTGAGCATCGACGGGTTGAGAGGCAAAGTGACCAGGCCGTCGATGGTGCGGGTGAAGGGGTTGGACCGGTACGGCGCTCCGGTCGACTTCGAGGCGTCCGGCCTGTACGCGGTCTGCATCCAGCACGAACTCGATCACCTGATCGGCAAGCTCTTCCTCGACCGCATGACCGATCTGTCGACGCTCACCCAGTTGGAGGAGTTCGACCATTACTGGAGAAAAGAAACCGCAGCCGTCATCTAGCAGCCAATGAGGAATGTTGAATGAGGAATGTTGAATTGTCATTCATAATTCAGAATTCACAATTCATAATTGTCGAGTGAACTCCCTTCTCCGCGTCCTCACGTACCTCAAGCCGTATCGCTTCCTTGCGTTGATCACGCTGTGTTTCGCCGGGCTTGCCACGGCGATGGAACTGGTGCCGCCGTGGCTCGTCAAGGTCGTCATCGACGACGTGATCGCGGCCAAGCGGCCGGAGTTGCTGCCTTGGACCTTGGCCGGATTACTGCTGGCCTACGGGCTCAAGAACCTGTGCGCCTCCCTGCGTATCCGATTCAACAATACGCTTGAGCAGCGCGTCGTGCACGACTTGCGGGCCCAGGTCTTCGCGGCTCTCCAACGCCTGTCGCTCGGCTACTTTGAGAACCGCGCGACCGGCGAAATCATGTCGCGGGTCAACAACGATACGGAGCATGTCGAACGCATCTTCATCGACGGGTTGGAGGGCATGCTCACCGCGTCGTTGACTCTGGTGGGCATCGCGATCATGCTCTTTTCGCTGAACTGGAAGCTCGCCTTGCTCTCCCTTATCCCGATTCCGGTTCTTATCATGTCCGCGTTGAAATTCACGGCGCGGGTGCATACCTATTACCATCGCATCCGAAAAAGCGCCGCGGAGCTGAACGCGTATCTGCAGGATGCGTTGTCCGGCATCAGGGAGACGATGGGGTTCAACCAGCAGGCCTACGAGCAGCAACGGTTCAACCGGTTAAGCCAGGAGTACAGCCGGAGCAACCTCCTGGCGATGCGTCTCTGGTCGATCTATTCGCCGGGAATGATCTTCGTGGGCAGCGCGGGCACGCTGCTGATCCTGTGGTACGGGACCGGAGAGGTGTTGGCCGGAGCGCTGACGGTCGGTGAGTTGGTGATGTTCCTATCTTATTTGGCGCTCTTTTATGTTCCGATCAATCAAATCCACTCCGTCAACCATATGCTGCAACATGCGCTCGCGGCCAGCGAGCGCGTGTTCGACGTGCTGGACACCGCGCCGGAAGTCCGGGATCGGCCCGGAGCGGTCAGGCCGGTCGCGCGATTGCGGGGCGACGTTCGTTTCGATCGGGTGTCGTTTCACTATCGCGCGGACGCGCCCGTGCTGTCGGACGTCACACTGACGGTGAAACCGGGCGAACGGGTGGCTTTGGTCGGTCCGAGCGGGGCGGGCAAGAGCACGATGCTCAAGCTCCTCATGCGTTTCTATGACATCCGATCCGGCGCGATCACGATCGACGGCTACGATCTGCGGGACTTGCCGCTTGCCTTTCTCCGGAGCCAGATCGGGTTGGTGCAGCAGGAGCCGTTCCTGTTCAACGGCACCGTGCGCGAGAATATCGCGTACGGCGATCTGTCCGCGGATCAGGAGAAAATCGAGGCGGCGGCCCGCGCGGCCCGCGCTCATGAGTTCATCATGGATCTGCCGGAGGGGTACGACACCTGGATCGGAGAGCGCGGGGTCAAGCTCTCGGTCGGCCAGAAGCAACGGGTCTCCATCGCGCGCGTTCTTCTGAAGGACCCGCCCATCGTCATCTTCGACGAGGCTACGTCCAATATCGACACGGAAACCGAGGTGAAAATCCGCGAAGCCTTGAGCCACCTGACCCGCGGGCGGACGACGTTCATCATCGCGCACCGGTTGTCGACGCTCCACGCCGTCGACCGCATCGTCGTGGTGGAACGCGGCCGCATCGTCGAGGAAGGCGTGCACGAGGAGTTGTTGAATCGAGGCGGAGTGTACGCGGGGCTCTACGAGGCCCAGTTCCAAATCTAGCCACCCGCTGGACCGCAGGATTGCGGACTCTGTCGCCACGTGGCTATACTCTCGGTCAGTCAATGAAGGGGTGACGATGGTGTTAGTGTATGAGAGCGATCCGCTGGACAGCGAGCATGCGAGAGGGCATTTCTACCATGTTTGCCTCGGGCGCATCGACCGCAACGAGCTGACGGTGCCTCCGCCGGACAAGCCGTACGAATGCCCCCGCTGCGGCGTGGAGTTGGAGACGGAAGACTTCATGGTCGCTCAGTACAAGGGATCGGTCTGAGCGGATGTGAACCGTTACGTGTTAACCGTGAATCGGGGCTCCGGCCGAGTCTTGGCGGTTCGCGGATAACGGTTCGCGGACGACGGAAAATCCATGCCGGGAAGCACAGGGCGAAAGACCGTGTCCGTGATGCGAGGCCTGATGATGCTCTGTGATGCCTGTTACGACGAGGTCATCAAGGACAAGCTGGTGGACGCGAAGAATTATGTGGCCGACCACGAGGCCCTGTTCGACACGATCTGTCCGGGGTGCAGCGATATCAATCGCCCGCTGATCGACGACATGCTCGGCAGCTCGGAGTAAGCATCCGCCTGATCCTCCTTCGAACGTCTCGCCCGTCGCCCGCGCTGCATCTTTTCCCACGGGCCCTCGCCGCACGCCTCGTGCCCGCTTCAGTGACACGTCTTGCCGTCGAAGAACTTGCAGGCGGATTCGCCGCCTGTGACTTTCCAGGTCTTGAGCAACGGCGGCTTGTCGGGACGTAACTCCACGACGATGTCGACCAGCGTCATCAGCGGAAGCTTGTCCACGTGCGGCTTCGCTTCCTCCGGGAGATCGACCCAGAAGACTGCCCCGCTATCCGCGATCACAATGCGGCCGTTCTGCTTGTCGATCTGAATGATCGGACTGTAGAAGCTTTTCTCCACGGCGAAACTTACGGCGGACCAGCCGAAGAGAAAAGCCAAGGCAATGAAGACGATGAACCCAATCATGGTTGTTCGTGGCATGACGGGACCCTCCGCTAGAGTGATGAATGAAAGGTACGGGGTGAATAGACGGCACAATAGTACATGAAACTCTTCCGGACGGGAAGGAGGTGAAATGAGCGGAAGGGCGTCAGATCGTTTGAATATCCGCCGGTGTCACCCGACCCTTCCGGATCCAGTAGGTCCGGATGTCGGGCTTGGCTTTGTCTTGAAGCGAAATGAGCAGATAGGCGGGAACCGGCAGGTTGATCTTCCCCCAGTAGTCCTCGTATTCGGTCGCGATCTTGATGTCGGTGACCGACGGCCGGGCCGGGTCGTTGGGATGGGAATGGTAGACGACCTGCAGCTCCAGGCCCCGTTTCCTCATATCCTTCTGAGCCAGAGCCAGATCATGGGAATCCATGACAAAGGCGATCTCCGCCCGTTCCCGGGGAGAGAGGCGCTCCAAGTGGGCCGCCTTGGCTTCATCAAAGCCGGCCAGCTTTTCCGCGCCGTCGAGCGCGACCACGTTCTTGATCCGGTAGATGTGCGTGACGGTCCGATCGTTTCCGGCCAGCAACCCGCAGCACTCATAGGGATCGAGTTCCCGGGCGTGGGCGACGATTTGGTCCAGAATGCGCCGGGGGATCTTGAGGTCGGGCACGGTCAGATGCTGCAGGTCACGGTGTAGTTCCCGCCCAGATCGGTGATGGTCGGGTGCGCCCCGCAGAGCGGGCAGCCCGGGTCTTTCGGTCTGGATACCTTCCGGAACTTCATCTCCAGCGCATCGTAGATCAGCAACCGGTCGGCCAACGTTTCGCCGATGCCGAGGATTTCCTTGATCGCTTCGGACGCCTGCAGCACCCCGATGGTGCCGGCGAGCACGCCCAAGACCCCGGCTTCCTGACAGTTCGGCACCAGGCCGGCCGGAGGCGGCTCGGGGTACAGGCAGCGATAGCAGGGGTAGCCTTCATGCGGCTTGATGGTCGTCAACTGGCCTTCGAACCGGAAGATGCTGCCGGAGATGAGGGTCTTCTTGGCGAAGAAGCACGCGTCATTGACCAGGAACCGGGTCGAGAAATTGTCGGAGCCGTCCAGGATGACATCGTAGTCGTGCAGCAGGCCCATGATGTTGTCGGCATCGACATGGAATTGATACGTCTTGACCGTCACATCCGGGTTCAGCGCCGCGAGGGTCTTGAGGCCTGATTCCACCTTCGGCTTTCCGACCGATGCGGTGGTGTGCAGGATCTGTCGCTGGAGGTTCGACAGGTCGACGACATCGCCGTCCACCAATCCGATCGTACCGACGCCGGCGGCGGCGAGGTAGAGCGCGGCCGGCGAACCCAACCCGCCGGCACCGATCACGAGCACCTTGGCCCGCGCCAGCTTCTTCTGGCCCTTCCCGCCGACATCCTGCAGGATGATATGTCGGCTGTACCGCTGGATCTGTTCGTCAGTGAAGTCCATGGTTCGAAGACGTTATTCGTGAATCGTTATTCGTTGAACGGGTGGGAGTCTTCGATGCTGACGATTAACGGTTCACGGTTGACGATTGACGTCCTCATTCCACCACGTTCAACTCGATCGGATCGACGATGCAACCTTTCTCTCTCAGCCCCTGGACGGCCCGCTCGATTTCCGCGGTCTCGCCGGTCAGTTCGACGTCCATCCAGCCCGTGGTTTCCCGCACATCGGCCCGCCGGACGTTGGTCACGACCTTGTACTCGTGGCCGATCTGATAAATGATCGGTTCCTTGATCTTTTCCTCAGGGAACCGGATGTGAAAGCGAAGGCTCGGCATCAACGCCCTCCCGCGATGGCGGGGACGATCGACACCTCATCGCCGTCCTTGAGCGAGGTGTTCTTGCCGTTCAGGAAGCGGATGTCCTCTTCGTTGACGTAGATATTGACGAACCGGCGCAGTTCCCCCGTCTCGTCGCAGAGACGGTCTTTCAAGCCGGGATGCGTCGTGTTCAGGTGCTCGATCATCTCCGCGATCGTCGCGGCCTTGGCTTCAACCTCGCCCTGTCCCTTGGTCAGCGGCCGTAGGGGAGTCGGAATGCGGACTTTGATCATGCGTCACCACCGCCGTTTTTGCCCATCTTGAATGTCTTCTCGAAACTCACCAAACTCGGCTGAATGCGAACCGGCCTGCCGACCGCGTCGATGACCGCCTCCTGGGTTTTCAAACCGTTGCCCGTCACATAGGCCACCGTCGCGTCGGTTTTCTTGATCACACCCTGCTTCACCAGCTTGCGGAGCACCCCGATGGTTACACCCCCGGCCGTTTCCGCGAAGATCCCTTCGGTCTGGGCCAGTAACTTGATCCCCTCCACGATTTCCTCGTCGGTCACCATCTCCATGGCGCCTTTGCTCTCCGCCGTCGCCTTTAGCGCGTAGTAGCCGTCGGCGGGGTTGCCGATGGCGAGCGACTTGGCGATCGTCTTCGGCTTCACCGGCTTGAAAAAGTCCCGGCCGGCCTTGTACGCGGTCGCAATGGGCGAGCAGCCCTCCGCCTGGGCGCCGTTGATCTTGGTGCGGACGGCCTCAACGAGCCCCAACGCGTGCATTTCATTCAGGCCCTTCCAGATCTTGGTCAGGAGAGAGCCGGACGCCATCGGGATGACGACCTGATCGGGTGTCCGCCACCCCAATTGTTCGACCGTCTCGAAGGCCAACGTCTTGGAGCCTTCGGCATAGTAGGGCCGCACGTTGATATTGACGAACGCCCAGCCGTGCTCGGCGGCGATCTCGCTGCAGAGCCGGTTCACGTCGTCATAATTGCCTTCGACTTCGACGACGTTCGGCCGGTAGATCAGATTGCCCAGCACCTTCGCCGCTTCCAGGTCGCCGGGGATGAAGACATAGCAGGTCATGCCGGCGGCGGCGGCGTGGGCGGCGACCGAATTGGCCAGATTGCCGGTCGAGGCGCAGGCGACCGTCTCGAAGCCGAGCTCTCTGGCGCGGGTCAGGGCCACGGCGACGACCCGGTCTTTGAACGACAAGGTCGGATGGTTGACCGTATCGTTCTTAATGTACAGCTCGTCCAGCCCCAGGTAGGCGCCCAGGTTTTTGGCGCGCACCATGGGCGTGAAGCCGGCGTGTGGTCCGACGAGCGCCGTCCCTTCGACCGGCAACAGGTCGATGTAGCGCCACATGCTCCGCGGGCCTTCCTCGATCTTCTTGCGTGAGACGGTCCGCTTGATCTCCTCGTAGTTGTATTTCACCTCGAGCGGACCGAAGCACATCTCGCACACATGGATGGCCTTGGTGGGATATTCCTTGCCACATTCGCGGCAGACAAGCGCTTTCATCTTGCTCATGGGACACCTTCAAAAAAGCTGTCAGCTCTCAGCTTTCAGCCGTCGGCATGAACCGTCAATGCTTGCTGACCGCCGACGGCTGATCGCTGACGGTTGTCGTTCTCAGATCGCAGGTCTCCGGTTCGTGATCGAAGAGTTCCGCGATCGTCGGATGGTCGCCGCAGAGCGGGCAGTTCGGGTTCCGCCTCGTCCTGATCTCGCGGAATGCGGTCCGGCGCGCATCGAAATCCAGCATCCGATCGGTCAACGGGCGCCCGATGCCCAGAACCAGCTTCAAGGCTTCCGTCGCCTGGAGCGTACCGATGATCCCGGCCAGAACGCCGATCACACCGGCTTCCTGGCAACTCGCGACCAAGCCCGGCGGCGGGGGATTCTTGAACACGCACCGGTAGCAGGCCGATTTTCCGGGAATAATGGTCATCACGCGCCCGTCAAAGCGCAGGATGCCGCCGTGGACCAGCGGTTTGTCGGCGAAAAAACAGGCGTCGTTGATGAGGAACTTCGCGGGAAAGTTATCCACCCCATCGATGACGACATCGTATCCCTTGACGACGTCGAGCGCGTTCTTGGAAGTGAGACGGTCCTCGTAGGTTTCCACCGAGACGTCCGGATTCAGCGCCTGAATCTTTTCTCGGGCGGAGGCGACCTTGGGACGCCCCACATCCGGCGTATGGTGGATGACTTGGCGTTGGAGGTTCGAGAGATCCACCACGTCGCTGTCGATCAACCCGATGGTGCCCACACCGGCGGCGGCCAGATACAACGCGGCCGGCGAGCCCAGACCGCCGGCACCGACCAGCAGAATCTTGGCCTGCGCGATTTTCTTTTGGCCTTTCCCGCCTACCTCCGGCAAGAGAATATGCCGGCTGTACCGGGTGATTTGGTCGTCGGTGAAATTCATAAGCCACGTTATGCGTGATACGTCATGCGTGATGCGTTGCTCGACTTGCCTGTGTCTTCACGGTTCCCTCGTATAACGCATCACCCATCACGTTTCACGTCAAATATTGAAATACTTCTCGATGCTGATATACCGCTCGCCGGTGTCGGGCAGGATCGTGACCACGTTCTTGCCCGGGCCCAGTTCGTCCGCCACCTTCTGGGCCGCGAAGACGTTGGCGCCGGCCGAAATACCGACCAGCAACCCTTCTTTCTTGGCCAGCAGCTTCGCCGTCTGGTAGGCCTCGTCATCCGTCACCGTCATGACGCGATCCAAAATTTTCCGATTGAGCACCTTCGGAATGAAGCCGGCGCCGATGCCCTGAATTTTGTGCGGGCCAGGGTCTCCGCCGGAGAGGACCGGCGAACCGGCAGGCTCGACGGCGATCACTTTGACCTCCGGATTGCGCTCCTTGAAGACCTCGCCGCAGCCGGTGATCGTGCCGCCCGTGCCGACCGCGGCGACGAACGCGTCGATCTGGCCTTCCAACGCCTCCCAGATTTCCGGCCCGGTGGTCATCCGATGCACGGCCGGGTTGGCCGGGTTGGAAAACTGATCCGGCATAAAATAGGACGGGTTCTGGGCCACGATGCTTTCCGCCTCCTTGATCGAGCCTTTCATCCCTTCCCAGGCGGCGGTCAGCACCAGTTGGGCGCCGTAGGACGACAGCAGGCTGGCCCGCTCCATGCTCATACTTTCCGGCATCACCAGGATCAATTTATAACCGCGCACCGCCGAAATGAGCGCGAGGCCGATGCCGGTGTTGCCGCTGGTCGGTTCGACGATCGTGCCCCCCGGCTTGAGCCTGCCGAGCCGCTCCGCCTCGTTGATCATGTTGAGGCAGATCCGGTCCTTGACGCTCCCGCCGGGATTGAAGGATTCAACCTTCGCGTAAATTGTCGCCGAGTCCGGCCTCGAAAGACGGTTCAGGCGGACAAGCGGCGTCCGTCCGATCAGTTGGGTGATCTCTTTGTGAGCCCCCATGGTCACCGGCCGCCGCCCATATAAAACAGGAATTCGACTTGGTCTCCCTCTTTGATGGGGGTCGTCGCCAAATGTTCTCGGTCCAGCATGGTGTTATTCAGTTCGACGGCGACCATCTGCGGCTCAATGTTCTTAGCTTTGAGCAAATCGAGGACTGTTCCGGCTTGAATTTCTTCGGCTTTTCCGTTGATCGTGACCTGCATGAACGCTCCCAACTCGGCCTGGGGCCTAGAGAATTCCTGCAAGCTAGCAAATGACCCGTCGGATTGTCAAGGTAAGCGAGTTCGCTCGGCGTTGCGGCTGTGCCCGGATCACGCCGTGCGCGTCTTGACTTTTCAGGAAGCGTCACTCCACTATGCCTCCACTTCGGAGGAAAGGTCGATGTGGAAACGCAATTTTATGTTTCGCGCGCAGGAATCGACTCCGCTCAAGGAATCGGAAAACGAGCTGTTTCACGACACGGAGCCGGCGATGGACAGTGCGGGGCTGAACCTCGAGAAATTTCTTTCGGTCTGGGTGCAGGGGGACGGGGACGAAGACAGGCCCACCGCCTACACGAACCTCTATGTCCGGACCGCCACGCTGGATTTCAACAAGCGATGCGGCTTCCTCCAGCCGCTTCAGGGCCGCGCCCACCAGATCAAGCAACTGCTGACGCCGGGCCAGAAAATGTTCCTGCGGGATTGGCTCAGCCGGCATTCGCCTCAAGCGTGGGACGCCTCCGACGACCAATTCCGGTCTCTTTTCGAGTTGGAGTGATCTGAAATCTAGCCCGCCGGCGCAATTCGATCTCGGCGGGTGAAAGAGCGGCGCATGCCCGCAAGGCGCTACATCATTGTCGGGGCCGGACCGGCCGGCGTCCATGCGGCGGTCGCGATTCGAAACAAGGACCACGACGGCGAGATCGTCGTCATCGATCGCGATCATGATCCGCCGTATTACCGAACGGAGTTGGATACTTACGTCGGCGGCTCGACGTCCGACGCCGAGATGCCGCTCTATCCGGAGGATTATTATCGCGAGCACCGCATTCGACTCCGGCTTCGGACCGTGGTCGCGAAGGTTCACGCCTCCGAGCGTACGGTCGAACTGGCCGGGGGGGAACGGGTTGCCTACGACGCGCTGTTGCTTGCTCCGGGATCCTATCCTCTGACGATCTCCTGCCCCGGGGCATCGAATCCCGGGGTCGTGACGGTCAGGACGTGGGAGGACGCCCGGAAGCTGATCCGGCTGGTGATGGAAACGGACCGGCCGGTCGTGGTCGTCGGCGGAGGAGTGCTGGGGCTGATTCTCGCGGAAGGCGTACGGCAGCGCGGCCGTCACGTGACCTTGCTGGAACGGGAACCGCGTCTGTGGGCGCCGGTGTTGGACGAGACGGCTTCGCAATTGGTCCGGCAAGGCGTCCGACAGCGGGGCATCGAAGTCCTTCTCAGCGAGGAGGTGGCGGAGATCGTCGGTGCCGACGGCCGGATCGATCGAGTCACGACTTCGGCGGGCCGCGGCTTGGAGGCGTCGACCGTGGTCGTGGCGATCGGTGTCCGCCCGGATGTGGCGTTTCTGGACGGCGGCTCGATCCGAATCGACCGCGGGATCCTGATCGACCATGAATTTCGCACGAACGTTCCGGACGTGTTTGCGGCCGGCGACGCGGTGCAAGGGTACGACCCGATCTCCGGACAGTTCCGGGTCGTGACGAACTGGAACAACGCCGTCGAGCAGGGCAAGCTGGCCGGAGGTTTCATGGCGGGCGATGGGCATCCTTACCGCGGCGTGATCGTATCTAATTCGGAGACGTTTTGCGGCGTGCGCGTCACGGTGCTGGGGATGACCCAGGCGACGGGCGGCGGTCTTGTGATGTTGAAAGGACTGGATCAGGCCAAAGGAATCTATCGCAAGCTCACGCTGCGGGACGATACACTGGTCGGAGCGCTGCTGGTCGGCAATACCTCGGGCGAAGGGATGATAAAGAAAATGATCCTGGAGGCCAAACCGACGTCGATCACCGAGGTCAAGTCCAAGTTCCTGACCGGCCTCATCCTTGAAGAAACAGGGACGTGATGGCGCGGAGGGCCGGTCGGAACCGGTATAAGCGGCGATCGCCGGGAACAGGGTTTACGGCCGTCTGCTGTCTCGTCCTGGCTCTGCTGTCGGCGACGGTCGGAACCGCCGCGTCGATCGAGATCTATTACGCGCCGGAGGATACGCCCGTCGATCGGATCGTCAGGATTTACGAGGGCGCTCGCCGGTACATTTATGTCGCGGTCTACGGCCTGACCTATCCGCCCGCCGTTAAGGCGCTGATCTCGGCGAAGAAGCGCGGCATAGACGTGCGCGTCATGACCGATCGGGAGAAACTCGACGATCCGAAACAGCGGACGGCGCTGGAGACCCTGCGGTTGGCCGGGATTCCGGTCCGGGTCAATCGACACGACGGGCTGATGCATCTGAAACAGGTCGTGGTGGACGACGAGGTCAATACGTCCGGCTCCGTCAACCAAACCGGCAGCGGGAATCGCTACAACGACGAACGTCTCGACGTGATCACCGATCATATGACCAGCGTCAAGGCGCGCGAGAAGTTTCTGGCCATGTGGAAAGACCAGAGCCGTTACGGGCTCTGGCAGGACTGAGACGCGGCGACGCGATGATGGAACGGATCGAACAAACCGATGTGGCGATCGTCGGGGCTGGCGGGGGCGGGGCGGTGTTGGCCCTGGCCTTGGCCAGGAGAGGGGTCAGGACCCTGGTGCTGGAACAAGCCTCCGGGCCTCCCCAAGGCTTGCGCGGCGAAATTCTACAACCGAACGGCCAGCGCATATTCGATCGGCTGGGGTTGCTGGGCAAACTTCCCGGCGAGGCGACGCGGTCGGTCCGGTATTTTCATTTTTACCGCGTCGGCGGGGAACGCCTCTGCACGATCGACTACGGAGTTCTTCCACCGCCGTTCAATCGAGCCATCGTGACGCTCCCCAACGTCGCGCACCAGGTCATCCTGAGCGAGTTGGAGGCTCGGAATCCCGGCCGGCTGTGGTACGGCGCGCAGTGTTCTTCGCTCCTCTTCGAGCATGGGCGGGTGGTGGGCCTGATTGCGGATTGCGGCGGTACGCCGGTCAAGGTGTCGGCCAAGTTGGTGGTCGGCGCCGACGGGGCCTTCTCCAAGGTCCGCGAGGCGTTGAAGATCCCCGCGAGCCTGCATCTCTATCCGGATGGCTATCTGATCGCGATTCTGGACACGCCGCAGGAGCTGGCGGACGCGCGCTATTTCGTGGGACGCAAGACCATTCTCGGCGTCTTCCCGGCGGCAGGCCGCAAGGTCTATCTCTTTTACATGATTCCGGCCGGCACCATGGAGCAGGTGAAAGCCCGGGGACTGTCGGCGCTCCAGGAACAATGGGTCAAGATCGATCCGAGCTTGGAAGCGACCTTCCGCGGTCTCAAGGACTGGGAGCAAACCGCGTATATGCCGACCGGCCGAGTCCGCGCCCCCCGGTGGGTCGCCGACGGCGCCGCGCTGATCGGCGATGCGGCTCATGCGATGAATCCGCATGCCTCGCAGGGGCGAATGCAGGCGATGGTGGATGCGATGACGCTCGCCGATGTCATTCCGACCTGTTTGGAATCCGGTGATTGGTCGGCGGAAAAACTTCGCGTCTATGAGCGTCATCGCCGCCCTCAGGTGGACATGCTTCAACGGCTGGCCGATGAACAGGTCGTCTTCTGGAACACCGGCAACCCGCTGCTGGGATTGTTACGCGACCGCGTGTTCCGGACGCTGGATCGGAATCCCAGGCTCCGATATCAAGTGCTGGCCGCCACGGCCGGTTTGCGCGCCAGACCTCCCTTTGGACTGCTCGATCGGCTGATGGCCGTCGGGTTTCTGCCCGACCCGCGGGCGCATCATGTCTCGCCGGAACCGACCGGCTGACCGATTTTCACAAGGAGAACGCAGGCCATGCGACCACCCGATCGTCCGCTTGACGGTCTGCCCACCGAGGTGAAAGAGACGTTGCGGTCGTACATGCCGGAAGTGATCGAACTGTTCGGGTCAACGTTGGAAGGGATCGTGCTCTATGGCAGCGCGGCGCGCGATGAATATCTTCCGGGGCGATCCAACCTCAACCTGCTGTTCCTGCTGACGACCGGTGAAGCGGCGGCGCTGAAGCCATACGGCAAGGTCCACCGCCGCTGGAGCAAGGAGCAGATCGTCGTTCCGCTGTTCATGACCCAACCGGAGCTTGAAGCGTCGGCTGCGCTGTTTCCGCTGGAATATCTGGAAATGAAGGAGCACCACCGTCTGTTGGCCGGCCGGGACCCGTTTCCCGGCCTGTCCATCGACCTTCGCCAGTTGCCGTTCCAGGTTGAACAGGGCCTGAGGAGCAATCTGCTTCGTCTCCGCCAGCGGTTTGTGGAAGGATCAGGAACAGTGGAAGCCATCACGATCCTGCTCCCCCTCTCTCTGACGGCCCTCTTACCCTGTCTGCGCGGGTTGTTGCGCGTCATGGGATACCAGGCGCCGACCTCTTCGGAGGCCGCTCTAAGAGAGGTGCAGTCGAATTTGCAGTGTGACGTCACCGCCTTCGCCGAAGCCTTCAACCTCAAGCGCGGCCTTATTTCACCGGGTGGAGCGGAAGTGCCGCGGCTGTTCGGCCGCTATGTCGCCTGCTTGGAGGCGCTGGTTCGGCGGGTGGGCGAATGGAAAACCCAGGGAGTGTTTCCGAAGAGGAATGAGGAATGAGGAATGTGAAATTAGGAATGTGGGAGGCGGAGTGCGGGGCGCGGACTGCGGAGGTGGCGAAGGCACGAGTGAGAGGGAAAGCCGCCGCGGTGCTGTTGGGAATGGGCCTGTTGCTGGCTCCGCGGGGAGTCGATGCCGTTCCCGGCGGCAAGCCGCCGCTGCCCGAGCCGCTTGGATACGTCAGCGACCATGCCAGAGCGCTGGATGACGACTGGAAGGCGCGCATCCGCTCCGTGTGTCAGGACTTGGAGCGGAAGACCGGCGTCGAAATGGTGGTCGTCACCGTCAGCTCGCTGCATCCTTACGCCACGGCGAACGAATATGCGTCGACGTTGTACGACAAATGGGGGATCGGGACGGCGCAGCAGGAGCACGGCGTGCTGGTCTTGCTGGCAGTGCAGGAGCGGCAGGCGGCTCTCACGGTCGGCAAGCGGATGGTGCCGGTCGTCACGCCGGAGGTGGTGACAAGGGTTGGGCGCGACTATCTCGATCCGTCGTTGAAGACCGGTCGTTACGGGGAGGGACTCTATCGCACAGCGGTCGCGCTGGCGTCCGTGTCGCAGGACATCCGCGTTGGGACGCCCTCTCGCGCCCACGTCAAAGGGCTCGGGGTGTGGATTACGGTCCTCACCAGTATCGGTTCACTGATCTTTCTTTGGTGGATCAGCCGACCCGATCTGCGCCATCCGTACGGCCGCATCAGTCGCGGAGAATACTGGGGGACGGGCCAGGGCGGCTTCGGCGGCAACTTCGGCGGCTTCGGCGGAGCGACCAGCGGGGAGGGATGGCAATAAGCGTCATTGGTCATTCGTCAATGGTCAATCGGGAAGGACACTGAGCAACGCAACGATTTTCTCGATTGGCAAATGACGGATGACGGTTGACATGTCCTGGTTGACCGTTTGACGAGTGACGCGGTTTTATGACCGCCCGGCGGTATGGCGAACGGGAACCGGGCGTCCTTCTTCCAAGTCGAGTAAGTCGGCCCAACTGGTGATGTCGGTTCTTGTCGGGTCCACGGCGTCGCGGCACTTCTTGAAATATTCCCATTTCTCTTCCGTATCGGGCCCGCGCGTCAGCAGCATCTCGTTGCAGGCTTCGATCTCGGCCGGCGAATGCCGGGCTGCATGTTCGACGAACCACGCCACGACCGCTTGGTCGGATGCTCTGGCATGAACCGCCTCGGTAAACTGTTCCGCTGTCAGACCGGCAAAGTCCAGCAGCCGTTTGTCCATCGGGCAGGGATAGATGTAGTCGCCCTGGGTCCCGGCGAGGACGGCCCGGCATTTGTCGATCATCCGGGCGAGATGGGCGTACCCGGCCAGCTTCTCACGCGGGCTGCGCGGATGCACTGTCCGAAGGTCCATCCCGTTTCACAGCATCTTGTGATTCGAAAACGTCAGGCTGCGGACCACCACCGCGCCGTTTTCGAACGAAATGATGCGCCGTCCGGCCGGCAGGTCGGACGAGGCGACGCGGACGTGCGTGTCCGAGAAGCTTTCGACGTTCGACAGTTTTCCATCCTGCGGGGAGTAGTAATAGACGGTGTATCGCGTGGTGATGTACTTGTCGTCCTGCGTGAGCGCGCTGTCTTCGACGTTGATCGTAAAGGCGAAGGGCGGCATGCCGGGATGGGCCATCGTTCTGTTGATCTGGGTGATCCGGTCGTCTTTGATCCGGTAGAACGAATGCATGCCGTCTCCGTGGATCAGCAGCTTCGGGCCGAACGGATGGCCGTCTTGCTCAAGCGTCAACGTATATTTGCCGTCAGATTCTTCGAAGCTCCGGGGACCCCGGTGGACGGCGATCATCCCGATCTGGCCTTCGGCCCACTTCTGTACTTCAGCGTCCGGTATGCTGACGGTCACCTCGCGCGGTCCTTTGACCGTGACCGCGCCTTTCATTTCTTTCCCGTTGACATTAACGGTCAGGTCGGCCGTAAAGCCCTTGAAATCCGACTGCCATCGAGCCGTCTTGTCAAACGCTTTGCGCAGGAGTGCTCTCGCCTGGGGATCGTCGGCGACGGTGCTCTGTTCCGGTTCTCGCTTGCACGTTTCCATGGACTCGCTCCTTTCTGGTTCGCCCACCGGAAGGCTCCGGCAGCCGGAGTCCGATGGGTGATGGATTATAGTCGGCACACGATACGGCTACAACCCGATAAGCTATCCTCGCCCTCGACTCAGCCGATGGCTCGACCATGAAGAGAAATCGATATTTCAAACGCTTAGCTGTCACTTTGGCCGAGCCGTGCCGGCGAAACTTTCAAGATTTTGCATACTTCTGAAGAAGTTCGCATCTTTTGGGCTGGCAAAAGCCCTCGTTCCCCTATATAATGTGCGTTCTATCGTGCCGGTAAGAGCGCCATCTCTGAAAAAGCGGGAGATGGAGAAAGGGTTGCGCATGGAGCGACGGGCTGCCTCTCATACCGAAGAAGAAGAAATGAACCAACGGCGGCGCCTCCTCAACCTGGCGAGGAAAGGAGACGTCAAAGCCATCAATAAGCTCTTTGAGTTGTATCAGGTTCGGGTCTATAGCGGAGAGATGCTCAATAAAGTCGGCCGGTTGCCTTTTGGTCCCGTGATGCACGAAAAGTCGGCGCCTCGACGGGCTACCAAGGTCACCAAACGAACCGCCCGGAGAAAACAAGCCAGCCTCCGCCGGAAAATGACCAGGAAGATCTCCCGAAAGGCGGCTCGGCGGAAGGTCGGCAGTCGCTGAGACGGCCCTCGCTGGGTTGGAAACCGGAAAAAAGAAGCCTGCCTGACCCTCGATGCTTCTGCCCGGAGTCGGACAGGCTTCTTTATTGCACCACGACCTTGAGCCCTCCAGCAGAAAGCCGCTGCGCGATTCCTTCCGAAGTTTTCCACTCGCCGCTGTACACCACCGCCTGGCCCTGGGTATGGATTCGATAGGCGAGCTCGAACGCCCGGTCTGAATTCATCCCCGGAATGACCTCGCAAAACAGCTTGATGACCTGTTTGAAGGTATGACAGTCGCAATTATAGACAATCACCCGGGCTTCCAGGCCGTCGCCGGTGCCTGTGTCGACGTTTTCGATGGTTTCGGGCGTCGCGGCGGGAGTCGAAGCAGCAACCATGCTGGTTCATTCTAACAAAGTGATCGGACGAGAGTAAAACCTCCGCTAATAACCCCGGCGGGGGAGCCAGTCATTCCGCAGCGTCCATCCCTCTCGCTCGCAGGTTCTCGCCAGCAGCCGGTAATGGGGTTCGGAGTCCGTCACGGCAACGAGCCCATGTTGGCCCGCCAGCCGGACGGTATAGATCAGGGACGCCGAGGTCTTGAGCAGGGCGATCCCGTACTCATACCGGTATCCGTCGTCGAGCGAAAGCGGTCGCCCGCCGAGTGACCGCAGGTCGTCGACGGTGTAGCGTTCGCTCTTCCATGTCTCATCGACCAGACGCAGCAACGCAGCCGGACCGGGAACCGTCCTGTCGCCGATGCGCATTTCGTGCGAGAGATCGAAGAGGCCGGATTGAAACCGCCGGTCGGTTGCGAGAGCGACGTGAAAGAATGAACGCCAAATCGTATCGGCCAAGTCTCGATCCACCGCGTCGGCGGTTTCACGGTCCAGCGGACCGCTGACGGAATATCCCTGGACGATCCGTCCGCTTTCCACCAGCTCGGGGAACATCGCCCCCATCCGGTCGTTGTAGGCCGTCGTGCCGCTCAACGGCGTGAGTTGCAGCGCCATGTAGTCCCGGAAATGAACGGACCGATAGCGTTCGAGCAGCCGTTCCAACGTCCGCGCGTGGCACAGATGGAACGGATAATACAGCGCCTGCGTTTCATCCGCGGCGTTCATCGACAAATGAGAAGGGCCGTGCTAGGGTGGGCGCGATGCGTCTTCCGCTCGGCTCCTGGCTCGACCTGCTCCTGATCTTCGTGCCCCTCTCCATCGCGCTGGAAATGCTCCATGCCGATCCCGTCCTCGTCTTTGTGTCCTCCGCGCTCGCGATCGTGCCCCTCGCCGGCCTCATGGGCAAAGCCACCGAGCACCTGGCCGGCCACGTCGGTGCGGGAGTGGGCGGTCTGTTAAACGCGTCGTTGGGCAACGCGGCCGAGTTGATCATCGCCCTGGCTGCGCTGCGGGAGGGGCTGCACGACGTCGTCAAAGCCTCGCTCACCGGCTCGATCCTCGGCAACATCCTGCTGGTTCTGGGGCTGGCGATGGTTGCCGGCGGCATGCGCCATGAACGGCAGAAGTTCAACCGGACGGCCGCCGGGATGGGAGCCAGTCTCCTGTTGCTCGCCGCGGTCGGGCTGGTAGTGCCGGCCTTGTTCCATTTGACGGCCTCGGAACGAGGGCGGGCTGTCGAGCGGGAGCTCAGCCTTGACATCGCCGTCGTGCTGTTCGCCATCTACGTGTTGAGTCTGCTGTTCTCGCTCAAAACACATCGCCATTTGTTCGCCGGACAAGGCTCCGAGACCCATGATCCGGCCGAGCGACCCTGGAGCGTGCGCCGATCGGTCGGCGTGTTGACCGTCGTGACCGTCCTGATCGCCGTGCTGAGCGAATTGCTCGTCGGGTCCATCGATCCCGCCGCCGCGCGCCTGGGCATGACCCAGATTTTCGTGGGTGTGATCTTGGTCGCGTTGGTCGGCAACGCGGCGGAACACTCGACGGCGGTCCTGGTCGCCCTGAAGGACAAGATGGATCTGGCCTTGGGGATCGCGGTCGGCTCCAGTCTCCAAATCGCTTTACTGGTCGCACCCGTGCTGGTGTTTGCCAGTTACCTGTTCGGGGCGCCGCTCGATCTGATTTTCACGCCGTTCGAGGTGGCGGCGGTGACGATCTCGGTCCTGATCGTCGGCTTCGTGGCCATGGACGGAGAATCGCACTGGATGGAGGGCGTGATGCTGGTCGGAGTCTACCTGATCCTGGCGATCGCGTTCTATTTCCTGCCGGCGTAATAGGGAAATGAGGAATGAGGAATTAGAAATGTGAAATGTCAGTTCCGGAGAATGAGATCCCGCATTTCTCCTTCATCATTCCCCATTCCACATTGCCGAGGTCACCATTTGTCCATGTCGATGACTTCGGTCGCGTCCCAGAGATTTTTCCACTCCGCGTCGGCCAGGGCTTTCTGCCGATCTTCTTCGGTCTCCTCCCCGAACGCGTTCTTGTCGGTTTTCGCGGCGAGTGGAGCCGGCGCGGCAGCCTTGGGTTCCTCGGGTACAGGTTGGACCCTCGGCCGGCGATTTTTGGGGTCCATGTTAACCGGCATACTCCATCCCTCCCGTGAAACGTAGGCGTGTCAGCTCTGTTCCTACCTTCCGCCTTCGAGCTTTGTCAAGCAGGGCCGGCTCGTCGTGTCTTGCATTGACTGACCCCGGCCGGGTTGCTACAGTCGTGCCCGTTTGCGCAGAGGGGACACAGATGCAAATCGGTCGCTGAAGGAGACGTATGGAATTGAGCGCTAAAGTGCTGTGGCCGTTGTTCCCGCTCTTGCTCCTGATCGTCATCGTCTGTCTGACCTGGGCCTTAGTCGCCGCAGTACGGCGGTCAAGCGGGGCCGGAGCCGTCTGGCTGCAGGCGGGCGCGTTGACCTGCTATCTGCTGGCCGCCGTGTCCGCCATCGCCAGCGAACGCGGGGGCATGTCGGCCAATGTCCATCGACCGTTTTCCCTGCTCACGCAAATCCTCATTGCGGTGGCGCTCTATCATCTCTGGAAACGCGGCGATCGTTCTCTGCTGTGGCTCAACGGCGGGGCCTGGGCCGCGATCCTGGCCGATACCGCGCTTCACTATCTGCTGGCCAGATAGCGGCTTTGTTACAACAGCTCGACGGCGATCGAATCGGCCACCCGCCGCCCCCGCTCAGAGAGTCGGACCTTTCCCGCCCGCGATTCGAGCAAGGCCTCTCCGATCAGACGCTCGACCGCCCGGGCCAAGTGCTGTCGGTCCGCGTCCCGCTTCAGCAGGCCCTGATCGATCCCTTCGATCAGACGCAACCCGAATACGATCGCCTCCCGTACGCATTGGCGTGGGCTGAGACGCTCGACCGCCTCGACCGGCGCCCGTCCCGCCTCGATCAGGCGATGATAGGCGCCCAGATCCTCGACGTTGCCGAATCGGCACCCGTTCAGATACGACTGCGCGCTCGGGCCGAGGCCGAGGTACTCCCCGTCGGTCCAGTAAAGCAGATTATGGCGGCACGCGAAGCCCGGGCGCGCATAGTTGGAGAGCTCGTAGCGGACGTAGCCGGCGTCCTCTAAGACGACCTGTGCGGCATCTTCCATCCGGTTCTGCAACTCTTCATCCGGCTCGACCGCTTCGCCCCGGTGGCGATCCACGTTCAGTCTGGTGCCTTCTTCGATCGTCAGCGCATAACAGGAGACGTGAGTCGGCAGGAGCGACAGGGCATCGCGGAGCGTGGCGAGCCAAGTTTCCAGGGTCTGGCCCGGCAAACCATGGATAAGGTCAAGGTTAATATTGGCAAATCCCGCCTGGCGGGCGTCTGCCACCGCGCGCCTCGCCGTGCCGAGAGTCATCGGGCGGCCGACCCGAATCAGTTCATGTTCCTCCATGGACTCAATGCCGAAGCTGATCCGGTTGAAGCCTGCCCGGCGAAGCAGAGCAAGGGCGTCCCCGGTGACGGTCTCAGGGTGCGCTTCGAGAGTGATTTCCGCGTCGGGTCGCAGGGGAAAGGCGTCGCGGATGCGGGAGAGGATGTCGAGCAGTTGGGAGGAGCGCAGCGTCGTCGGCGTTCCGCCGCCGAAGTAGACGGAGATCAGTGGGCGGCCGCCGAACGGATTCTGCCCCGCATAGAGGCCGATCTCGCGCAGCAGCGAGGTGACGTACGCGGCCGCCCGATCCTCGCGATACATCTGCAGATAGAAGGCGCAAAAATGGCAACGGGACCGGCAAAACGGAACGTGGATGTAGAGGCCGACCTCTCGCGCCATGGGCTACCACGCGGGCGGCTTGCTGAAGTCCTTCACCATCGCCACCTCGATTTCGTCGCTGGGAGACTTTCCCCGGTTCCGGACGCGCACGGTCCAGGACGGATAACGCCGAAGCGATTCGAAAATCGTCTTCAGCAACTCGGGTTTGACCCGGACCTCCCAGTCCCGCAGCCACGCATAATCGTCTTCGTCGCCTTCATAATCTTCCGGGAACAGGGCCTCGAGGTTGAAACGGAACGTAAACGTCTTTTCTTCCTGAAACATAAGCGGTGTCCTTCTGTCGGCCGGCAATTGCGGATCGTCGAGCCGGTTCCTTATAATAGGCGGCATTCACAGGAGTGAAGACTATGCCCATCTTCGAATATGTGTGTCAGGAATGCAACCATCGATTTGAACTGTTGGTTCAGGGCTCGACCGTTCCCGCATGCCCGTCCTGCAAGGCCACGAAACTCCAAAAACAATTCTCGCCCTTCGGCGTCGGTGCGACGGCCGATTGGGCCGCGTCGAGCGGGCCGGCGCCTTGCGGGACCTGCGGCGACCCGCGAGGCCCCGGCGCCTGTTCGATGAACTAGGCAGGGACGTTCATCGTTAACCGTTAAACGGTAACCGTTGATCACAAGAGGAATGCCAAACACGCATTCTTCTCGGTTCACGGTTAACGAATCACGATGAACGAGGTTTCATGACCATCGAGCAGGCCATCGGCACTCTGTCGCAATCCGATCCCATCATCAAGCTCCTGCAACAGGTGAAGCTCGGACGGATGAAGCCGACCGATGCCGGACTGCGCGCCGTCACCGATGCGTGGCTCGGGACATACCGCAAGGTGCTTGAAACCGCTGAACTCGATCGAGGTTCGCTGTTGCGTATCGACCCTTCCCCTCGCCTGGCCGTCTTGATCGAAGCGGGGGTGTTGCCCGACGATCATCCGGCGGTGTGTGACCTTCGCGACCTCTTCAACAAGCGACTCGCTGAAGCCCGCCCTTCATCCTGACGATTTCTCCCATGCGGCTGCTCGCGCTCGCCGGAGGCCTGGGGCTGTTCGCCACATGCTCCGTGGCGCTGGCTGAAGAGCCGACCGGGGAGCGTCCTCTGCTGGTGCTGGAACGTGCCGGAATCGAGACCGCGCTTCCACGGGACACGCGGCCGCTGATCCGCGCCGACGCCATTGAGCGATTCCTGGACGAATTGGACAGGGCGCCGCCGGACTGGAAGGCCGTGTACGGGCTCGGCCACCATGACCCCGGGCACGACGAGCGGTTGTTCGAGTTGAATCGGGAACGCGATCGGCGGCGGGAGGGGAATCCGGCGCTTCGACAGCGGGTGACCTTCGTCTGGCCGGGCGAGCTGTCCGGCTATGAGCCCGAGAGCGGGGGCTTCCGGGTCGCGATCGGGCCGAAAGTGCATCCGACCCGATGGGGATGGGTCCGGTTCAAGGCCGACGGATTGCCGTCGAATCTGGTGGCGATTCCTCCAGCAAACCGGCGGGAACCGTTGCGGAGAAAGGTCGCGAACGGCGAGAAGGTCGAAATCGAGGTGGCGATGACCGGCCGCCTCATTCCCGAAGAGTCGATCATCTATGACTTCGCCCATGAAGAGGAAGGCCGAGGTCTTATCATGCCGGTGGTACGGATCGAGCAGGTTGAGTATCTCATGGCCGAGTGATCGGCGGGAGAGCTGACGGACAGGACGCCGGCTGAGAGAGTTCGCAGAAACTGAGGCCGCGGAAGTCGAGGCTGACAGGATGGCGGGCGCCTTGGCGGGCGCCCGGGCGAACGATTTGGGTCGTCTTCAAGCCGGCCGCCGCCGCAGCGTCCAGCTCCGGTTCGGCATCGGAGACAAAGAGAATGGCGTCGGGAAGCAGCGTGAGCCTGCCGGCAATCTGCTCGTAGGAGGCGGCGTCGGTTTTGGCGCCCACGCGGGTGTCAAAGAACTGGGAAAACAGGGGCGTGAGGTCGCCGTTGGTCGTATGCGCGAGGAGCAGGCGTTGGGCCTGTTCAGAGCCGGAAGAAAAGGTGGCCAGACGAATGCCGTTGTTCCGCCACCGAATGAACATCGGAGCGACATCCTTGTAGAGTTCGGGTGTGAACGCGCCGGTTTGATACCCCTCCTCCCAGATCATGCCCTGCAGGGCCTTCAGCCCCATGTGCTTGCGGTCTCCGTCGATCCAACGGGTGAGGAACTCGTGAAGATCCTCGTACGCCGGGCGCAATCCCACCTCCCGTTCCAGGGTGTCTTGGCACAGAGCGGCCCAGGTGAGGACCGTAGGGTCCTCGCGGTGCTCCCGTAAGAAGGCAGCCAGCCGCCGTCGCGAGTAAGGGAACAGCACCTCACGCACGAAGGCCACGGGGATGATGGTGCCTTCGATGTCCGTGAGGACGCAGCGAATGGTCATAGGGGCCACCGATAGCGTTGCTCGATTCCGGAATGTGTGTAGTGAGGCACCCAGCCGGCCTGGTCGGTGAACACTCGAATCGCGCGGACCATCGGCCGCGCGCCGAGGTCGAACCAGTGTTTGGTGTTGGCCGGCACGGAGAGCAGGTCCCCTTCCCGGCAGAGTACGGCGAACACGTCTTCCTCCGGTCGTTCCGCGTGAAACCAGAACAACCCGGACCCTTCCACGAAGAAGCGCACTTCGTCTTCGGAATGGGTGTGCTCGCGGAGGAATTTGTCGCGGATCGCGTCCAAATTCGGCGTAGCCGGCGTCACGCGCACGACATCGGCGGCGCGATATCCGCCTTTCTCCATGAACGGCTCGAGCCAGAGGTCATAGGCGGCCAGGACTTGATCGTCCGTGGCGTCGGCCGGCAAGCCGACGTCCGTCGACCAGCGTTCGTAAAAGATGCCGCGCTCGTCGAGGAAACGCCGGATCTCGTGCTCGTCCGTCAGGTACACGTTCCTGTCAGGAACTCGAAGCGTGGCCATGGCTTCTCACCTCCCGTTCGCATTGCAACAAAAATTCGAACACCTCCAAGTGGCGCTTGGCCTCCGCCACATTCCTGCCCCAGACATACAGGCCGTGCCCGGCCAGGAGAAACCCGTAGCACGAGTTTTCCCGTCTGAGATGCGGCTCGATATGAGCGACCAGCGCGTGCATGTCTTGTGAGTTCGGATAAACCGGCAGCGCGACTTCGCAGTCATGGGTCTCCACCCCGTCCAGGCCTTTCAACAGTTCCCAGCCTGACAGCCGCAGGCATTCCCCCGGACCGGCCAAGCGGGACAACAACGCGGCGGCGATCGAATGGGTATGGAACACGGCCCCGGCCCCGGCGATCCGGTACAGCATCAGATGCAGCAAGGTTTCCGCGGAAGGCATGAGGTTGAACCCGTTCACCGGCCGGCCGTGCTGATCCACGGCGAGGATCTGCTGGGGCTCGATCGTCTCCTTGTCCACGCCGGAGCTTGTAATGGCACAGAAGGCGGGCGCGGCGCGCTCGGGAAGCCGGACGCTATAGTTCGTGCTCGTCCCCGGCGCCCACCCGTTTCGATAGGCCCACCGAGCGATGCCGGCCAGTTGGTCGGCGTAGAGCTTAAAGTCTGAAAATGCGTCCATTTTGGAATGGCGCTTTCGGTGTACTAGCATCCTTCTAGCACCAGCTTGGATGGGATACACCTGGCGACTCCGCCAGGTGCGGGGAGGGCGTGAGCTAATGACAATCTGACGGCGCCGGATCCGAAAAGCTCATGATTTGATTTGGGAAGTCTTGCTAACAACTTGAAAAGCAAAGCCAGTTTGGCCATTCAAAACCCAGTGCACTCTCAGGCAGACAATCAGGGCGGGAAGATGTTCATCTTGCAGGACTAGACTGGCGGCAGGCGAATGAACCGACGGCTCGTGAAGACTGAATGGGCGCGAGGCTAGAGGCCCGGGGCTAGAGGTCGGAGACTGTTCCCCCCCCCTCGCCCCGAGCCTCTCGCCTCTCGTCCAGCCGCGATTTTCATCTTGCAGGGTGCTCCGAAGGGCCATGGGACTATCGAAAACGGGCTGGGTTGAACGCGTAGAGAAGCGGCGGGCTTTGTAATAAAGTTTCTCTTGGCGGAATAACGTCGCGACTCGGATCTGAGCTTGCGAGGGAGCTATCCTCCATAGCTTTCCAATAAGACTTCCCATCCGCTCGCACTCTTGAAAACGAGCCGGCGGATTTGGTTAATATTTTCGTCGTCACGCCAAAACTCGCCCGATTTTGTGAGACGGGCTCGGGCATGGAACGGTTAACAAGGAGGAGAACCGATGAAGCGTCTGGTCCTGTGTACGTTGCTGACGCTGACGCTGGCCGGCTGCTCGCAGTCATCGACCTCGGAGCCTCCCAAGGTGCAGGAGAAAGCGGCTGCCCCGCAGGCTGAGGCGCAGAAAGACGCGCAGAAGACTGAACCGGCTGCATCCACGACCGCAACAACTTCTGCGACGTCCGGAGACGCGGCTTCAGCGCCTGCCGCGCAGGGGCAGCAGCAACCCGCGGGCGCGTCCGGGACGACCGCGGCTTCGCCGGAATCGTCAACCGGCAAGTAAACAAGTCAAGAGAGGGGGCGCCCGGCGCGTTGCTGTCGCAACGTCCAGGCTCTTCTCTTTTCCAATCCTTAACCTGACAACATGTTGGTGGCGTCGACCAGGGCGCCTCTGACCCGTCGCAGCTAAAGAGCAACGGGTACCCTCACAGCGGGGTCCCTCGGGTCATCGCCTGGCGGGTGTGGGCGGGGCCTGTGGCAAGCTCAGCCGAGCGGTGCGAGTGCGAATTATAATCTCCTGCACGGGATAGTCGGCTCTGCATCGCGACTTGCGCGAAGGAGCGGGTTTGAGATGCGAAGATGCACCCTATTCGTGAACCCGTTGCAATGCGACTTCTTGCAATGGAAAGACAATGGGCACCCCGGCAACGGGTACTCGGACCCGCGCTTGCCGAGCAGATGAGAGGCCCAGCGCGGTCGTTTGACCCATTGCACGCAGCCAGCAATGGGGGTATTCCGGCACCTGAGCAGGGTAGAGCCGGCCATCCTGTCCCATCCCCTTTTTGACTCCCCGAAAAACCCCATGCTATAGTCCATCTCCCGACTGAGCGTGACGGGCGGCAAGTGGCGAGCGATCGGTTCCCAATCCGTTAAGTTAACGTGTCACGCATCACGCTTCACGCATCACGGTCTTACTATGGTTGAAGTTCCCGTTAAGATTTACATGACGAACGTGTTGAAGAAGGCCCGCGAGGCGCAGCGCCCATTGGCTGTGCTGCCGACCGCTGTGAAGAACCGGGCATTGTTGGGCATGGCGGATCGGCTGGCGGCGGACGAGGAGGCCATTCTCGAGGCGAACCTGCAGGATGTGGAGAACGTCGGCAAGACGCTGGAGGGAGAGACGAACCGGGAACGTGTGAAAGAAGCGGTCGAACGGGTCCGCCTCACACCTGACGCGGTCAAGGAAATGGCCGACCGTCTGCGACGAATCGCGGACCTAGCCGATCCGATCGGCGAAGTGACGAAACGCTGGGAGCAGCCGAACGGGATGCAGGTGAGTCGGGTGCGGGTCCCGATCGGCGTGATCGGCGTGATTTCCGAATTTGGACCGGCCGTGACGACCGAGACGATGGCGCTGTGTCTCAAGTCCGGCAACGTCTGCGTGTTTCGCGCGGCGCCGGAATGGTGGCGGACGCACCAGGTGATCGTGTCCGCTCTGCGCGAAGCGGCGGAGGAAGCCGGGGTGCCGGCCGGCGCGCTGTCCTTTGTCGAGCGACCGGAAAAAGAGGCGGCGCTCGAACTGATGAAGGCGACGAAGATGCTGGACGCGATCATCCCGCGCGGCGGCGCCGGCTTGCGGAAGGCGGTCACGGAACAATCCCGTCTCCCGATTCTTTGCCATGACGGCGGGGTCTGCCACATCTACATCGACGAAGACGTGGACCTGCCGATGGCGCAGAACATCGTCATCAATTCGAAGCTCCAGCAGCCCTCCGCGTCCAACTCGGTCGATACCTTACTGGTCCACCAGATCACGGGACGGTCCCTGCTGCCCGCGCTGATTCGCCGCCTGCTCGATGAATTCAAAATAGACGTCTTGGGCTGCCCCAAGACCTACTCATTGATGGGTACCATGGATATCAGCGGGCACAAATCGGTCAAGCCCGCGGCGGACGACGACTGGGGGAAGCAGTTCCTCTCCAAAACCATCGCGGTGAAGATGGTCAAGGACATGGACGAGGCGCTGGAGCACATTGCGCGCTACGGTCCGGGGCATACGGATACGATCGTCACCAAGAACTACGACAACGCCATGCGCTTCGTGCGGGAAGTCGATTCGAGCGCCGTGCTCGTCAACGCGTCCACGCGGCTGCACGCAGGCGATCACTTCAGTTTGGGCGGCGAAGTCGGAACCAGCACCTCACGCCTGCACGCGCGCGGCCCTATCGGCTTGAATGAGTTGACCTGCCAGAAATATGTCGTCTTCGGGGGCGGACAACTCCGCCACCCTCATCCGGTGCCCGTCACCTACGAAGACGCGATCATGCTCAAACGTTTCTGAGCGTTGCTTACCCAACTCCACGACGCGCTCCTCGTTCATCTTGCCTGGTGGGGACTTCGACGCTTCGATTCCGACGCGACCTATTTTCAATGGCAACGCGAGCGCCTGAGCCCGGCCGATCTGGCCCTTTTCAACGAGCGCGTTGAGCGGAAACGGGCACCCGGCGCCGGCGCCGAGGAGGAAAAAGCGTTCTATGACCTTTCGGCTCGCCCGCACGTTGTCCCTGTGCTCTACAGTCAGCGGTACGACTACTATGTCGAGGTCGGACCGCGGGTCGCTTCGCGGATCGGCGACGCTCGGTCCGTGCTGGATTTCGGATGCGGGATCGGCATCCTGACCACGTTTTATGCACGGCAGTTCCCCGACCGTGCTTTTCTGGGGATCGATCGGTCACCGGCCTCCATCGAGCTTGCGCGCCGACAGGCCGCCGCGCTCAGCCTGGACAATGTCCGGTTCGAATGCGCGGACGTGGAGCAGAGCCCACCGGCTGGTACGTTCGATTTGATTATCGCGACCCATGCGTTGGTGCAGGCGGAGCAGGACCCCGGCCTTCCCAGTCAAAGCTGGCGCACGTTCGAGCGCCCGCGCGATCCTCGGCTCCAGTCCGAATTCGAGCAGCGGACCGGTGTGGGAAGGAGGCTGGACCGGCTCACCGCCGCATTGGTTCCGAATGGGCGCATGATCGTGTTCGAGAAGACGAGGACGCTGGCGCGGCGGATTCCGTTCCAGCGCGCGCTGGCGGCGCGCGGTCTTGGCCTGATCGAGCCACCGGAGTTGATCCGCTACTTTCTCGTCGAAGAGATCGCCGACGACGGACCGTTCTATGTCTTGGGGAAGGGGATGCCGCGCGGCCTTGACTGGGATGAATCGCCGGAGCCCGACGAGGGCCTTCCGTTCGATCGAACCAAGCGGAAACCCGGGTCAGCCGATCCGCATGCGCCGCTCTATGAAAACCATTGGCCTTCCGCGCAATTGGTCTGGGAACAGCTTCAACACAAGCATCTCTTCAAGGAGGTCACGCGCCAAGAACCGGATGGCCGTCAACTCCACGTCGAATTAGGCACCGCCGAGAGCTATTCCTATCTCTACTGCGCCAACACCTTCGACCAGCGGCAGATCGTGATCGTCGAATCTCAACGCCCCGAATTGGTCGAAACGTATTATCGGGAAATCGTGAGCGGGATGGAAACTGGGCAGGTCTGATGGGTGGGGCGGACCTGCCTCCTCTTATCCCTCTGTACCCCTCTGCCCACTTATCCCTTTTACCCTTGTTACACCTTGACCCGGCAGATCGTCGGCGCATAGAATTGCCTTGTTTTCTGTAAATCCTGGAACTCCTGATGAATTTCGATTTCTTCGCCGTGCGCTGAGGAGGACGGGCCGGTTATGAGAATCGAATATTCCAAAGGCCAACGGGCGAGCGCGGAGCTGATTCTGCTCCATCGCCAGAGGTCCGAAGCCACCAGCGGGCGGAAGATGAAGGTCCTGCTGATCTTTCCCCCCGACTGGTACCCTTCCGAGCCGTATTTAAGCCTACCCACCCTGACCGCCGTCCTTCGCGCCGCCGGGCACACCGTGATCCAAAAAGACGTGAACCTCGAGATGTACGACTGGTACTTCAGCGAGGATTTCCTCAAACGCGTCCTGCGAAAGGTGCCGCAACAGCTCGATCGGCTGAGGAAGCTGGCGAAGAAACGTGAGTTGGAAGCGTGGGAAATGGACCTCCAGCTCGCGTTGTGCGATCTGACCCGCCAGCGAATCACCGAGCTGATCGAAAAGGCGGAACGGGCGAAGCGGATCGTGCGCAGCCAGGAGTTTTATGACATCGAGAAACTGGAGTGGGCCATCAACGCGTTCCAAGAAGTCACCGCGGCGATCTCCCTGGTCTATGCCCCGGCGCGGATCTGCATGCCGCCGATGGAGACCGATCTCTCCTATAAAGTCTTCATGTCGTCCGAGGTGATGGATGCGGTGCAGGACACGCAGGTTAATGTGTACCGGGATGTGTTCGAGCACCTCGTCAAGCCGGTCATCGAAGCCGAACGTCCGGATGTCGTCGGCATTTCCATCGTCCTGCAGCAGCAGCTCTTCTCCTCCATGACCTTCTGCGCGCTCATCAAGCAGCACTTTCCCCAGATTCACGTCACGATCGGCGGCAATACGGTGACACGGCTGCGCGATGTCCTGCCCGCCTCGCCGCTGTTCTCCTACTTCGACAGTGCGGTGGTGTATGAAGGAGAGACGGCTTTTCTCCAACTGGTGGAAGCCGTGGGAGCCAAGCGCGATCTCGCCGGCATCCCGAACCTCATCTATCGCGATGCCGCCGGCGTGCATACCTCGGAACTCAGCTATGCGGAAGACATGGGCTCGCTGCCCCCTCCCGATTTCGACGGTCTCCCGTTGGAAAAGTATTTCGTGCCGGACCGCATCCTGCCATACCTCGCGACGCGCGGCTGCTACTGGGGTCGCTGCGAGTTCTGCGATCACGGCGAAGGGTACACCGCCGGCTACCGGACGAAGAAGATCGAACAGATCATCGAGGACATCCGGTTCATCAAGACCAAGTACAACACCCGGCATTTCCACTTCACCGACGAATCTTATCCTCCGGCGTTGTTCCGAAAGCTGGCCCGCCGACTGGTCGAAACCAAGATGGACATCATCTGGACCACGCACATGCGGTTCGAAAAAAGCCTGCTTGATGAGGCGGTGTGGCAGGACGCGCGGGATTCCGGGTGCCGGTATCTCCATTTCGGCTATGAGTCGGGAAGCGAGCGGGTGCTCAAGCTGATGGACAAGGCCACGACGACGGAGGTGATCAAGCGGCATCTCGAACTCTCCGCCGGGGTGGGGATCTGGAACCATGTGATGGGGTTCTTCGGATTTCCCGGGGAGACGCGGGAGGAGGCCTGGGAGTCCGTTCGGTTCCTCGAGGACAATAAGGAGCATGTCCATTCACTCGGCTTCGGAACCTTCGACCTGAGCAAACACACCCCTGTCGCGAAGCATCCGGAGAAATGGGGCGTCATTCCCTACAAGAATCCCGACTGGGACCTGGCCCTGGACTATTACTACACCGTGCGCGAAGGGCTCAGCGTCGAGGAGGCGGAACGGGTGTTCGAAGAGTTCGAGCGCAGCCATTATCCGGGGTGGGACCTGCGCATCTTCATCCGGGAATACATCTTCCTCTATATCGCTCGGTTCGGGCTGAGCAAACTTCAAGACCTCCAGTTCAATCGGGATCGAATTCCCGCCGGGACGGCGTCGTCTTAGAGCGATGAGCCACCTGATCCACATCGAGGGAGCGAGTTCCAAGCGAGGGAACGGGCGCAAGCTCAAGGCCATGCTCCTGTTCCCGCCGGAGTGGGTGCCGACCGCCCCGTACCTGGCCTTGCCCTGCCTCGCCGCCGTCCTTCGGGAACACGGACACGACGTGATCCAAAAAGACGTGAACATCGAGATGTACAACCACTTTTTCAGCGACATGTTCCTCATCTGGGTCAAAGCCCGGATGGGCATGCAGTTGAAGGAGTTGGAAGACAAGGAACAGGCGGGATGGCTGACCGAACAGGAGGCGGATCAGAAGGCCTGCCTGGAGGCCAAAGCCTCGATAGATGTGTTCGAGCTGGCGGAACGGGCCGAGCGGGCGAAGCGCATCGTCCACGGAGAGGAATTTTACGACGCCGACAAGCTGGAGTGGGCGCTGAACACGTTCCGCGAGGTGATGCAGTACATTTCCGCCGCCTACTATCCGGCGTCGCTGGTGTTCTACCCGATGGAGAGCAATTTAGGGTACCGGCCCGGCGTGTCCAAAGAGGTCTTCGCCTGCTTGGACGACGACCAGGTGAATGTCTATCGGGATGTTTGCCGGCAACTGGTACTGCCCGTCGTCGGCAGGGAGTCGCCCGACGTGGTCGGGGTCTCGATCGGGACGCAGATGCAACTGCTGGCCGGCCTGACCTTCTGCAAAATGATCAAGGAAGCGTTCCCGCAGGCTCACATAGTAGTCGGCGGCAACGTCATCACGAGATTGCAGGAAGAGTTGCCGAAGCACGAGCGGTTTTTCACCGAGGTGTTCGATTCGGCCATTCTCTACGAGGGCGAACATGCCTTGTTGTGGCTGCTCGAAGCGCTGAGCGGGGAACGGGACCTGGCCTCGGTGCCGAACCTCATGTATCGCGACGCGCAAGGGATTCATACGAGCAACGAGATCTATACGGAGAAGACGACGGCGCTGCCGCTGCCGGACTTCGACGGCTTGCCGCTTGACAGCTATTTTGTTCCGGCCCGCATCCTGCCCTATCTCGCGACCAGAGGATGCTATTGGGGGCGGTGCACGTTCTGCGACCACGGGCAGGGCTATTTCGACCAGTATCGGGGGATGCCGGCGCACCTGGTTGTGGAGCAGGTCAAAGCATTGAAAGACAAGTATCGCTGCGAGCATTTCCTGTTCTCCGACGAATCCTATCCGCCGGCGCTCTTCAAGAAGGTCACGCAACTGCTCGTCGAGCAGAACGTCGGCATCAAGTGGACGACGCTGATCCGCTTCGAGGAAACGCTCCAGGATCCGGAGATCTGGAAGTTGGCCGCGCGGTCCGGATGCTGCACCCTTTACTACGGAATGGAATCGGCCAACGAGCGGGTGCTGAATCTGATGGACAAACACGTCAAAAAGAGCGTCATCGAACACAACCTGAAAGAGGCGGCCAAGGCCGGCATCTGGAACCACGTGATGGCCTTCTATGGGTTTCCGGGCGAGACTCGCGAGGAGGCGCTGGAGACCAGGCAGTTCATTCTCGACAATCAGCCGTACATTCACTCGGTCGAACTCTTCTATTTTGTCGCCTATCGCCATACGCCGATGGTCCGGAATCCCGAGAAGTTCGGGATCACTATTCACAAGCAGGAGGAATACGACCTGCCGCTGGATTACTACTACACCTTGAACGAGCCAGGCGGCATCTCCTGCCTCGATGCGATGCAGCTTTGCGAGGAGTTCTATCAGAACGATTTCCAGCCCTGGGCCGTGCGGGTAAACGCCCGTGAGCACGTCTTTCTCTACATTTCCAAGTACGGCACCAACCGGCTGCCGCAGATCTACGCGCAGCGGAAGGAAGGCGTTGCGGACGGCGTTTCCGGGCTGGTGACGTGGCCGGTCGCGTTGGGCGAGGGCGAGGGGAAGGACGGCGAGCCGTCGATGACCCGGGTGGTCAGCCATGCGATCTCCTAACTGCGCTGAAGCGGGGACCCGTTGCATTCCTTGAGCAACGGGTCTCCGGTGAAGCGTATTTCGTTCGCGAGATACGAGACACATGACATGGAGAATGCTTCACGAGGGATGCGGTTGGTCCGGCGGTTCTTGTCCAACCAGCCATGCCGAAAGGAGCGTGTAGGCGGCCTCGACCTCTTTCGTCATCGCTTCAGCTTTCTTGTACATCTGCATGTACTTGCGGGGGTTGTTGGTCAGGTTGGCATACCGGTGGGGATGCCACGTATGCAGCAGTTCCCGGCGTTTCCGATCAAGCAGTTCACGTGTGATGGGTAACGAGAGGCCGAATAGTTTCAGCGCGTGATCGAGGTCTGATTGCTCCATAGTGTGAAGGCTTAGATCAACCGCCGGTCCACATCTCTCAGCGAGTCTGGCAAAGAGTCGAAGAGCCTGTCAATCATGCCCCTCAGCGCTCCGCTTCCTATCTTGCAAGCAACACCGGTCCTCAAAGGCAAAGACTACCGGGAGGTTCTCAGGCGTGAAATGGACGGGGGCAAAATCCCTCTGAGCCTGGGCAAGAGTTGTCCCGTCAAGTGCGAATTCTGCTATGAGATCGACCACACGTATCGGGAAACCGCCGACCCGCCGAAGACGACCCAGGAAGACTGGGAGTACATTCTCGATTACATCAACAAGAAGCCGACCGATCCCCAGCAGTTCTGGTGCCTGGGGGGAAATGAATACATGGAATGGACCGATTTGTTTCTGCATCCCAAGGCGATGGAATGGCTGGAAGACTTTCTGAAGTACACCGACAAGAATGTCACCTTCTTCACTGTCGGGTTCGTGCATGTGCCTAAGATCCACCAACTGGCCGAGCAGTACCCGGGACGCATCAATTTTGAGTTGTCGGTGATCACGCTCAGCGATTATCGGGAACGGCTCATGCCCCACGCTCCGGCGGTGAAGCACCTGATGAAGGTCTTGGACGGTCCGGCCGTCTCCTCGGCCAATTTCTACGCCTTCGACGACTACACGATGTCCAAGGATGCGGTCGCGATTTCCGCCGTCAACCGGAAGTGCGTGCTCTGGATGGGCTGCCTGACCCCGGTGCGGGGGCTCAAGGAAGAGACGGCCGCGCTTATGCGGCAGGGGAGGAAATATCTTCCGCGCGAGGCCGAGCGCGTCTATGACGCGGGATTGCCGAATATGCAGACCATCCATACGGAAGCCTCGATCACGGCGTTTTTGAACCGACGGCGGATCGTCAGCCTGTTTGATTCGCTGGAATTGGAAAGGAACGACACGGTGGTGATGGCGAAGAGCGTCCACAAGATCCTCACCATGTACCGGAAAAATCGGGCGCGGTTCCTCATGGTGCCCAACGCGACCTTGGGCGGAGACTCGGACTGCACAGTCCTCTTGACCTTCGACGACATCGCCCGGCGTCTGAAGGGGCAAAAGATGATCCATATCCCCAAGTGTATGATGCAGTCGGGGCGCGGGCCGTACACGGACATTGCCGGGGTCTCGCTGGATCAGTTCATCAAGAAGACCGGTGTGAAGGTCAGGGTGCTGCACCGGATCGATACGAAGTTCGCCAACAAACGGCTCTACCGCAACGGCCACCTGCGCAACTACATCGAGGACTACGTCCGCAACCCCCTCACGCAGTCCTACGAAGCCCTGCCCATCTCCGCTTAACAGACATATGCCGCATGAACAACGGCCGCTTCTCCACGCCTCTTTTGTAAGGAGGGGATGGGGGAAGTAGGGGAAGGACAGCTATTTTTTAGAGAGGACCGGATCGAGGTTGAAGGCGACGCTGATGCGCGGTGCCGTGCCTGTGTACGTGGCCACGGCGTGGAAGAGCCAACCGGGAAACATCACACACTGGCCGGCCGAGGGGGAGAAGGAGATATTCCGCCCAGCGTCATGCAGCTCGGGCATGGCGTAGCGGAGGTAGGGAGCGAGCATCCTGGGCAAGCAGCCCCGCGGATCGAAGAGCTGCAACTCGCCGCCGCATTTGCCTTCGGATGAAATGTCTCCCACATCCACGTAATACACGCCGGACCAGAAGCTGCCAGGGTGCGGATGGGCGGCGTTGCTGCCTCCCTTGCGCTGCACGTTGGACCAGACTTCGACCACCTGCCAGCCTGGACGTCGTCCAGACGTCCCCGGCGCCCGCTCGGAGAACTCGGTCACCTGCGTCGCCACCTCGATGACGGGCTCGAACAACCGCTTCAAAGGCTCGCCGGCCCAATCCAGCATGGACAGATCGTGCGGAGACGACCAGCCGACGACTTCGTAATCCGAGTAGGCGGGCGTGGAGGCTTCCCGATCGAGGATGGCCCGGCGCAGCTCTGCGTTGATCCGCTCATGGTCCGGAACGGTGAACACGAGGAGGGGAGTCGAGAAAATCGGACGGACGTTGATTTCCATCTCCCGCGCCATGGGCGCCAACATAGCGTCGCGTTCCACGGCAAGTCAAGGCCGGCGCCGCGCGCCCGAGCCGGGGGCCGCCCCTGATCGGTTTGACAAGGGGTTCGGCGCTGACCTACAGTAGCCTCGGCGATGGATGACGAGCCCCGTACCCTCAAGTTCTACCAGGCCGATGTGTTCACCGACCAACCGTTCGGCGGGAATCCGGTCGCCGTTATCCCGGACGTCCAAGGCTTGACCGATCGCGAGCTGCAACAGATCGCTCGCGAGATGAATCTCTCCGAAAGCGTCTTTGTCTTACCTCCTACCGATCAGGCTGCCGTCGCGAAGATCCGCATCTTCACTCCGACGCAGGAGATTCCCTTTGCCGGGCACCCGGTTCTCGGGGCATTTTACATTCTGGGCAAGCTCCAGAGGCTGGCTGTTCGGGAGCCGGTGACGCGCGTCCTGTACGAGTGCAATCTCGGCCTGTTTCCTGTCGAGCTCCACGTGCGGGACGGCGAGATTCTGCGGGTGGTCATGTCGCAACCGAAGCCGCAGTTTCTGGGCCAGGTGGAGGGCGTCAAGGATGTGTTCGACGTCGCGAAGGCCCTGGGCTTGTCGAAAAATGTGATTACCGAGACCAAATGGCCGATCCAAGTCGTCTCGACCGGCTTGCCCGTCCTGATCGTGCCGGTGCGCACGCTGACGGCGGTGCGGTCCATCGTGCCGGACGTGTCGGCCGTCAGCCGGCTCTGTGATCGCTATGGCGCGAACGGGATGATGGTGTTTACGACGGTGACCGTCGACGAGTTGGCGACCGTGCACACCCGCATGTTCGCGCCGCCCATCGGGGTGTTCGAGGATCCCGCCACCGGCAGCGCCAGCGGGGCCTTGGGGGCGTATTTGGTCCATCACGGCGTGGTGGAAGTGGGTCCGACGACGGAGATTACCGCCGAGCAGGGCTACGAAATCGAACGCCCGTCGCGCATACTCATCCAGGTCGAGTCGGACGACGATGCGATACAGGAAGTGAAAGTCGGCGGGCAAGCGGTGATGGTGGTGGAAGGGGTTTTAAAATTCTGAATGCGGAATTCTGAATTAGGAATGAGGAATGTTCTGACAATTTATCATTCAGCATTCGCGACCATGAGGGAGCGATGAAGGCGGTGGTGTTTCGCGAGCATGGCGGGCCGGAGAAGTTGACCTATACGGACGCGCCCCCGCCGCAGGCCGGGCCGGATGAGGTGTTGATTCAGGTCAAAGCCTGCGCGCTGAATCACCTGGACATCTGGATTCGTCAAGGCATCCCGGCGTACCAGATTCCACTCCCGCATATTTCCGGCTCCGATGTGGCCGGGATCGTCGAAGCGGTGGGGGAGCGGGTCGATGGTATCGCCGTCGGGACCCGGGTCTTCGTCTCGCCCGGCCTGAGCTGCTGGCGATGCGAGCAGTGCCTCGCCGGGCGGGATAACCTCTGCCCGGCCTACGGCATTCTCGGCGCGAAGGTGGACGGAGGTTATGCGGAATTCGTCGCCGTGCCTGCCCGGAATGTCCTGCCCATTCCCGGCGGGCTGACCTTCGAGCAGGCCGCCGCGTTCCCGCTCGTCTCCGTGACGGCGTGGCATATGTTGTTCACGTTGGCCGATGTCAAGCCGGGAGAGACGATCCTGGTCATGGGAGCGGGGAGCGGCGTTGGCAGTATGGCCATTCAAATGGCCAAACTCGTCGGCGCGACCGTCATCACGACCGTCGGGTCCGAGAGCAAAATCGCCAAAGCGAAGGAACTCGGCGCGGATGAAGTCATTCAGCATTCAAAAGAGCAGGTGGCGGCGCGAGTGAAGGTGCTCACCGGCGGGCGCGGCGTGGACGTGGTGTTCGAGCATATCGGACCGGAAGTCTGGGAGGCCTGCCTGCATGCGATGGCCAAAGGCGGCCGGCTGGTCACCTGCGGCGCGACGACGGGCGGAGAGGTCACACTCGATCTGCGCTACCTGTTTTCAAGGCAACTGACCCTGAAAGGCTCGTATATGGGCACGCGAGCCGAATTGCTCGCCGCCACAGCGCTGATCGGCCAGGGCAAGCTCCGTCCGGTCATCGACCGGGTCTATCCGCTCCGAGACGCCCGCGCGGCGCAGGAACAACTGCTGAGCCGGCAGGTCTTTGGTAAAATCGTGTTGAGAGTGGAATGAGCGCCGCGAATTCCAACGGACGCATTCTGACAAAGGAGGACCTCATCCATGGCGACCGTCGCGCAGATCATGCGAAAGGACCCCAAACGGATCCCCTACACCATGTCGGTGCGGGATGCGGCGAAGAAGATGCGGGATGAACGCATCGGCTCGTTGCTGGTGGAAAAGAACGGAGACCTTGTCGGCATCATCACCGATACCGACGTGGTGCGCCGGGCAGTCGCGGGAGGCGCGGATCTGAATAAGATGACGGTGCAGGACATCATGACTAGCCCGATCGCGACGATCGAAGCAATGCGAACGGTACAGGACGCCCACGATATGATGGGCGATCTGGGGGTCCGGCACCTGGGCGTGACCGAACAAGGCAAGTTGGTGGGCTTGATTTCCGTGCGCGACCTGCTGGTGTTCTATAAGCGCGTGTCGGAACCGAAGATCATGCAGGACTGATGGAGAAGTAATTGAGTGATTGGTGATTAAGTGATTGTGCAGGCGGGCACTCAAATCACCTCATTACTTAGTTGCTTAATCATTGAGTTACTTGGTGAGCTCTTTGATCAGATGCCCCAACTCCGGCAGGATTAATTTTTCCATCGCGAGCCGGACGGCGTTCATCGAGCCGGGGGTGGAGAACAGAACCCGGCCCCGCACGATCCCTGCGGTGGCCCGGCTCATCATGGCGGGCGATCCGATTTCCTGGTAGGTCAGGTAGCGGAACAGTTCCCCGAAACCGTCCAGCCGTTTTTCCAACATCCCGTCGACCGCCTCGAACGTGGAATCGCGCCGCGAGATCCCGGTGCCGCCGTTGATGATGATCGCCTGAACCGCCTCGTTCGCCACGCCGCTTTCGATGCATGCCTTGATCTGCGCCGGCTCGTCCTTGACGACCTGGTACGCGACGACTTCATGCCCTTGATCCTTCAACAGGCGCATAATGAGCTGGCCGCTGTCGTCGGTCTCCGGCGTGCGCGTGTCGCTGCAGGTAATGACCATGCAACCGACTCGGCGAGGAGCGCGGGCCTTGTGTTCCTGGTGGGAGGGAGTGCTCACAAGATGAACCTGGCAGGGAAAAGTCAGCGCCAGATGGCGTCGGGATTGAGCTTCTGGACGGGTGTGCCCTTGCCGATGTGTTCGTCGAGGATGGCCGGCACGTCGGCCTCGGTCACTTTGGAGTACCAGATCCCGTCCGGATAGACCACGAGCGTGGGGCCGTGTTCGCAGGGACCCAAGCAGGCGGAGCCGGTGACCAACACCTGGCCGGGCTGATAGCCGCGCTCCATCAGTCCCATGTTGAGGGCCATGAGGATGTTGGCCGATCCCGCCGCTCCACAGGATGGCTTCGGATGCCCAGGCGGACGGGAATTGGTGCAGACCACAATGTGATATTTGGGCTTCGGCATGGGTTCTCCTCGTTAATTTTCAGAGCGAATAGCTGGTAGCTGATAGCTAAAAGCTGATGGCTGACATCTGAGGACTGACTGATTGTTGATAGCTGATTTCTAACGCGGCACGTAGGACTTCCACTGCTCGATGCACTCGTCGGGCAACTTCCAGTGCTTAAGCCCCTTCAAGACCCATTCCAGGTAATGTTCTTTGGGCTTGAATTTCCCGATGGGCGTGGCCGCGTGGGTCGTGACGAGCACTTTCTCGCCTTCTTCCGTGATAACGGTGACCGGCAGGTGCCGGAACGCGCCGGGCGGGACATCGCCCTCGAACTCATCCATGAGCTTCAGGTCTTCGTCCGTGATCTCCACCACGATGCCCCAGACTTTTTCGCCGGGAGACGGGACGGCGCTGGCGAGGCCGCAGCGCCATTGGGAAGACCAGCGGCAGAACTGAATCGTGTGGTCGGGCAGATAGGCCTTAAAGAGGAACTGATGCTCCGGCGCCCGCCGCTTGAGCTGAGTCGGATTCAAATTGTCGGCATAGACGAATAATTTCATGCGCGCTCAAGCCTGTGTGATTTCCCGAAACGGGCCTGGTACTTGTAGCATACCCGCTTGTTGGATTGTCAAGTCGATCGGCTGCGATGGCCGAGAGCGTTTACGTCGGTCCGACGCTCCCTGATCGGGAGAGAGCCGGCATTGACTTCCTGCCGGAGGCGAGCCTATGCTTTTTTATGGGCCACTACAGACACGTCGTCACGCGGGCGGGCCTGATCCTCCTTGCTCTGGGAGGGGCGATCCGCGCGGCGTCGGCCGCCGAGGCGGCCGAATTCTATAGCTGGATCACTCCCGATGGGACGATGGTCATGACCGACGATGCGTCCCGTATTCCTCCCGAAGGCGGACGGAGCCCCGTCAAGGTGCACCGGTTCAAAGACAGTCCTCGCGCCGGCCTCTCTTCGACTGTGAGCGACACCTCTGTTCGTGCGACGTTGCCGCATACTGATGCGAAACCATCGCTGGAAACTCGATCTGAAGATCGTCCTTCGGTGATGCGGGATACAGTGGAAGCTGAACCGGCCGACCAGGATATTTCGGTCGTGTCACTCGAGGAGCCGACCCAAAGGACCTTGCCGGACTATCGCTGGGTGTCGTTGACCACCCCCGTGTATCTGACGTCGGGGCCGATCTCGGGATTCTGGTGTCGCCGTCACGTCAAGGACCCGCTCCGCGCCTTGGTTGACCACCTCAGAGCGATGAATCTGTGGACCGGGGCCGGACCGATGACCCTCAATGGCAATGGCGGCTATCGGTGGGGTGTCATCCCAGGAGGGCCGGTGGCCGGAATCTCGGTTTCCTCATCCGGCAATCCGGTGTACGATCAGGTCCTACGGGAACGGCAGGCCGTGATCGAACGCAACTATTTGCTGCTGAAGGCGGCTCAACAGGAAGTCGCCCGTGTGAGTCCGTCCTGCTGCGGGGCTGCGACTTCGAGGACGCACCATTCCCCCAACACGTTGAAGCGCTGACTTGCCTTGACTGTCGAGTCTTCCCCCACCCAGCCTTCCGAATCCTCTTCATCGTGGGTGAGAACGATCCACTACATCGGGCTCGGCCTTCTGGTCGCCGGAGGAGTGGCTTATTGGCTGCTCAAGCCGGCTTCCTTGAACCCCATGGCCGATCCGCGAGCGGCGGAAGCCATCGCGCTGGTGCAGACACACCGGGCTCAAGGGGCGCCGACAATCCTGCAGGCTTTGACCGAGCATGTGCGCGCCAAGAAGGCACGGGGCGAAGGCGTGTATTTGGGGGAGTGGCGGGTGCAGCGGCTGGAAGGCGATCTCTATGAAGTTCGAGTCACGATGCGGGAACAGGGGCGGAATCAGTGGTTCGAGCGGGAATTGATTTGGCACGCCGACCTGGCGACGAAACGCGTCAACGCGGCGTCGTTGCCCGCCGATGGATACATGCCTGCCGATGCGACGCCGGGTGCGCCGATGCAGTCCCCGTTCTTACCGGGGGCCGGGCAGTGACACTTTGATCACGTCCCCTTCCACCTGCACATCATAGCGGGCGACCGTGAAATCGGGATTGTCCGGTCGTACGCCGGTCCGCACGTTGAACCGCCAGCCGTGCCAAGGGCATTCCACGATCTCGCCTGAGAGGGTTCCTTCGCCCAGCGGACCCCCCGCGTGCGGACAGGTATTGTCGAGCGCGTAGATTTTCCCATCCACGTTGAACAGCGCCACCAGCAGTCCGCCTTCGGCTTCGACCGAGAGGCAGGAGCCGGGTTCCAAGTCGTTGAGCTTCGCCACCGGAACGAATTGCATCATCGCCGCTGAATCCTCCTTTGTACGTACACACTCAAGCCGTGCGGCTGCGGCCCGGTCGGGAGGCCGGCTCCGGCCTTGCTCCATCGGCCTCACGGCTTGATCTGACTCTCGGATTATGGCATACACAAAGGCGGGCGGGCGGCCCAGCCCTGGCTGCGAGGACGGGGAAGGACGGGGTAAGGAGTTCTCATGGAAATGACCTTGTTGCTCAACGCGACCTACGAACCGCTCCGGGTCATCAACTGGCAGAAAGCCATTACTCTGCTCTGGCAGGGCAAAGTCGAAGTCCTGGAGGTCTATGATCGCGATATTCATGGAGTGTCGATCTCGATCAAGCTGCCGGCCGTGATGCGTTTGCTCAAGTTGGTCCGGCTGAAGGACAGCCATCGAGCCGTCAAGTTCTCGCGCATCAACATCTTCACCCGCGACGGCTATACCTGCCAGTACTGCAACCAGAAGTTCCGAACCGAGGACCTGACCTTCGACCACGTCGTGCCGATCGCCAAGGGCGGCAAAAAGACCTGGGAGAATATCGTCACGGCCTGCTGGCGGTGCAACAACCGAAAGAGCGGCCGGACGCCTGAGGAGGCCGGCATGAGGCTCATCAAGAAGCCGGTCAAACCCAGGTGGAACCCGGTGCTCACGATCACCATCGGCATCCGCAACGCGCCGGAAAGCTGGCGCGACTACTTGTACTGGAACATGGAGTTGGACGCCGACCCGGCGGAGACATAGAAAAGTCAATGAGGAATGTGGAATGAGGAGTGTGAAATGTGATGCACGGAGCAACCCATTACTCGCTTAACACTTCTCAATTCCTAATTCCACATTCCTCATTTCTTCACAGTCAGTATTGCTTATCGATCGTAATCTCCACGTCTCGCCCGCCGACGAGGGTGGGGTTCTTGTCGTATTTCCCTTCCATATCCCCTGGTTGAGGCGGCCCGGCTTGTCCGTCCCGATCCAGCCGCGCGACGACGTCCACCACCCCGCGCAACTCTGATCCCTGTATCATCAGGTCCGCGTTCGTGATCTCGAATTCCACCGGAAACTTGGGACTGTCGATTCGCTTGACGGCGATGGGTCGAGGCGCGCCTTGCGGTCGCCGCACAATGACGAACAGCACGTCGGTCGGCCTCACCTGGTCCGCCAGCGCCGGTGCGATGGTGACGCGTCCGGCGATCACGCCAGAGCCGCCCTGTTGCTCGCAACTGTGAGCCAAGCCCAGCCATGCGGCGATGCCGGCCAGGGCAATGATCCCGGCGGTCATGCCGAATGTGCCCAGTGAGTATTTCGCCACGTTCTGACTGCCTCCTGGCGTTGTATCGGCTCGTGGCTAGCGCGCATTATTCATGAACGCTTCTGCTGCAAACGCGGGTACGCTGTTCCGACGGGCGTGCTCGTCACTCAGTCGGTCAACATACTGCTTCAAGTATGCCTCCCTCCTTCGTGGCTGCGCTTGCCCGTCTCAGAACGCGTCTGCGCGTTTTCGCGACGAACCGTCATGAATAATGCGCGCTAGAGGCCCGAGGCCGGAGGTCGGAATCTCTCTCCCCCTCGCCCCGAGCCCCTTGCCGGTCGCCCGGCTATATTTTTTCATCTTACTGAGTGAGCCACACGTTCATGAATGACTGCTGTGCATTCAAGCCGGCGCTGTGCTGTCGGCGGGGCCGGCTTGAATGAGAGTCGGCGCATTATACAGAGCCGAAGCTGAGGGGAAAAGGGGAGAGTGGAGGGCGCGGTTTACGCTCTGTCACACGCTATTGTATGATACGCGCCGGTCGTGTGAGTTGGGAGGAGGCGCGATGACGGCAAATCCTGGTTTCCCGATTTCATTGGATGTCAAAGGCTGGCCGTGCCTTGTGCTGGGCGGTGACGAGGAAGCGGCGGAAAAAACCCTGCGGTTGTTGGACGCCGGAGCCAAGGTCACGGTGGTGAATCCGACGCTCAACGACACGTTGCGCAAATTGACGGCCTCGGCCAAGGTGATTCACCGGGTCCGCACGTTCAGGACGACCGACGTGGAAAGCGTCATCCTCGTGTTGAACGTCCTTCGCGGCGACCGTGACTTCGCGCGGTCGTTGCTGGACCTGGCCCGCGAGCGGCGGTTTCTCGTGTGGTCGATCGATGAGCCGACGCTGTCGAACGTGATGATGCCGGCGGTGGTGAGCCGCGGCCATCTGCGCGTGGCGATCAGCACCAGCGGCGCCTCGCCGGCCCTTGCGAGCCGGTTGCGGCAGGATCTGGAGCAAATCTTCGGAGAGGAGTTCTCCGCTTTCCTGGACTGGCTGGCCGATCTGCGTGACGAGACCAAAGCCACCGAGGCCGATGCGGAGAGACGGCGCATGTTGCTGAGAGAAGCCGTCAACGGCTTCAAGTTCACCGGCAGCATCGAATATCCCAAGGCCTGGCTGGAACAGCGGCAGAAGGCATGATACGTAAGACGTGACGCGTAATGCATGATGCGATGCACGTGATGCGTGATGCGTAATGCGTGATGAGTAGGCGATGGCTCAAGCTGACTGCTGACGGCTGAGAGCTGACAACTGAAAGCTGATAGCTGACCCCCTGACCGCTGATATCTGACAGCACGCAAAGGAGAGTTTTACCACCATGGTCTTGCTCGAATTCAGCATGTCGCCGCTCGGCAAAGGCGAGAGTGTCGGCAAGTACGTGTCGCGCTCGCTGGACATCATCGACAAGAGCGGCGTGGAGTATCGTCTCAACCCCATGGGCACGGTCCTGGAAGGGGAGTGGGACGAAGTGTTCGGCGTCGTCAAGAAATGTTATGAGCGGATGAAGAAAGACTGTAACCGCATTTCCTGCACGATCAAAGTCGACTACCGCAAGGGCCACAAGGGCCGTCTCACCAGCAAAGTCGCCAGCGTCGAAAAGCATCTCAAACGGAAACTGAAAGTCTAGCGGAGAGAGGGCGGCTGGATCGCCCTTCGTGCTCGCAGAACGCGCACCGTTGCCTGGGAATAGTTTCGGACCCGGAGACACAACAGAACCGCCACTGTGGCCGGTCTGTCTCGCCTCTCAGGTGTTTTTCTCCCTTGAATGCCGGAATTTGCCGGATCGTGCTTCCTCCGGATCGTGGTTAACCTACGAGCGAGACCCTGAGTGGGAGGAGGCCATGGAGTATATCCCGATCCAGATTATCTCGCGCATCGAATGGTGCCGCCTCCAGCAAAAACTCGCATCCGTGACGCAGGAAGAGCGTGCGGGGTGGTGGGCTGAGGAAGCCGGCCTGGTGGACGCCTTGTTGGGCAGAGACAGCACAGATTTCATGAGAGAACGCTACCCTGCTCAGTTCGAGTGCTATCAACGTGGTCTGGAGGATGGGCGAACCATCATGCGGCTTGCGTCACAACAACGGCCTGCGGCGTGAATTCAGCGTAGTTGCTGAGTGAAAGAAAGGATTCCCGGAGCCTTTCTCTCCATTCCTAATATCCTTCCGGGTGGCGGCGACCTGGGAGCCCCCACCGGCTGCATGAAGCTAAGCAACGGGTACCAGGCGGAGCGGGGCCCCTCGGGTACCCGCTTGGCGGGTGTGGGCAGGGTGCGAGCACCGCTGGGTTGAGCGGCGAGGGGACCCGCGAACCGCTTTCAGAAAACCGAGAACTTAAAATACTTCTTCGGATTCTTTTTTACATCCGCCACGAACTCTTCCACTTCGGTCAGGAGCTTGTCCGTTCGAGTGTAGAGGTCGTCGCGGGTGACGAGCTTGCCCACCGTCCCTTCGCCGCGCTCGATCTTGTCCAGCAGTTGCTCGCCGCGGGCCGTGAGACTATCCAGCTTGGCATAGAGCGTGGGATCGGCAAGTTTCGCCAGCGTCCCGTTCTGGTTGTTCAGGCGATTTGCGAGTTCGGTCAGCTCCCGCACCGCCTGGTTGGCTCTCGCGTAGAGTTCCTTGTCCGTGACGAGCTTCCCCACCGTGCCTTCGCCGCGCTCCACCTTGTCCAGCAGGGCGAGGCTCTTCTCCGACGCTTTCTCCAGGTTCTCCAGCACCCGTTTGGAGCGATCATAGAGTTCCGGATCGTTCACCAACTTGCCGGTCGTACCTTCGCCTTTTGTAATGGCCGCGAGGGCCCGCTGGACTTCCTGTAGCGCGGTATTGACGTTCTCGATCGTGGCGGAGGCGCCGGACGCCAGGCTGGTGATGTCGGTCTCGGCCTTGCCGGTCAATATGGCTCCCGGCTCCAGCGAGGGTCTGGTCGGCGTGCCGGGCACGATCTCCAGATACTTGTCGCCGAGCAGGCCCAGGGCTCGGATGTTGATCGAGGCGTCCTCGCGAACGTGCTGCGCCACTTCGCGCTTGACGGTGAAGGTGATTTCCACCTGCGGCGCATTCCGGGCGATCTCGATCTTGTGGACGTTGCCGATGTTCACGCCGTTCATCAAGACCGGGCTCCCCACTTTGAGCCCCTGCGTGTGACTGACCATCGCGCGGAACTGCGTCTTGCGGCTGAGCACGCCCAGCCCTTCCTCCAGGTTGAGGATCATGATCATCACGATAGCCAAGGAGATCAAAACCAGGATACCGATCTTGACTTGCACCCAGGTCAGATCAGATCGTCTTGTCATAGCGCATACTCCAAATCCTAATCCGAGTTGCGCCCGGCGTACACGTCCCACTCTTCGGCAGGCAGTGTGGATGGATCCAGGAACCCGCGAATTTCCCTATCCCGGCGGCCGGCCAGTTCTTGCGGCGTGCCCTGAAATCTGATGCGTCCCTTGTGGAGCAGCACGATGCGATCGGCGACGCGGAACGCCAAATCGAGATCGTGGGTGACCACGACTTGGGTCACGCCCTTGGCCTTGAGCTGTAGAATCAGGTGTCCGATGGCGTAGGAATTGATCGGGTCCAGGCCGGCAGTCGGCTCATCGTAAAGAATCACCCGGGCGCCGCTCGCCAGCGCCCGGGCGATCCCGACCCGCTTGCGCATGCCGCCGCTGAGATCGGCCGGCATCTTGTCGATTGCGTCTTCCAACCCGACGAACTGAAGGCTCTGCCGGACCCGCTGCTCGATGTCGTCATCGGACAACGTGCCCTGCTCCCACAGGCGATAGCCGACGTTTTCCCGAACGGTGAGCGAGTCGAACAGGGCGGCGCTTTGGAACACCATCGCCATCTTCTGGCGAATCCGTGGCAGTGCCAGCTCCGATAAGGTGGTGATCTCTTCGCCGTCGATTCGAATGGAGCCCCGATCAGGCTTGTAGAGGCCGAGGATGAGTCTGAGAATGGTCGTCTTTCCCGAGCCGCTTCCGCCCAGGATGACCTTCGTTTCGCCAGACTCGACCTGAAAAGTGATATGCTCCAAAACCTTTCGGTCGCCCAGCGTCAAATCAACCGCATCCAGACTGATCATCCCACCTCTACAGTGCCATAAACAATTTGGTCAGAAAGAAATCGCTCGCCAGGATCAAGATGGAGGAAGAGACCATCGCCTGAGTGGTCGAGACACCTACGCCTACCGTACCGCCTTTGGTCGAGAAGCCAGCATAGCACCCGACCATGGCGATCAAAAATCCAAACACGGCCGGTTTGACCAGGCCGAGGATGAGATCTTGTTGCCGGAGCGCCTCAAAGGCCCAGGTCCAATAGAAGTAGGAATCGATGCCCAGATATAGTTTGGCGACCAACCACCCGCCAAAGATCGCGATACCGTCCGTAATGATGGTGAGAAGCGGAATCATGCAGAGGCACGCGATCAGCCGGGTAGTGACCAGCTTGTGGATCGGATCGGTGCCCTCTGCGCGCAGGGCGTCGATCTGCTCGGTGACGGTCATGGAGGCGAGTTCCGACGCGATGCCGGTGCCGACCCGCCCGGCGATCATGAGGGCGGCCAGCACCGGACCGAGCTCGCGCACGACCGAGGTGCTGATCAGGCGCGAAACGTAGATGCTGGCGCCGTAAGGTTCCAATTGAACCGCCCCCTGGAGCGCCAGCACCATGCCGGTGAACATGCCGGTCAGGACGACGATGAACAGCGAGCCCACCCCGATACGGTCCATCTGGAGGATGGTTTCTTGGACGTAGTACGGGGGGCGAAACAGATTGACGATGGTTCTGGCGCACAACAACGTGAATTCCTGGACGACCAGCACATACCCCAGCATTGCTTCCTTCAGTCTCACGACCACCAGATGTCGGCTCGCTGCGGGCCAAGCTCACAGGCAAGGCTCCGACGATTATAGGGTACGGCTCCGGAAGGGACAACGCATGAATCGGTTTGATGCATACGTCATGGGGGGTGCGGCGTCTCAGATTGGTAGGTACGGGGGACGCGCGGGCCGATCGCGCACAACACTTCGTAGGAGATGGTGTCGAGCCACGCCGCGATGTCGTCGGCGGTGATGCGCTGCGCACCCTGCCGTCCGATCAGCACGGCCTGCTGGCCCGGGCTCACATCCGCAAGATCGGTCACATCGACGAGCGTCATATCCATGCAGATGCGGCCGACTACGGGCGCGCGGCGGCCGCCGATGAGCACGGAGGCGCGGTTCGAAAGCAGGCGGTTGTAGCCGTCCGCGTAGCCGATCGGCAGGATCGCCACCCGCGAGGGCCGCTGTGCGATGAAGGTCCGGTTGTAGCTGACGCTGCCTCCCTTGGGAATCGATCGGATCTGGGCGATGGTCGTGGTCAGCGAGAGGACGGGTTTGAGATCGGGGGCCGGATCGCCAGCCGGCAGCGTGTGGTACCCATAGAGCATGATGCCGGGTCGGATCGCCGTGAAGTGTGAGGACGGGTAACGAAGAATCGCCGCGCTGTTGGCCGTGTGGATCAACGGAACAGCCAGGCCGCTCTGTTTGATGTGATCGAGGAGCAGGCGGAATCGCGCGAGTTGCCCTTCCGTATAGTCCCGCTCCTCGCTGTCCGCGTCCGCCAGATGGGTCATCAAGCCTTCGGCGCGCAGAGGACCCTTGAACGCCGGCCTCTGCAACAACGGCAGCACTTCCTCCGGCGCGAATCCCAACCGGCCCATGCCGGTGTCGACCTTGAGATGCACCGGATAGGGCTCGCGGCGGGACCCGAGTTGCTTGGCGAATGCATCGGTCAGACGGGCGTCGTAAAGCACGGGCGTCAGCCTATGGGCGATCAGGTCTGACAGTTGATGCGGAAACACGGCGCCCATGACCAGAATCGCGGCCTCGATGCCGGCTTGACGAAGTGCCAGCCCCTCGTCCAGAGAGGCGACGCCCAATCTGGCGACGCCCAGGCGCAGCAGCGCGCGGGCCACTTCGACCAGTCCGTGTCCATAGGCGTTGGCCTTGACGACGGCGATGATCTCGCACGATTTCTGGATGCGTGAACGGACTACGGCTAGGTTATGGGCCAGCGCGTGCAGATCGATGGCGGCGAACGTCGGGTGGAGATGGGGTACAAGCGACACGCGGCGCGTCAGACTTCCAAAATCTCTTCTTCTTTTTTCTTCAGGACCTGATCGACCTTCTGAATGTACTGGTCGGTGAGCTTCTGGATCTCTTGCTCGGCCCTGCGCCATTCGTCCTCGGTCAGCTTGGACTCTTTCTGCAACTGCTTCAATTCATGGTTGCCGTCATGACGGGCGTTCCGGATATGGATCTTGGTCTCCTCCCCGTGCTTCTTGCACACCTTGATCAGTTCCCTGCGGCGTTCTTCGCTGAGCGGGGGAAGCGGGATGCGGATGATCTTGCCGTCGTTCGAGGGTGTGAGCCCGAGGTCGGACGCGAGCAGGGCCTTCTCGATCTCCTTGATGAGTTGGGGCTCCCAGGGTTGGACGGTAATCAGCCGCGCTTCGGGCGTGGCTAGGTTCGCCACCTGCCTGAGCGGAGTCGGCGTCCCGTAATAGTTCACCTTGATGCCGTCCAGCAACGAGACGGAGGCGCGGCCGCTTCGTATGCCGGCCAGTTCCCGTTTCAAATGCTCGAGCGCCGCTTCCATGCGTTCTCCCGTTTTCTTGCGGACCGGATCAGCGAGTGCCATCGTCATGGGAGCACCTGCGGTTGTCAACGGCCGCCGGCGGTGACCAGCGTGCCGATCTTCTCGCCCTGCACCACTCGTCTGAAATTTCCCTTTTCCTTCAGGTTGAAGACGATCAGCGGCAGGTTGTTGTCCATGCAAAGGCTGATCGCCGTCGAATCCATCACCTTGAGATTTTTATTGAGCACGGAGAGGAAAGGCAATTCGGTGAACTTCTTGGCGGAAGGATTGGTGACGGGGTCGGCTTCGTAAATCCCGTCGACCTTGGTTCCCTTCATGATCACCTGCGCGCCGATCTCCATCGCCCGGAGGGCCGCGGCCGTATCCGTGGAGAAGTAGGGGTTGCCGGTTCCGGCGGCGAAGATCACGACCCGCTTCTTTTCCAGATGGCGGATCGCCCTTCGGCGGATGTAGCCCTCCGCGAGTTGACGCATTTCGATGGCGGATTGGACGCGCGTCATGACGCCTTTGCGTTCCAGGGCGTTCTGCAACGCCAGTGCGTTGAGCACCGTGGCCAGCATGCCCATATAATCTGCGGAGGCGCGCTCCATGCCGGTGGCGCTGGCAGCAATGCCTCGGAAAATGTTACCGCCGCCGATCACGATGGCGACTTCAACGTCCAATGAGACGACGTCGGCGATCTCGTCGGCGAGGCCTTCGAGGACTGAAGGCTGAATCCCGTACCCCTGCTCACCGGCCAGGATTTCCCCGCTCACCTTGAGGAGAATCCGCCGGTATTTGGCAGAGCTCATGCTTGGCCTAATTGATAGCGCGTGAATCGACGGATGTTCATATTCTCGCCGATCTTGGCGATCTTTTGCGCCAGCAGGTCCTTGATGGTGACGGTAGAATCCTTGATGAATTCCTGCTCGAGCAGGCAGCGCTGCTGGTAGAACTTCTCCAGCTTGCCTTCCACGATCTTGGCCCAGGCGGCCTGCGGCTTGCCCATTTCCTTCGCCTGCGCCTCATAAATGCTCTTTTCCTTCTCGATGACGTCGGCCGGTACGTCTTCCCGCCTGACATACCAGGGGTCCGACGCGGCGATTTGGAGGGCGAGGTCGTTCACGAAGGCTTTGAACTCTTCGTTGCGCGCGACAAAGTCCGTCTCGCAGTTGACTTCGATCAACACGCCGATCTTGCCGCCTCCGTGAATGTAGGCGTGGATCAGCCCCTGGTTGGTCTCCCGCCCCGCCTTCTTCTGCGCGGCGGCCAACCCTTTCTGCCGCAGATAGTCGATCGCCTTTTCGACGTCGTTCCCGGTTTCGGAGAGAGCCTTCTGACAATCCAGAATACCGGCCCCGGTTTTTTCGCGAAGTTCTTTGACCAAAGTGCTCACGCCAGCCATGCCGCCACGTCTCCTACCGTGTTTCTAGTCCGATGATGATACGACCGATACGCCCTGTTCTGGCCATCACGACGCGGTCTGAACGCTTTCCAGGGCCGCCGGCATCGGCCTGCCTTCCGCGCGTTTCTCGACGACGGCGGGTTCGGCGAACTCGCTCTCTTCGCGTTGCGCGCGGAGGTGGGCGCCTTCGATGCAGGCGTCGGCGATGCGCGAGGTGATCAGCTTGATCGATCGGATCGCGTCGTCGTTGCCGGGAATGGGGTAGTCGATATCGTCGGGATCGCAGTTCGTGTCGACGATCGCGACCACCGGGATACTGAGCCGGTTCGCCTCCTGGACGGCGATGCGCTCGACGCGGGTGTCGAGCACAAACACGCAGCCCGGTAACTCCTTCATGTTCTTGATGCCGGAGAGGTACTTCTCGAGCTTGACCTTCTCCTTCTGCATCTGATTCAACTCTTTCTTCGTCAGGGTCTGATGCGCGGTGTCCGCCAGCGTCGCCTCCATTTTCTTGAGCTTGTCGATGCTGCGGCGGATGGTCTGAAAATTGGTGAGCATGCCGCCCAGCCAACGCTGGTTGACATAGAACATGCCGGCGCGCTTGGCTTCCTCTTCGAGAATCTCCGCCGCCTGGCGTTTGGTGCCGACGAAGAGGACCGACTCGCCGGCCGCCACGGTGTCGCGGACGAAGGCATAGGCCTGTTGCAGCCGTTCCAACGTCTGCTGCAAGTCGATGATATAAATCCCGTTTCGTTCTCCGAAGAGAAACCTCTTCATTTTCGGGTTCCAGCGGTTGGTCTGGTGCCCGAAATGCACGCCCGCTTCCAAGAGATCTTTGATGGTTACCACTCCCATGCCTTCACCTCCCTCCAAAGGCTTGCGGAGCGCCCCTTCACCCGTCGGGTACCCATGTGCATCGTGGAATGCGTATGGGGGCCTGAAGAGCGACGAGAATCGGAGGCGAGAAGGTCCGCCCTTCTTATTCCCAAGCCGCGCGGCATGCTCATCATGCCGGTGTGAATTTGAATAACGAGTGATGTCTCTTCGGCGAGAGACCTGCAAAGCCTTGGCACGCTAGCACAATCACTCCGGCTTTGCAAGCGTGTCGGCGGGGGAATCGCTCAAGATCGATAGCTGGCGTTGATCTTGACGTAGTCGTACGACAAATCGGTCGTCCAGAGACGCGCGCTCCCGTGTCCCAGGCCGAGATCGACCGAGATGGTGAACTCTTTGCGGCGGAAAATTCTCTCAATGCGCCGTTCGACCTGCGCCCCGGAGCCGACCCCTGCTTTGACCATCGTGACCCCGTCGAACGCCAGGGTGATCTGTTCCGGATCGAGCGGAACTCCTGAACGGCCGATGGCCGCCATGATGCGTCCCCAGTTGGCGTCCTCGCCGAACAGGGCGGTCTTGACCAGGCAGGACGTGGCGATCGTCTGTGCGACACGGCGCGCATCTTCATCGGCTCGGGCTCCCGAAACGATGATTTGCACCACCTTCGTCACCCCTTCCCCGTCGCGGCAGACCTGCAGCGCCAGGGAGAGGCAGGCGGCGTCGAGCAGGCGCTGAAAGAGTCTCGCGTCCGACGTATCAGCCTCGATGATCGTGTTCCCGGCCAGGCCGTTCGCCAGACAGAGGACCGTGTCATTAGTGCTGGTATCGCCGTCCACCGAAATGCAGTTAAACGATTGATCCACGGCGGCGCGAAGGGCCAGTTGAAGACTCGGTTGCGTGATCCGAGCGTCGGTCGTCAGATAGGCCAGCATGGTCGCCATGTCGGGATGGATCATGCCGGAGCCCTTGGCCATGCCGCCGACGGTGACCGTTCTCCCGCCGATCGTCCCTTTCACGGCGACTTGCTTGACCTTGAGATCGGTCGTCATAATGGCCTGAGCGGCTTCGGTGCCGCCGCCTCGGCGCAGGCGTCTCATCAACAGGGGAATGCCGGCTCGGATGCGCTCGATCGGCAGCGGTTGCCCGATCACACCCGTCGAGCCCACGAAGACCTTCTCGCGCGTGACGCCCAGCCGAGCGGCTACCAGCGCCGCCATCTCTTCCGCCGCGGCGAGACCTTCGTGACCGGTGCAGGCGTTGGCATTCCCGCTGTTCACGATGATGGCGCGGCCGACTCCTTGCCGGAGATGCAGCCGGTCGATCACCACCGGCGCCGCGGCGATCTGGTTGGTCGTGAAGAGCCCTGCGATCGGCCCCTCCTGATCGGAAACGATGAGGGCGAGATCTTTGGCTTTTTTGTTCTTGATCCCGCAGTGGATCCCGGCGGCCCGAAATCCCTGCGGAGCGGTGACGCCGCCTCGAACGACTGTCACGTGATTGGAATTCATGGGGCATGCATGTGGGGATCGGAACGGAGCAGATCGGTGGTCATGGAAAGACTCCCGGGGCGGTAAGGCCCAGATCCTCCGGCCAACCCATCATCAGGTTGAACGCCTGGATCGCTTGACCCGCCGCGCCCTTCACGAGGTTGTCCAATGCGGCTACCGTGACGATCCAGCCGGCCCGCGTGTCGACGAAGACGCCGATATCGCAGAAATTGGAACCGCGGACGTATCGAGGGTTGGGCATGGAGTCCTCGCACAGGCGGATGAACCGCTCGCCCTTGAAAAAATCCCGATAGAGCGCCCGCAGTTCGGCGATCTCGACCGTGCGGGAGAGCCGGCAATAAGCCGTGCTCAGGATTCCGCGATTCATGGGGACAAGATGCGGAGTGAACATCACACGAAGCGATGGCGCGGTCCAGGCTTGTCCGTCTGTTCCTCGACCTCGGCCGGTCATGAGGGTCAGGAGTTCCTGCTCGATCTCGGGAATGTGCCGGTGCTGGCCGATCTTATAGGGTTCCAACGATTCGTGCGCTTCCGGAAAATGATAGGGCAGGGCCGAGCTGCGGCCGGCTCCCGAGATCCCCGACTTGGCGTCGATCACGATGCTGTCCGGTTGAACCAGCCTGTTGGCGACGAGCGGCGCCAACTGGAGGATCGCGGCGGTCGGATAGCAGCCGGGGGAAGCGACTAGACGCGCCCGTTGGATTTCCGCTCGGTGCAGCTCCGGCAGCCCGTACACCGCTTCGGCCAGCAACTCCTTGTGGGGATGAGACGTCTGGTACCAGGCTTCGTAGATGGCGGGATCCTTGAGCCGGTAATCGGCGCTCAAATCCACGACCTTCTTGCCGGCGGCCAGGCACGTTGCCACCGGCATCAGTGACTTCGTGTGCGGGAGCGCGAACAGGACCACATCGGCGCGATCGGCGACGGCGTCCGGTTCCAGGGCTTCAAAGCATAGCGGAACAATGGAGGCCAAGCTCGGGAACACGGCCGAGATCGGGAAGCCGGCCGATTTCTCCGACGTCACCACCGTCAGTTCCAACTGCGGGTGTCCGGAAACAAGGCGCACAAGCTCGACGCCCGTGTATCCGCTTGCACCGACCACCGCCGCTCTGATCTTTCCTCGCGAAGGCTGCACCGGAACCTCCCGCACGAAACGCTTGCAATAAAAAGGCGGAGAATAAAAAAGGGAAGGCCGGAAGCCTTCCCTCGTGTGTCTCTCCGCTCCTGGCCGTTATCGCTTTGAGTATTGGAAACGCTTCCGCGCCCCTTTCTGGCCGTACTTTTTCCGCTCTTTAACGCGCGAGTCGCGCGTCAACAATCCTTCTTTCTTGAGCGGTTCGCGAAGCGCCGGATTCATCGTCACCAGTGCCTTGGCGATCGCATGCCGCAGGGCTCCAGCTTGACCGGTCGGTCCGCCCCCGTGGACTGTCGCCTGAACCGAATACTTCCCCGTCAATCCGGTCAGCTCCAGAGGGTGCTGGATCACATGCTGCAAAGTCAGCCGAGGAAACGCTTTCTCCAACGGCTTCTCGTTGATCGTGATCTCGCCGGGTGCTGCGGCCACCCATGCTCGTGCAATGGCACATTTCCGCTTGCCGGTGGCATATTCCGTCATCACTGCCATGCTCTTCCCGCCTCCTTATGCCTCTCGTCGGCTTTCGTGTCTGAGCCCATTACAGGTTGATCGGTTCCGGACGTTGGGCCTGATGAGGGTGCGCTGTCCCTGCATAGACCTTGAGTTTTCTTCCCATCTGTTTGCCCAGCGGCGTTTTCGGCAACATGCCTTTAATGGCCCTCTCCACCAACAGGGTGGGATTCCTGGCGTGCACGTGTTCCGCGGTGAGGACTTTCAGACCGCCGGGGTAGCCGGTATGATCGATATATGCCTTCGACTTGAACTTGTCCCCGGTCAAACGGATTTTGTCCGCGTTCACGACCACCACATGGTCTCCCGTGTCCACGTGTGGAGTGAACGTGGGTTTGTGCTTCCCTCTCAGGAGGATCGCCACCCGAGAAGCCAACCGCCCAAGCGTCTTCCCCTCGGCGTCCACCAGATACCATTTTCGTTTGACGTCGGTTGGTTTCTCCAAATACGTCGTCATGACCAGATTCTCTCCTTCGTCGGCTAGTGATCCAGCCCCTACGCTTCCTGCGCGCCGAAATTTCTCGTTTCGAATTTGGCCAACCACGCATCCAGGTTGCCGCCGCTTCGGCGCCTGAGCACGTCCTCGGTGACGTAAATCGGGGAATGGGTTCTCAGGGCCAGCGCGATGGCGTCGCTGGGCCGCGCATCCAGTGTCCGCTCCACCCCTTTGGAAGCCAAGTGGATCGTCGCAAAGTATGTGCGGTCCTTCACGTCGGTGACCACCACACATTGCACTCGCACGTTCAAATGGTCGACGAAGCTCTTCATGAGGTCGTGGCTCATCGGCCTGGGCGTCACCACCCCTTCGAGCGCCAGCCTGATCGCATTGCCTTCGGCCGCGCCGACCCAGATCGGCAGCACGTCGGTGTGTCGATCGTTCTGGAGTATCACGATCTGCGTCTCGGTGTTGGGATCCGGCACGATCCTGAGCACTTTCAGTTCGATGAGATCACCTGTGTCTTTCTGTTCCATGGCGTTATGAAGGGAATTCAGAGCTTCGGTGGTGTGTGTGAGATAGGTTGACAATACGCGAGAGTCGGCCGTCGATCAGGATTCGTATTTGCCGAAGTCCTCGGGTTTGAGATTTTCCAGCCACTGCTCCAATTCTTCCGACGTCTGCTTGCGGATCACAGCCTCGCTGGCAAAAATCGGCGCGTTAGCGCGCAACGCCAGGGCGATGGCGTCGCTCGGCCTGGAGTCGATGGTGTATTCGGAGTCTTCATACATCAGGTGAATCTTAGCGTAATAGGTGTTTTCATTCAGATCGGTGATGACGACGCTGATAATTTTGGCGTCCACCAAGTCCAGAAACGCCTTCATCAGGTCGTGCGTCATGGGTCTCGGCGCGGCAATGTTCTCCAGGGCGAAACTGATGGCGCTGGCCTCCGACTTCCCGACCCAAATCGGTAACATGTCGGAATTGTCTTCGTCCCTGAGGATCACGATATACGCGTTGTTATAGGGGTCGAACATCAACCCCCGAACTCTGACCTGCGTAATCACGTCAACCGGTCTCCTCTGGCGTGAAGATTTTAAGAGATGATCGACCGACAGAGGTAGCAGGTCAATCTAGCACTTCTCAAAACGGCATGTCAACGAAACCGTCGACCTCGGCGGCCCGACGCACCGGGAACTGGGCATGTCACATGCCTGCCTGTATCGCTCAACCGAGGGGATGAGAGGACAGATAAAGGCGGGAGCAGACCGGATCGTTTCGCGGGAGCGTCTTGTCCTCCTGCCAAAGCCCTTTTCTGTTTATTGCGGAGGACGGTAATTTTGATCCAGCTTGGAAGTGTCGACCGGCTCGCCGAGTTTCAAAAACGCTCGCATCTGCTTTTTGACCAACTCGCGGCCGCTTTCCTCACCCAGGTTCACCTGATATTCATTGATCACCATCACCCTCATGCTTTCCCATTTTTTCCAGCAGCTCTTGCAGACCTTTGCTTTGATCTCCGCCTCCAGCTTTCCCATGAAAAGCGGATCAGTGATGGCCTCTCCCTGTTGCCCACATGTCACGCATTGAACAGCCGTCATGGAGAATGTCCTCCTCGTCGAAAAAGTCCGATCAATATCACCCTCCTCGCCCTCAAAAACAGTCGCATTGTAACATCGCCGTCCGCCGAAAAAAAAGGACCTTCAGCGCATTGACGACCACAGGGGTTCATGTTAGAAGAGCCTCGCTCACTTGTCCGGACGCCGTTGCCCGGATGGCGGAACTGGCAGACGCGCCAGACTCAAAATCTGGTTCTCGCAAGAGAGTGGGAGTTCGATCCTCCCTCCGGGCACCAACCGTGTAACCCCGCTTGCGCACGCGAGAATCCATATGCAATTCGAACGAGGCGCTAGCCCCGCAGCGGCGACGGCGAAGCAACGGTCGGCGAAGGGCGGACAGGGGTGAAAACCGAAAAATTTTCACAAGATTTTCCTCCCGGGATCAGGCAAACGCCTCTTGACATGCCATAGCCGTTGTCCTATAGTTCCGGCAACTTGAGTATGACGGAATCGTAACTTATCAACACATGGATCAGAGGCTGTTTTGTCGTTCATTCTTCACCTTCATCCTTAACTCACTCACAAGGAGGCAGCACATGCGTAAGGTGGTTGCACTAGGAGCTGCGGTTCTCATTGTCGGCTCCGTGAGCGTTGCAATGGCCCAGGAACGCCTGCCGCAACACTCGGGCTTCGGCACAGGGGTCGGTGAGAATGCCGGTGTTGGGTCGCGCTCTCAGATTTGGGATCGGGCCGCGTTCCTTGAGTATCTTTCCCAGCCGGAAACGATTTATGGCCGCGTGTTGGCGATCGATATCCCGGCTGGAAAAATGCATTTGGAAACAGGGGGAAGCTCGCATGACGAGGGGCGGGCAGGCACGGGCGCCCTTTCGTCCTTGACCGCTTACTTCGACGACAAGACGAATATGGATCAGATCAAGGTTCTGAACGCAGGCGATGACGTGGCCTTGCAGGTGGTCGAGGCGACGACGGCGAATCAACCGTTCGGGACGGGCCGAAAATTAGTGCGACAGGTGACTGTCATCCGCGGCAACGAGAAGCTGGCCGGCTTTGGTGGGTTGGGGCAGCGGCCGAATCCTGCTACGGAGCGCGGCATTGAAACGCAGAACCTCAGCGTCACGGGCGGTGTGATCGGTCAGGTGCTTCCGGGCGAAATCAATACCGGGATCGTCAGCCCGATCGGTGAAGTCACGGGTGCCGCGCCCTGCTGGCAGTGTGAGCCGCAGCCGGGCTGGGGCTATGGCTCGAGCAACAAGTCGGACTACGGCACCGATCCGACGAAGCCCAACCTCGTCAAGGGCATCAACTAAGCATCAACAGGTTTGGGACGATCGAGAGAGGGGACGGCCGAAAAGCCGTCCCCTTTTTTATTCCCGCCGGTCCGGTCGGCGCCCGCTTTTCATGCTGCCCGGGTGAGCCGAAGACTCATGGGGACCGCTTGAAAGTGGATGGTTCGCCTGATAGCATCGGACGCGAACTCGACATGAGGAAAAAGCGGAGCCGATGAACCAGCAACAGGGAATATCGCACGTTCAGCCGGATGCGGAGTTGGATCTCCGTGGAGTCATTTGTCCTTACAACTTTGTGAAGACCAAACTCAAGCTTGAGGCGATGGAGCCAGGACAGGTGTTGGCGGTGATTCTGGACGACGGCGAGCCGATCCGTAACGTACCGCGCAGCGTGAAGGACGACGGCCATACTGTCTTGGGCCAGGAACCATTGGAGCAGTCCTTTCGCGTCATCATTAGAAAACGAATGAACGAGTAGGTCGATTCAACCGCCGTTCCCCATCAGACTCATCTCCGCGGATTCTTTCCTTCAACGACGACAGTCGCTTCGCCCTGCAGGAGCCTCCAGCCTGTTCGACGAAGCAAGTCGGAGACTCGGCCGCGTAGAAACCGTTCAGTGGGCTTCGTCATATCCAGGGCGATGAAGATCCGCCGCTCACCGAGGATCGACCGGATCGTCTCCAGAATCGATCGAAGGGACCTCACGGGCGCGTACAGCACCAGGGCGCGATCGTCGCTGCGTCGGGCCTCGAAAAATCGCCGACGCGGAAGGTTCCTTATGGGGACCTGACCGTGAAACGAGAACGAATCACCGGAAAACCCGGAAACCGACAGAGCCGTGGTCGCGGCGGAAGGGCCGGGGATGGGCACGACCCGGATGCCGGCCTCGACCGCTCTGGCGACCAGGAGGCAGCCAGGATCGAAGATCACGGGTGTACCGGCGTCGGCCACCAGCGCGATGCTCTGACCTTTGTGCAGCCGCTCGATGAGCACGGGAATTTTGTCCTCACAGTTTCCGCGGTGATAGCTCGTCAGCGTCGTTTCGATCGCATAGCGATCGAGTAACGCCCGGATAACGAGCGTGTCCTCAGCCGCGACCAAAGAAACGTTCTTCAACACCTTCAGCGCGCGGAGCGTGATGTCCTCGTGGTTGCCGATCGGCATGCCGACTACATACAAGGAACCGACGGGCGCCGCGACGTGTTTCCGCGTGCCATTGGAGACCCTTTCTTGACTCTCATCTTTTGGCGTCGATATAATTCGCAATTCTAAAGCCGCCCGTTTTTTCTGCAAAGTTGAGGGGATAGACCAAGCATGGCGGTCGTCTTCTTCATGGCGACGATGGTGCTCTATTTCACGGGCACTGTCTTCTTTCTTGCCTACCTGTTGCGGCGGTCAGAGGCCCTCTCAAAGGTCTCGCTGGGAGTCACCGCCGTCGGTTTTGGGACCCATACCTTCGCGCTCGCGATGCGGATGATCGGAGCGGGCCAGGCGCCGCTGCCGAGTTTTCATGAGGCGCTGTCTTTTTTCGCCTGGACCCTTGTCCTGGTCTTCCTGGCCGTTGAATTCCGGCATCACATCCACGTTCTCGGGTCTTTTATTCTACCCCTGGCGTTATTGTCTCTCGTGTCGGCCGCCGTCCTGCCGGAACAGGTTCCGACGCTGAAGCCTGTCCTCAAGACCTTGTGGGTCCATGTGGCGCTCAGCATGCTGGGCGCGGTCGGATTCGCGGTCGCGTTCGTCGCCGGCGTAATGTACCTGATTCAGGACGGATTGTTGAAGTCAAAGCGGTTCAATGTCTTGTACGCCAAATTGCCTGCACTGGACTTTTTGGATCATCTCAATCAGCAGTCGATCGTGTTCGGCTTTCCGCTCCTGACGCTGGGCATCATCACGGGAGCGATTTCAGCCGGATTGACGAAGGGTTCCTACCTGAGCTGGAATCCTGAACAGACCTGGGCGCTGGTGACCTGGTTCTTTTACTTTGTCGTGCTCTTGGGCCGCTTGACGGTGGGTTGGCGAGCCAAGCGCGCGGCCTATCTGACCATTATCGGGTTTGCCGGTGTCATCCTGACGTTGGTGGGAGTCGTCCTCAAGGGGCACGGACCGGTTTCCTGACATGAACATCATCGTCGTAGGGCTCAGTCACAAAACAGCCCCGATTGAAATCCGCGAGCGACTGGCGGTTCCGGAAAGTCGGATGGGCGAAGCGCTCAGCCGCCTGTGTTCATACCCGGGGATCAAAGAAGGCATCCTTCTCTCCACCTGCAACCGCGTCGAGGTCTACGCGGTGGTTGAGGAGATCGAGTCCGGTTACAGCCGGGTGCAGGAATTTCTCGCCGACACCCATCTGTCCCTCTCCTCGGAACAGTTGACCCCTCATCTCTATTGGCACGCGGGAGACAAGGCCATCGCGCACCTGTTCCGCGTCGCCGCCAGCCTGGATTCGATGATCGTCGGGGAGTCCCAGATTCTGGGGCAATTGAAAGACGCCTTCGAGATCGCCCTCACGCACAAAACGACGGGATTGATCCTGAACAAGGTCGTAAAAAAAGCCATCTCCGTCGCCAAGCGCGTGCGGACCGAAACCAAGATTGCGGAGATGGCCGTCTCTGTGAGTTACGCAGCCGTGGAATTGGCCAAGAAGATTTTCTCGAATCTCAGCGAAAAAACCGTTCTGCTGGTGGGGGCCGGAGAAATGGCGAAGCTGGCGGCGCGACATCTGATGGCCCACGGTGTCCACCAGGTCCGGATCACCACGCGCAGTCCTCACGCCGCGATGGACCTGGCCGGTCGGTTCAACGCGACTCCCATTCCCTTTGAGGAGTTCCGGGACGACATGGCCACGGCGGACATCGTGCTCGTCTCGACGGGGGCGTCGCATTATTTGATCGGCGCCGAAGACGTGCAACGGGCCGTCCGCCAGCGGATGAACCGGCCCATGTTTCTGATCGACATTTCCGTCCCGCGGAACATCGATCCGGCGGTCCGACACATCGACAACGCCTTTCTGTTCGACATCGACGACCTCAAAATGAGGGTCGAACAGAACCGGGAGGAACGACTGCAGGAAGCGGAAAAAGCCGAGCGGATGGTGGCGGAGGAAGTTGTCGTCCTGCGGCAATGGCTCAAGTCCTTGGAAGTCACCCCGACGATCGTCGCCCTCCGCACCCGAACAGAGGAGATCAAGCGCGCAGAACTGGAGAAGACTTTGGGCCGGTTGGGACATCTTTCGAACCAGCAGCGGGAGTTGGTGGAAAGTTTGGCGTCGGCTATCGTGAACAAACTCATTCACGGGGCCATGGTGACCCTCAAAGCCGAAGCCAATTCGTCTGGCGGGGCCGCGTTCGTCGAGGCGGCCCGGCGGTTCTTCAACCTGGACGAGGCACCGACGGGCCAATCGGACGACTCGAACCGCAACGGCAGGTGTGACCGCCTCGCCCCGCTCGCGATTCCGGCTCCGATGCCGGAGCCTTTTGTGACCGAAGAAGCGACAGAGGCTTCAAGGGAGCAGGCGGGAGAAAAGAGATAGCGCCAGCCTCTTGTCCGATGCGCCGGATGAGATCCTTGAAGTCGGGACCGCATGCCGACAGGCCCCAAACTCTTTACCTGCCCGAAGTGCCTGCACACGTATCTGGGGCATGACCCGTTGCCCGACTGTCCGCGGTGTGGATTTGATTATCGGGAGCGGGAAGGGTTCCGCGGGGACACCGTTGTCTATCTTCTGACCATCCTCGGCTTGGTCAGCTTCTTCTTAATTGGTGTCGCCGTATGACCGGGGATTTCTGGGGGTGGCGTCGCCGACGGCCGGCTCTACGGCGAAGCCGCAAGAATTCGAGGAGAAACTGCCAGGCGCGGATCGGGGGAGGGGGGCCGGTGCGTCTCGGACTCCCTGCCATGAGCCCGGACGATAGCGCTAGCAGGCGGTTGAATGACTGCACCGGATGCCGGTTTCGGCATCCGGCGTGAGGGGAACGGGAGAACGGCGGTGGCGAACGGCAGGCGCGGCTCGCTGGTGCTTGGAACCCGAGGAAGCAAGCTGGCCATTCGACAGAGCGAATGGGTCCAGGCGCAGTTGAAGGAGATTGCGCCGGATGTATCGGTGTCGCTCAAGCGGATTCAGACCTCCGGAGACAAGATACTCGATGTGGCGCTCGCCGCGATCGGCGGCAAGGGACTCTTCGTCAAGGAGATCGAAGAGGCGCTCCTGCGCGGCGAGATCGATCTAGCGGTTCACAGCATGAAGGACGTGCCGACACTGCTGCCGCAGGGCCTTGCCATTGTGTGCGTGCCCATGCGGGAGGACCCCCGTGACGTCCTGATCAGTCGGAACGGCCACGCGCTGTCTCAGTTGCCGGCCGGGGCCCGGGTCGGGACCAGCAGCCTGCGTCGACAAGCCCAATTGCTCCATTACCGACCGGACCTCAAAATCGAGGTGTTGCGGGGCAATCTGGATACCCGATTGAGAAAGCTGCGTGAGGGCCGGTTCGACGCCATCGTGCTCGCGTCAGCCGGACTCAGACGGCTTCAATGGACGGAGAGCGCAACCGAGGTCCTGCCGACGGAGGTCTGCCTCCCGGCGATCGGTCAGGGGGCCTTGGGTATCGAAGGACGCTGCGACGATGTCTTCGTCCGGGAACTCCTCGCTCCGCTGAATCATCCGCCCTCCCGAACGGCCGTCCTGGCGGAGCGGGCACTCTTGCACCGGCTGGAAGGCGGATGCCAGGTGCCCATTGCCGCCCATGCGACGTTGGAAGGGGACACGCTGGTGCTCGACGGTTTGATCGCCGGCGTCGACGGCCGGGACTTGATCCGGGATGTCGTCCGGGGTCCGGCGTCGGAGCCAGAACGTTTGGGCGTGCGGCTTGCTGAACGGCTTCTGGCCGGGGGCGGGGATAAGATTCTGGATTCGATCTACGGAGGGGTTCGACGCCGTGACGCCTAAGCCCGGCAAGGTCTATCTGGTGGGGGCGGGCCCGGGTGACCCGAAGCTCTTGACCCTGCGCGGCAAGGAATGTCTCGAACAGGCGGACGTGGTGCTGTACGATTACCTGGCGAACCCTGTGCTCCTCGACTATGCGCCGGCTCAGGCCGAGCGGATTTATGTCGGGCGCCGGGGCCGAGGGACGTATCCGGATCAGCGAGAGATCAATCGTCTGATCATCGACAAGGCGAACGCGGGAAAGATCGTCGTCCGCCTGAAGGGCGGCGATCCCTTTGTGTTCGGGCGGGGGGGAGAGGAGGCGGAAGCCGTGGCCGACGCGGGATTGGACTTCGAAGTGGTCCCGGGGGTGACCGCGGCGGTCGCGGTGCCGGCCTATGCGGGCATTCCGGTGACCCACCGGACGCTGGCCTCGACGGTGGCGTTCGTGACCGGTCACGAGGACCCGACCAAGGGGCCCTCGGCGTTGGAGTGGCCGCGGCTCGCGACGGCGCAGGGGACGCTTGTCTTTCTGATGGGCATGAAAAATCTTCCGACCATCGTGTCGCGGCTGATCGCCGAGGGAAAAGCGGCGGACACGCCGGTGGCGGTCATCCGCTGGGGCACGCGGGTGAATCAGCGGACGATCGTGGGGACGCTGAACGACATCGTGCAACGAACCGAGGAGGCCGGGATGGAGCCGCCGACCGTGATCGTCGTCGGCGAAGTCGTGCGGCTTCGGAATCAGTTGAATTGGTTCGAAAGGCGGCCGCTGTTCGGCAAGCGCATTCTGGTCACCAGGGCGCGCGAACAGGCGGCGGAACTCTCGAACCTGCTAGCCGCCTACGGGGCAGAACCGGTCGAGTGCCCCACCATCCAGATCGTGCCGCCTGACACCTGGGATGACCTCGACCAAGCCCTCGCCGAGTTAGACCGCTACCGGTGGTTGATCTTCACCAGCCTGAACGGCGTCGGGCCGTTTATGGCCCGTCTTGCCGAGAAAGGACGGGATGCGCGCGCCTTGGCCGGTCTCAGCATCTGTTGTATCGGACCGCGCACCGCGCAGGAAGTCGCCGCGTACGGATTGAAAGCCGATCTGATTCCATCCGAATATCAAGCCGAGGGGGTCATCGAAGCGTTGCGGGCGGCCGGCGTCAAGGGGCAGAACATTCTGATCCCGCGTGCCGCGGTCGCGCGGGAACTCTTGCCGGAGCAACTCCAGGCCTTGGGTGCCGACGTGCGCGTCGTGACCGTGTACCGGACGGTCGTGCCGAAGGTGGACGTCCAGCATCTCCGAGAGCAATTCATGCAGCGCCGGATCGACGTGATCACCTTCACCAGCTCGTCGACGGTGCGGAATTTCAGCCGGCTTTTCGACGATCTTGCGGAGATGAAAAAGGCGACGGAAGGGGCGGTCGTCGCATGCATCGGTCCTATCACCGCGGATACCGCGCGGGAGCTTGGGTTCGCAGTGAGCATCGTGGCCGATGAAAATACCGTTCCCGCCCTGGCGCAGGCGATTGTCCGGCATTTTATGGACGAGCGCGCGCTCGTTCATCGTTTTCATTCTACGGTCTAAACGGGAGGAGTGGCCTATGGTGCCGGTGAAATCGTTCATGGTTCCTCGGGAGAAATTCGTCACGGTCCATCGTGACACGGATGTGCAGACGGCCGCCCGGATGATGCGGGATCACAATATCGGCAGCCTTTTCGTGACCAACGGCAAGGACGTCATCGGGATCATCACCGATACGGACATGGTTCGGCGCGTGGTCGCCGTCGGGGCCGACTCCACCAAAACCACGGTGGAGCAGATCATGTCCGCGCCCATCGTGACGATCGAAGAAAACAAGACGTTGCTGGACGCCAACGATCTGATGGCGCAGTCCCATCTCCGTCACCTCGGCGTGACGAGGGAAGGAAAGTTGGTCGGAATGATTTCGGTGCGGGACTTGGTCGTGTTTTTGACGAATCTGCCCAGGAAGTGAGGGGAACATCCGTGGCGTTTCCGATCCACCGGATGCGGAGACTGCGGCAAAGCGAGCCGCTTAGGCGTATGGTCCGGGAAACCGCCTTGTCGCCGTCCGATTTGGTCTATCCGCTGTTCGTGACGGGCGGCCGGGATCGGAGGGAGGAAATCGGCTCCATGCCGGGCCAATACCGGCTGTCCATCGACTTGCTGGTCAAGGAAGCGATGGACGTTCGCACACTGGGTGTTCCGGCCGTGATCCTGTTCGGCATCCCGGATCGGAAGGACGAGCGGGGAAGCTCGGGGTACGATCCTCACGGGATCGTCCAGCAGGCCGTCCGCGCGCTCAAGGATCAGGTGCCGGATCTCGTGGTGATTACCGATGTCTGCATCGACGAGTACACCACCCACGGGCACTGCGGGCTGGTCAAAGACGGCCGCGTTCTGAACGATGAAACCCTGGACTGCCTCCGGGCGATGGCGCGCACCCACGCCGAAGCCGGTGCGGATATGGTCGCGCCGTCCGACATGATGGACGGGCGGGTCGCCGCCATCCGCGACGAGTTAGATCGCGCTGGTTTTCCGGACGTGCCCATTATGGCCTACGCGGCCAAGTTCGCCTCCTGCTTTTACGCTCCGTTCCGGGACGCGGCGGACTCGAGCCCGAAATTCGGAGACCGGCAGTCCTATCAAATGGACCCGGCGAATCTGCGTGAAGCGCTCCGGGAAATCGACCTGGATGTAGCCGAAGGGGCCGATATCGTCATGGTCAAGCCCGCGTTGCCCTATCTCGACGTCCTGGCGTTGGCCAGGCAACGGGTGCCGGTTCCTCTAGCCGCGTACCAGGTGAGCGGAGAGTACAGCATGATCAAGGCCGCATCCCGGGCCGGCTGGCTGGATGAAACGCGCGCGATACTGGAGTCGTTGCTGGCCATCAAACGGGCCGGAGCGGACCTGATTCTTACCTACTTCGCCAAGGATGCGGCCAAGCTTCTGAATTGACGACGCGCATGAAGGTCACCCGTGGCTTCGCCGCCTATACTCCGCCTCCCTATCCGGTCGTGACGATCGGGAATTTCGATGGTCAACATCGGGGACACCGGGCGTTGTTGGAGGCGGTGGTGGAGGCGGCCCGAACCACCGGAGGCACCCCCATCGTCCTGACCTTCGACCCGCACCCGGTCAGAATCCTCGCGCCTCAGGTCGAGTTACGGTTTCTGACCTCGATGGAAGAGAAACTGGCGCGATTTGCCGAGGCGGGGGTCGGGGAGGTGGTGTTTCTGGAGTTTACGCCGGCGTTCGCCGCGCTCACGCCGGAGGAGTTCGTCAGGCAGGTGTTGTGCGAAGCGATCGGCGTCCGGGAGCTGTTTGTGGGAGAACATTTCGCATTCGGGAAAGGTCGAGCCGGGAGGATCGCGGACCTGCAGCGGTTGGCCGTCCGGTACGGATTCCGCGTGCATCCGATGCCGCCCGTCCGCATTGACGGGGAAATCGTCAGTTCGACGCGTATCCGGCAGTTGATCCAGGAAGGGGAGATGGCGAGAGCCGCGAGGCTGTTGGGAAGACCGTATGCGCTCGGCGGCGTGGTGGTGCGCGGAGAACAACGGGGCCGGTCGATGGGCTGGCCGACCGCCAATCTTCGCCTGCCGCCGGGCCGTGTCATTCCTCCAGACGGCGTCTATGCGACGAATACGATCTGGAAGGAACGAACGTTCCCCTCCGTCGCCTACGTCGGCACGAGGCCGACCTTCGGGCCAGGTGAACGGCTGCTGGAGGTCTATGTGCTGGATCAGGCTCTCGACCTGTACGGCGAGGAAGTGTCGGTGCAGTTTGTGGAGCGGCTGCGGGGGGATCAAGCCTTCGCCAGCGCGGAGGAGCTATCGGCTCGAATCGACCTGGATGTCAGTCTGGCAAGAGCCAGTCTCAGCAAGGCCTCGCAAGCGGCGGTGGATTCATGAAGACGAGGTCCGCGAAAGGATCGACTCCGGCCGTCATGGCGCGGCCCAAGCTGCTGCAGCGGGTCGTCGAGACGATCCGGCGAAAGCGATTGTTCGAACCCGCCCACCATGTTCTGGTCGCGGTATCCGGCGGGCCTGATTCGGTCGCCCTTCTTGCGCTGTTGCACGAACTGGCTCCCTCGTGGAGGTTGACGTTGTCGGCGGCCCATTTCAATTACGGGCTCCGCGGTCAAGAGTCGGACGACGACGCCGAGTTTGTCGCCCATCTCTGCCGGCGTCTGAGAATCCAGTTGATCACCCGGCGGCTTGAGCTCCCCCTCCGCCTCGGCCGGCGCGGCGGTTCACTGCAGGAGCGGGCTCGCGAGGCCAGATATCGGGCGCTGGAAGAAATCGGCGACGGTCTGGGCGCGGATCGGATCGCGTTGGGTCATACGGCCGACGACCAGGCTGAAACGGTGCTGATGTGGATGCTGCGGGGAGCGGCGACGACGGGTCTCGGAGGGATGCCGCCCATCCGGCAAGGGCTCTTTGTCCGACCCTTGCTCGACGTGAGCCGCGCGGATGTCTTGGCGTATCTGGAGTCTCGACACCTCGACTATCGGATCGACTCGAGCAACGCGCGGGCCGTGTACTTCCGAAACCGAATCCGGCGGGAATTGCTGCCCGTCATCACGCGATTGGCGCCGAAGGCGGTCGATACTATCGGACGGCTGGCCGAGGTGCTTCGCGAAGAAAACACCTGTCTGGAAGAGTATGCCGCCGAATCTTTGGCCCGGTTGGTCAAGACCACTGCGGAGGGAACGCTCTCGGTGGATCGGAACGGCCTCCTCGCCCTGCCGATGGCCCTCCAACGGAGGATCGTCCGTTCGATAATCAGCCAAACCAACGGAATCGGCAAACCGCCTTCCTTCGGGGCCGTGAACGCCGTGCTTGAACGGGTGGTGCACGGACGATCCGGCGTTGCGCTGACGGTACGGGGAGCACGGGTGGCGCGGGACGGCGACCGGGTTGTGTTCCATCCCCTTCGGGACTCGAGGCCGGTCGCTCGCGGCGGCGGGCCGGACTCGCAAGCCGATGCGGGTCCGTCGAGTGAGCGGGAGGTGCCGATTCCCTCGACGGTCGTCTGGGCAAGCACGGGGCAACGCATCGAGGTCAAGTTGATGGACCGGCACGCCGCCCTGCAGATGTTGTCCGGCGCTGATCCGGCTCGGACGGCGGCCTTCGACGCGGATCGCTTCACCCATCGGCTTCGGCTTCGCGGGTGGGCGCCCGGCGACCTGTTTCATCCGCTCGGGTTGCTGGGACGACGCCGGAAATTGCAGGACTATTTCACCGATCTCAAAATCCCTCGCGCCGAACGGCGGCGCATCCCGCTCCTGGTCGCGCCGGAGGGTATACTCTGGATTGTCGGCTATCGAGCGGATCACAGGTTCGCCGTCGGTTCGTCGACCGCGCGCGTGCTTGTGGCGACCGTGACCGGGGACCACATGCCAGGAGGAGAGGGCTAGCATGGAGCGCATCTTCGGGCGACCGATCGTGACCCAGGAGGAGATGCGCACGCGCATCAGAGAACTCGGCCGGCAGATCACCGCCGACTATGCCGGCAAGGACCTCATTCTGGTTGGAGTGCTCAAGGGAGCCTACGCCTTCTACGCCGATCTGGCCCGGGCCATCCGGATCCCGATGCGGGTCGATTTCATCGTGGTGACCAGCTACGATTCAAAAGCCAGAACCACCGGCAAAGTCAAAATGGTGTCCGACCTCACCGAGGACATCAAAGGGCGGGATGTGTTGTTGGTGGAGGACATCGTGGATTCCGGCCTCACGGTCCAATATCTGGTGAAAACCTTGGCGAAACGGAAGCCCCGATCGATCAGGGTCTGCACGCTCCTGAGCAAGCCGGAGCGCCGCAAGGTCGATGCTCAGGTGGACTATGTCGGCTTCAAGATCCCCAACAAGTACGTCGTCGGGTACGGGTTGGACTATCAACAAAAGTACAGGAATCTCCCCTATTTGGCCGTGCTGGATACGGTTGAAGAGCCCGAGTGACGGTCCGAGCGCTGTTGTCAGTGCGCGAGAGACTGTGTTAACATTCAAAAGCTTTTTGTGCGTGGGCGCCGCCGAGGAGGGAATTGAATGAATTCTCGGGTGAAGAATCTGCTTTTTTGGGTTGTCGTCGGCCTCTTCATGATCCTCCTGTTCAATCTCTTCAGCGTCCCGACCCACGCCCCCGAGGACGAAGTCATTTTCAGCGATTTCATGGCACAACTGGACAAGGGCGAGGTGACCAAAGTCACCATCAAGGCCAATCACATCAGCGCCATTCTCAAGGACGGAACCCGCATCCGGACCTACGCCGTCGAATATCCCGATCTCGTCAAGCTCCTCCGCGAAAAGGGGGTTCAGATCGAAGCCAAACCGCCGGACGAGAGTCCATGGTACATCACGTTCCTGGTCACCTGGGGGCCGTTCATCCTGTTCCTCGGGCTCTGGTTCTTCCTGATGCGCCAGATGCAGATCGGCGGCAACAAGGCGCTCTCGTTCGGCAAAAGCCGCGCGCGGATGCTGACCGAAGAGCGGAAGAAGGTGACGTTCTCCGATGTCGCCGGCATCGATGAGGCCAAAGAAGAGGTGCTGGAGATCATCGAATTCCTCAAGGACCCGCGCAAGTTTCAGAAGCTCGGCGGCCGGATTCCCAAGGGGGTCTTGATCGTCGGGCCTCCGGGGACCGGGAAGACGCTGCTCGCGAAAGCCATCGCGGGCGAGGCGGGGGTCCCCTTCTTCAGCATCAGCGGATCGGACTTCGTCGAGATGTTCGTCGGGGTCGGGGCGTCCCGCGTCCGAGACTTGTTCGAACAGGGGAAAAAGCACGCACCCTGCATCATCTTCATCGACGAAATCGACGCGGTCGGCCGGCTGCGCGGAGCCGGACTCGGGGGCGGTCATGACGAGCGCGAACAGACCCTCAATCAGTTGCTGGTCGAGATGGACGGGTTTGATACGACGGAGGGCGTGATTCTCATCGCCGCGACGAATCGACCCGATGTCCTGGATCCGGCGCTGCTGCGTCCGGGGCGTTTCGACCGACAGATCGTCGTGAACCGTCCGGACCTCCGAGGACGTTCCGAAATCTTGAAGGTCCACACCAAGAAAGTGCCGATCGCGGCCGACGTTGAGCTGGAAAAGATCGCGCGGGGGACGCCGGGCTTCTCCGGGGCCGACTTGGAGAATCTGGTGAACGAAGCCGCGTTATGGGCCGCGAGACAGAACAAGAAAGAAGTGGAACTCGTCGATTTCGAAATGGCCAAGGACAAGGTTCTGATGGGGGCCGAGCGGAAGAGCATGATCCTGAGCGACGAGGAGAAGCGGATCACCGCCTACCACGAAGCGGGTCACGCGCTGATGGCGAAGTTGCTGCCGGGAACCGATCCGGTGCACAAGGTCACGATCATTCCGCGCGGGCGCGCTCTCGGCGTCACCATGCAGTTGCCCACCGACGATCGACACAACTATTCGAAAGAGTTCCTCTACAATACCTTGGCGATCCTGATGGGCGGGCGGGTGGCCGAGGAACTGGTTCTGAAGCACATCACTACCGGAGCCGGCAATGATCTGGAACGCGCGACCGATCTGGCCCGGAAGATGGTGTGCGAATGGGGAATGAGCGAAAAGCTCGGGCCCCTGACGTTCGGCAAGAAAGAGGAGGAAATCTTCCTCGGCCGCGAGATCGCCACCCGGCGCGACTTCAGCGAACAGGTCGCGGTGGAGATCGATCACGAAATCAAGCGGCTCGTCACCGAGAATTACGAGCGTGCCAAGCGCATGTTGACCGAGCATATGACGACCCTCAAGGCCCTCGCCGAAGCCTTGTTGGAGAAAGAAGTGCTCGATGCGCCGGAGATCGATCAGATCATCATGCAAGCGTCCGCTTCTCAGACCGTCCCCGCCTAGTCGCGATCAGTGAGCGCTCCGCAACTCGCGGTCCAGGCGCCGGGTGTGCGGCGGGGCCAGCCTTCTGCTTGCGGGTCGTTCGTGCCCTGCAGGTCTCTTCGATCCAAGAAAAAAGCGATGACATCCGTGCCTGCCGAGTCGTTCTCACGTGGTGAGCTGGAGATCCGGGCCAGAGATCGGGTGATCCGGTTCGACGCCGGTCCATTGATCGTCGGGATCTTGAACGTGACGCCGGACTCGTTCTTCGACGGCGGCAAGTATGTCGATCGAGAGGCGGCCGTCGCCCACGCGGTCGCCATGGCGAGGAGCGGCGCCGATCTTCTGGATATCGGGGCGGAGTCCTCGCAGCCGGGCTCGCTGCCGATCGACGAGGCGGAAGAGACGCGGCGCCTGATTCCCGTCGTCCAGGCCGTGTGCGACGCCGTCTCGATTCCCGTCTCGGTCGATACGACCAAAGCCTCCGTGGCCCGCCGGGCGCTGGAAGCCGGCGCGACGATCGTCAACGACATCAGCGGGCTGCGATTCGATCGGGACATGGCTGCGGTCGTCGCCGAAAGCGGGGCGGGTCTCGTGCTCATGCACATGCAAGGCACTCCCCGAACGATGCAGCGCAATCCGGTGTATACCGATGTCGTGCAGGACGTGAAAGAGTTTTTCGCCGAGCGCATCGAGGTCGCCGTCAAGGCGGGCATCTCGACGAAGCAGATCATCCTTGACCCTGGGTTCGGATTTGGTAAGCTCCTGGGCCATAACCTGACCCTTTTGGCTCGCCTCCGCGAGTTTTCGACGTTTCGCCGTCCCCTCATGGTCGGGATGTCGCGCAAGTCCTTCATCGGCCAAGTGCTTGGCCGGTCTGTCAACGACCGATTGTTCGGGACGGCGGCCGCCGTCGCCGTCGCCGTTGCGCAGGGCGCGGACCTGGTGCGGGTGCATGACGTGGCGGAGATGAAGGACGTGGTCAGAGTGGTGGAAGCGATTGTCAGCCGTCAGCCATCGGCCGATCCCCTCCACGAGACCTCTCCCCTTTAATTATTAGAGGAGGAAAGGTGGGGAGTGCTGACAGCTAGGGGAGCGGGCATGCGCAAGCTGTTTGGTACCGACGGAGTTCGCGGGGTCGCCAATCTGGAGCCCATGACCAGCGAAACGGCCATGCAGCTCGGGCGCGCGGCCGCCCATCTGTTCATGCGCCGCGCCGGCCGGCACCAGATCGTTATCGGCAAAGACACCCGCTTGTCGGGCTACATGCTGGAGTCCGCCCTCACGTCCGGCATCTGCTCGATGGGCGTGGATGTGCTCTTGGTGGGGCCGATGCCCACCCCTGCCATCGCCTTTCTGACCCGGAGTCTCCGGGCGGACGCGGGCGTGGTGATCTCGGCGTCCCACAATCCCTACCAGGACAACGGCATCAAGTTCTTTTCCAGCGACGGCTTCAAGCTGCCGGACGAGCTGGAAGCCAGAATGGAAGAACTGATCGTCTCGAACGAGATCAGCCACCTGCGGCCGACTGCGGAAGCGGTCGGGAAAGCGTTCCGGATCGACGACGCCGAAGGGCGCTACATCGAATTCGTGAAACGTTCGTTGCCTCGTGACCTGGATTTCCAGGGCGTCAAGGTCGTCGTGGATTGCGCCAACGGCGCCGCGTACAAGGTCGCGCCGACGGTGCTTCGCGAGTTGGGCGCGACGGTCGAGGTCATTGCCAACAAACCCGACGGGATGAACATCAACGCCGGCTGCGGCGCGGTCTATCCTCAACTGCTGCAGGAGGCCGTCGGCCAGCATCGGGCCGACATCGGAATCGCGCTCGACGGCGACGCCGATCGCGCCATCTTTGTGTGCGAGCGGGGACAGATCATCGACGGCGACCACGTGATGGCGGCGTTGGCGCTCGATCTCGACGCGCGCGGACAGTTGGCCAAACGCACGATCGTGGGCACGGTCATGAGCAACTTCGGGTTGGAGCTCGCGATGGCGAAGGCGGACATCGCGCTGGTGCGCGCGCCGGTCGGTGACCGATACATTCTGGAACGCATGTTGGCCGACGGCTACAACTTCGGGGGCGAACAGTCCGGGCATTTCATTTTCCTCGATCACAACACCACCGGCGACGGGCTCGTCTCCGCGCTGCAGGTGCTGTCTCTGATGAAGCGCACCGGCAAACCGCTGTCGGAACTGGCCAAGGTCATGACGGCGGTGCCCCAGGTGCTGCTGAATGTTCGCGTGAAGGAGAAACCGGATCTCGCGGGAATCCCGGCGATCCAGCGCGCGATCGAGGCCGGCGAAGCCAAACTGAACGGCGCCGGTCGCGTGCTCGTCCGCTACTCGGGGACGGAGCCGGTGCTCCGAATCATGGTCGAGGGGGAACACGACTCCCTGATCCGGGAAGTGGCCGACCAGCTTGCAGCAGTCGTTCAGGCGCATCTTGGATAGACCCCGATCGCGCCGATGGTTCCGGGGCCGTTCATGCTGCCGACCCTGACCGCCGCCTTTCTCGCCGGCCTCGTTCTCGGATCCTACCTGCCCTATGTTCCTCTCTCCGTTCTCGGCGTGCTGCTCCTGGCGGCTTTCGGCCTGACCTGGGCTGAACGGGGCGCGCGCAAGTCTTCGCAGGGGATCATTCTCTATACCGCTCTGCTGGCCGGCGTGCTCTACTGGAACCTGTATGCCTGGGCCGTCCATCGCCCTCCGCTTCCTGATCTGACCCGTTCGGCGCCCGCGAAAGTGGTCGGGACCATCGTCGAGCCTGTGCGCTACGGGCCGGATCGTGCAATAGGGGTCGTTGAAGGGGTGATCCGCGACCCGGACAGGGAGCTCACGCTCGATCCCGGACGGATTCGGCTGACCTGGCGAGAACCGGATCGCGCCTTCGTGCGGGGCGACCGGATCGAATTCTCGGCGCGGCTTCATCCACCCACGGGGCTCTTGAATCCCGGCGGGTTCGACTATGCCGCCTATCTCGAACGGCAGGATATTCAAGCCGTCGCCTCGGTGACGGGACCGGGAGCGGTCAGATTGCTGAAATCGGGCGGGGGATCGCTGCGGTGGGAGCTCTGGCATCGGGTGGATCATTGGCGGGACCGGATCCGCCGCGCCGCGGTCGCGACGCTGCAGGGCCCGGCTCTGGGCATCTATCTGGGCATGATCGTCGGCGAACAAGGGTATCTGTCGCCGGAGGTGCGCGACAGCTTCATGGCGGCCGGCGTCGTGCATATTCTTTCCATCTCCGGTTCGCACCTCGGGCTCATCTCGTTTCTGTGCTTCTGGGCGGTGAAGCGGCTCTGTCTGGCTCTCCCCGCCACGTGGTTGCTTGCGCTCTCCCTGCGCGTCACCCCGACGCGGGTGGCCGCCGCTGTCACTGTCGCGCCGGTCACATATTACACGGCGCTGGCCGGGGCCGAAGTGGCGACTGTCCGCTCGCTGGTCATGATTCTGCTGTTCCTCGCCGCCGTCTGGTTGGGGCGGGACAAGCTTTTGCTCTCGGCTCTCGCGCTGGCCGCTCTGCTGATCCTGTGCCATGATCCTCGCGCTTTGTTCGACATCTCGTTTCAACTGTCCTACCTGTCGGTCCTCGCCATCGCGCTGGTGTTGCCGCCCGCTCCGGACAGCCCGCCCGACGCCGCCCGGCCGGAATTCCTGTCTATGAAATGGTTGGAGTGGGGCAGGGAGTCCGTGCGGATCACCGGCGCGATCACGCTCGTGACCCTCCCGCTGGTGGCATATTATTTCAACCAAGTCGCATGGGTCGGGCTGATCGCCAACCTGATCGTCGTGCCGCTGGCCGGACTGGCGTTGGTCCCTCTGGGCCTCGGCTCGGCCGTATGGCTGCTTTTAGCGGGCGGAGATCGATTGCCGGCCGCCACGCTGAATCAAATGCTCTTCGATCTGTTTGCGCAGATCGCCGATCGGTTTGCATCCGTGCCGGGAGCGGAGTGGCACGTCGCCGCGCCGGCGGTTCCGGCCCTCGGCGTGTTTTACGTTCTTCTCTGGTGGGCGATGCGGCGGAAGAGCCCCGTCGCCCATCGGCTGGCCGCCGCGGTCGCGGTGTCGCTGCTGCTCGGGTGGTGGGGGTGGTCGCCGCGGGACCGTCCGGACCGAGATACGACCAGGGTGACGTTTCTCGATGTCGGGCAAGGGGATGCCGCGGTCGTCGAGCTCCCGGACGGGCGAACCGTGCTGATCGACGGCGGCGCGACGCTCGAGCGTTTCGACATGGGACGCAACGTCGTCGGCCCGTTTCTGTGGAATCGCGGAATCCGGACGATCGATCGCGTGATCGGGACGCATCCGCAGGTGGACCATGTCGGAGGGCTCGCCTGGATCCTTCGACATTTCCCGACCGGCCAGTATTGGGGGAACGGCGTCACGAGAAGCGAGGCGTTTTACCGGAGGCTGGAAGGCGCGCTGGCGGCGCGGGGGCTCGCCGAGCGTGTGGCGCAGGAAGGCGACACCGTCATCGATTCGGGGTCGTGCCGTCTGCTCGTCCTCAACCCGCCGGCCGGCGCCGTGTCCGTGGCGTCGCCGCCTGCTCGCTCGTCCGGGACGGCGCTGAACAACCTGTCGGTCGTCACTCGGCTAGAATGCGGGTCGCTTTCATTTCTGTTTGCCGCCGATCTCGAGGCGCAAGGACTGCTGCGCCTGGTTGAGACCGGCAGCGCGCGCCAGACGACGATTCTCAAGGTGCCCCACCACGGTGCGAAGAGCTCCCTGAGTCTCCTCTGGCTGGAGCGCGTCCGCCCGGAAACCGCCGTGATTTCGGTCGGGCGACACAATCCATACGGGCATCCCGCCGCCTCGGTCTTGGAGGCGCTCGCGGCTGTCGGAAGTCGCACGTTCAGAACCGATGTCGATGGAGCGGTGTGGATGATCGCTCAGGCTTCATCGTCGAGAGTCACGATCCACACCATGAAGGAGCGGCTCTTGGCGCCTGTCCGCATTGGGGCGACCATGACAGGAGCCGAACGGCGAAACCTCTTCCGACTGTGGTTCCGCTGGGGAATCCAATAACGGCTGTTGAACAATAGGCGCGAGGCCAGCGGCCCGAGGCTCTTTCCCCCTCGCCCCGAGCCTCTAGCCTCTCGCCCAGCCATGATCTTCACGCTGCAAGGTAGGCCGAAGGCCCCTGGCGACTGTTTTCTTTCGTGCGCGCCGGACCCTCCCCCACGCGACGATCCGACCAAAATTGCGCATCAGTCGAAATCTTGACGGGTTTTTGTCCATTCCCGGAAACGCGCGGGTCGATGATCTCCATGAAAGTTCCTTAGTTTTTGAGGGCATGGCACAAATGCTAGCAGGGCATAGCATGTGCATGCCTTCTGCGACGACCCGGCATGGTTTGTGACACAGTGGAGTAATGAGATGCCCAAATTAGTACGGATTGTCATTCAGTTGCCGCTGGAACTGAAGCTTCAGTTGGATGAACTGAAGCGCCAGGGCTATACGACCAGCGGCTTCATTCGAGCGATGTTGGAGAGGGAGCTGCAGAAACTCGAGTCGAAGCCGCCCGAGCTCAAGCGGCTTCCGATCAGACGGTGACGGCTATGCGAAGAGTCGGATCCGTCCACACCACGGAGGATCGCAAGGAACGCGAGAACTCGCCATATGCGAGAGGGGGAGCGCGACATGCCGCGCCTATCGGATATCGTGCGCGAACACCATAAAGCGTCGTCTGTGCCTGGTAGCGCAGGCATCGACGGCGCATTCCGCGCGTCATCCGGTCCGGAACCGGCCACGACGGCAAGTTCCGTGTCGCCTCCCGATCTGGACTGGTATCACCTGGCGAAAGAGGAACTGCTGCGGTTGGGACATGCCGTCCGGCAGGGCGCGACGGTACGAATCGAAGACATCGCGCACGTGGCGACGGGCATCACGGCGTCGGTCCAACAGGCCGATGATTTGCTCCTGAAAGTCTTTTCGTGTTCGGAAGACCGGCCGCTTACGACCAATCCCGTGCATGTGGCGATTCTAGCTGCGAAGATCGGGATCGGGCTGGGATACGAAGCCATCGATCTTGAGCGCCTGGTCTTAGCCGGGCTCCTCCACGACGTGGGCATGTTCGCGCTGCCGGAATCGCTGGTGATGAAGCCCGGAGCGTTGACCCCCGAGGAGCGAGCGCAGATCGAAGAGCATCCCAAACTCGGCCGGGAAATTCTAAACCGGCTTGGAACGAGCTTCGGTTGGCTGGCGCGTGTCGCCTGGCAGGAACATGAGCGGTGGGATGGCCAAGGCTACCCGGATCGGCTGAGCGGCGGCCAGATTCATGAATATGCTCAACTCATCGGCTTGGTCGACGCGTTCGATGCGCTGATCAGCCCCAGATCCTATCGCCGACGTATCCTGCCGCACCATGCGGTCAGACAAATGTTGGTTAATGAGAAACGCAAATTTCCGCATCATCTGCTAAAGGCGCTCGTCGAGCAACTGTCCGTTTATCCCCTCGGTACTGTCGTGCGGTTGAATACGGGGGAAGTCGGCGCCGTGATCCAAGTCAGCCAGCGATATCCATTACGTCCTATCCTCCAGGTCCAGCAATCCGCCGAGGCCGACGGGGCGACGCTGACGAAAATCCTGGACCTCAGCAAGACGACGCTCGTGCACATTGTGGAAGTGTTGAAACCGCTGGAAGCGATCTGAGGACCAGTCTATGACTCTCGGTCGTCTGGCTGTTCGATCATCGCTCCGTCTGTTGTTGGTTCTGGCCGTCGCGGCTGGTTTCGCTGGATGCCGAAACCCCGCGCAGTCCACGCTGCCGCCGACGGCGATCACCCGGCCGACCGAGCCGTTGCCGCCGCTGCCCAAAGGCGACGTCTACGCCGACGAAACGGTCGCCAGTTCGGACGCTCTGATCGAACCGGGGGACACGCTGGACGTCACGATCCGGCGCGGGGCCGGGGAGGAGAAATTCAGTGCGACGGTCCGAGAGTCCGGCATGGTCAGCCTCTCGTTCGTGGAAGTCGCGGTGGCGGGTATGACGGCGGCTCAGGCCGAGGCGCGCATTCAGGAGAGCGTGACGCCCTACATGCGCCAACCGCGGGTCCAGGTGCAGTTGAAGAAGAAAGCGTTGCGCGTGAAGCGCGTGTTCGTGTTCGGCGACGTCAAGAAACCGGGGATGATTCCGATGTCGCGCAACATGACGGTCATCCAGGCGCTGGCGATGGCCGAGAATTACAACGAGACGGCGTTGCTGGAGGAGATCCGAATCATCCGCGGCGGCGATCTGCAACAGCCGCAGATTCTCACCGCCGACTTGGCCCGGCTCTACACCTACGGCGATTTCAGCCGGAATCTTCCGTTGGAGGAGAACGACATCGTGTTCGTGCCGCGCGAGCATCTCGGCGACGCGGCGGAAGCGGCCAAGAAGGTGATGCCGATCGTGCAGACCGCCATCACGCCGTTCTATCCGGCCTTCATCATCCCGGCGTTCTTCCCCGGCGCAGTCATCAGGTAGCGCGAAAGGCATCGGCGCGCTCGTCGCGACAACGACAGGATTTATGGCCCAGTACGAACTTGACATCATCGACTACTGGCTGATCATCAAGAAGCGCCGGTACCTCATCCTGTTCGCCGCCGCGCTGGTGGTCGTCTTTACCTTCGTCTTCTCCCAGATGCTCCAGCCTGAACCGGTCTATGAAGCCACCGCCCGCGTGAAGTTCGACCGGAGCAGCACCGTCGCGCAGCAATTGCTGGAGTCCTTGTCGTTCTCCACCGCCAACGACCTCAGCACCCAGACCGAGTTCATCCGAAGTTTCCCGGTCATGGAACGCGTGGCCCAGGAATTAAGCTTGGTGCCGGCGGAGCCGTCCCCGGAGGCGCGCCGGTCCGCCGAGTATCTGAACCGCATCTATGAACTGGGGCAACGGATCAGGACGACGCGGGAGCCCGACACCAACATCATCCGGATCACGGCCACAGCCGACCGGCCGGAAACGGCCGAGAAAATGGCCAACGCGGTGGCCGACGCCTATCGCATCGAGAACATCACGGCCCGGAACCGGATGGTGACGGAATCCCGACGGTTCGTCGAGGAACAGTTGGCCGCTCTGGAACGGAAACTCGGCGAGGCGGAGGAGGCTCTGCGGGAGTTCAAGGAACGGGAAGGGCAGGTCTTTCTGGCCGACGAAGCCAAGGCCGCCTTGGAGACTTTCACCAAGTTGGAAGAAGAGTACAACGCCGTCCTGCGCCGGAAGGACGAAACCGCCAAGCAGATTCAGGCGCTGAGCCGGGGGGACGCCGACTCCGCCGGCAGCCAGACCGGGCGGATCTTCACCGAAGAGCCGAACGCGCTCCTGGGAATTCTCAACAACAAGTTGATGGACCTTCTGCAAGAGCGCTCCACGCTGCTGATCAACTACACCGCGCAGCACCCGAAAGTGCAGGAACTGCAACGCAAGATCGCGAACGTCAAGGCGGAGATGACGCGCGAGTTGGCCTCCAAACTGAAGACGCTGAACGACCGGGAAGCGGCGCTGAAAGAGCAGATCGATCGCTATCGCGAGCGGTACCTGGCGTTTCCCAAGGCGGCCATCGAGCTCAACCGTCTCGAGCGCGAGGTGAAGGTCAATTCCGATCTGCACGCCACGCTCAAGATCAAACACCAAGAACTCCTGATCAAAAGCGCCGAGCAGATCGAAGAGGTGACGATCATTGCGCCGGCCATCGCCCCTGCCGGCCCGATCAATGCGCCCAACACCGAGCTGAATCTCATGATCGGCTCCCTGATGGGCGTCTTCCTGGGCATCGTCCTCGCGTTTGCGCGGGAGTCGTTCGATACGTCGATCGGCACGATCGAGGGCGTCGAAGACTTCCTCAAGGTGCCTGTGCTGGGCGTGATCCCGCAGTTCGACGACAGGGAGCTGGAAGAAGCGGCGAAGGCGGCCCTCACGCCGAACACGCCCCGCGAGACGGTCGAGAGTTTCTCGAAATTGATCTGTCTCATCGATCCCAAGTCGGTGCTGTCGGAGAGTCTTCGGTCGCTGCGCACCAACATCCAATTCGCGAGCATGGATCGCCGGGTGAAATCCATTCTGTTCACCAGCGCTGGACTCGGCGAGGGAAAAAGCACCTGCGTGATCAACCTGGCAATCACCCTGGCCCAGGAAGGTCAGCGTGTTCTGTTGGTGGACGCCGACCTCCGCCGGCCGATCGTCCATCAGCGGCTCGGGATCGATCGCGAGCCGGGTCTCGTCGACGCCTTGTCGGGCAGCGTTCCCTGGCGGAAGTCGGTGCGATCGGCGACGGACTTGATGCTCGGAACCCTGGGCGCCGATCGGGTCATGGCAAGCCCTGGCCTCGACAACCTTTTCGTGCTGACCAGCGGCTCCTCGTCGGGCAATCCCAGCGAGTTCATGAATCTGAACAGGATCAAAGCCCTGGTCACGGAAATGCAGGAAGAGTACGACGTGGTGCTGTTCGATACGCCGCCGATTCTTCCCGTGACCGACGCCGTGGCGATCAGCTCGCGCGTCGACGGAACCATTCTCGTGTATCAAGTGGGGAGGATCGGGCGCAACGCCCTGAAACGGGCCAAGTTCCTCCTCGATCACGCTCAGGCCAATGTGCTCGGCGTGGTGCTGACCAACGTCAGGGCGGAAATTTCCGCCGACGCCGGGCTGTACCGTTACGAGTATCGCTGAGGCGCGACGCGTGAATCGTTAAACGTGAACCGTTCAACGTACGGCCGCCGATTCACTTTGAACAAATCACGATGAATGGCCTCGATTGACGAATGACGGTTGACGATTGACTGCATTTTCAAGAGAGAGACCGGCAACCGAGTGGTTGATCCGAGTTCTTCCCGCGTTGGCGGCGGTGCCGCTGGCGCTCCTCCTCGCCGGTACTAGGCCGACGACCAGCCTGACCTTGATTGCGGGCGCCATCCCCTTGCTCATCGCGTTTCTCTCTCCTTTGGCGGGGCTGTACATCCTCGTCTTCTCGATGTTGCTCGGTCCGGAATTTCTCGTGGGCAGCCTGGGCACCGGGGCGACGATGGGGAGGGGCATCACCCTTCGGTTCGACGACCTGCTGTTGGTGCTGGTCGGCCTCGCTTGGCTTGCGCGCGCCGCCGTGTCCAAGGAGGCGGCGGCCTTCGTCCGGACACCCCTCAACCGCACGATCATGCTCTATGTCGCGGGCTGCGTCTTCGCGACGCTCATGGGGGTGCTCACGGGGCGCGTCAGGCCTGCGGGAGGGTTTTTCTTCCTCCTGAAGTACTACGAATACTTTTTTCTCTATTTTATGACGGTCAACCTCATTCACACCGAGAAGCAGATCAAGCACCTGGTCACCGCCAGCCTGCTCACCTGTCTTGCCGTGTCGCTGTACGCCATCTCGCAAATTCCGTCCGGCGCGCGCGTCTCCGCGCCGTTCGAAGGAGAAGAAGGGGAGCCGAACACCCTGGGCGGCTATCTGGTCTTCATGATGGCTGTCATCTCGGGCCTGTTGGTGACGCGCGGCGCGGTGACGCGACGCTGGCCCTTGACCGTCTTGTTGGGGATCTGCGGGATCGCGCTGCAGGCGACGCTGTCGCGGGCCTCGTTTCTCGGGGCCGCCGTGGTCGCGCTCGGCTTCCTGGTGTTCCTGCGCCGTCGCAGTCCCTTGCTGCTGGCGCTGTTGGTGCTGAGCATGGCCGCGACCCCCTTCCTGGCACCGCGCGCCGTCACGGAGCGGATTGTGTACACCTTTGCGCAGCCTCCGGAAGAGGGACAGATCAGGATCGGAAGAGTCAGAGTCGATACCTCGACATCGGACCGTTTGCGCTCCTGGCAGCGATCGTTCGAGGTGTGGAAGCAGTCGCCATTGTGGGGGCATGGCGTCACCGGCGGCCCCTTCATGGATGCGATGTATCCCCGGGTGCTCACGGAGACGGGCCTCTTGGGATTGTGCGCCTTCCTGGCGTTGATGTGGGTCATCTTTCGGACCGGGAAGGCCGGCTATCAGCAGCTCCAGGATCCGTACCTGCGCGGCATCGCGCTCGGGTTCCTGTTCGGCTTCCTGGGGTTGTTGATACACGCCATCGGCTCCAACACGTTCATCATCGTTCGCATCATGGAGCCGTTCTGGCTCTATGCGGGGCTGGTGGTCAGGAGCGTCATGCTGAACGGGGTTGAGCATCAGCTTGCAGTGAAATCGGACACGGAGCAGAAAACCCCGATGGTCGAAGGACCGGCCAGATTTCAGTTTGGCCGGACAGGCGCACCCGAGACAAGCGGGCACTGAGAAACAAGCAAGGGGACGGAAATCGCATGACCGACAGCCTCAAGGGCATCTCGCTCACACGTGCAACCAGCCTGCTGCTGACCGGCCGTGTGCTGGGCTTTGTGCTGTCGTTAGGCAACTCGATCATCCTGGCCCGGCTCCTCGGTGTCGAGTATCTGGGACAATACGCCTATGCGATGGGGCTTGCTGCCATGTTCGGGCTTTTGCCGAATCTCGGTATCAGCGCCGTTGTTACTCGCACGATCGCGCTTGAGCCGCAGACCAGCCTGGGCACGCTCCGCGCAGCAGTGCGTGCGCAAGTGCTGCTAGCCGTTTTCGTGTTCGGCGCGGTGATCGGTTTCGCTGCCGTTCTTCCGGCACAGCCGGTTCCGACGACGTATGTCATTCTGGCGGCGGCGCAACTTGCGTTGGGAACACTGAGTTGGCCCTATCTGGCCGTGCTGGGCGGACGGGCCCGGTATGATCGATTGGCGGTTGCAGAATTGGTCGTCGGCCTTGCAGGCACAGGGCTGCTGGGTCTGGCGGCGATCTGGCAGGCCAGCGTCGCGGCGTTCCTGTGGGCACAGGTGATCGCCGCCGGATTGTCGATCCTCGTGGGGCGAGTCGTGGCCGCGCCCTTCCTGCCCCAAACTATGAGCAAACCGGTTTCCATTCGCACGCTGTTCGGTCAGGCGATTCCGTTCGGTGCGGCGGCGGCCGTTCAGGGGTTCTACACGAGGGCTGACATCATGCTCTTAGGACAGATGTCCTCGCCCGCAATCGTGGGGCTCTACAGCGCGGCCTATAAGCCCATCAACATGGTGATCAACTTCGGATCCACAATCGCCGGGGCGTTGTTTCCCTATCTGGTGCAAGAGTCGCGAACGGGATCCTCGGGGAGTTTCGACCGTCTGATGAAGGTCTTAATCGTCGTGGCGCCGGGCCTTGCTCTGGGCTTGACCGGCTTCGCGCCGATCTTGTTGGCCTTGCTGTATGGGCGGGACTTCACGGCCGGAGCCCCAATCTTGATGATTTTGGCCTGGTCCGCCGCGGCCAATTGGCTCTATGCGCCGTTGAGCGTGGCTCTGCAGGCGAGAGGAAAGGAGCGGCAGTGGGCTGTGGCGCTGGCCAGTGTCTTCTTCTTGAATCTCGCTCTGAACCTGTGGACCATCGCGCTCTGGGAAGGGGTCGGAGCCGCGGTGAGCACGCTGGTCTCCGAAGCGGTGCTGCTAGGAGTGGCGGCGTTCCTGGTCCGCCGCTACCTCCGCTTTTCCATCTCGCTGCGCGTTGCGCGTTCGGTGTTCGGCGCGGCGCTGCTTGGCGGAGGCCTGCTCTATGCGCTCTGGTCGACCGGCGCAGTACCGGCTACGGCGGCGGCGCTGATGGGCTACGGCGGGATGTTGTTGCTGTTCCGGGTGGCGTCGACTGACGATCTGCTCAAGTTGATGGGACGGTTTCGAGAAACTCTCCAGGGGCATGCCCGCGCCTGAGCCTGGAGCGGTGCAGGACATCGATGCGGATATCAGGAGGGTGGAGCCGCGGGGCCATGATGGTCGGAATCGATGCTGGACCAATGGTGGGGCGGGGAGGGATCAGCGGCTATGTCGGACCGCTCGTCCGCACGCTGATCGCCAATCATCCGCGAACGGAGTTCCGCCTCCTGTTGCGACGGGGGTGGCTCGATGTGGAAGCTGTGAGTGAGTTAAAGCGTTTCGCCCCGGTCCAACTCCTCCGGATCCCCGACCGCGCGGTGTTGTTCTGGTGGGACCGGTTGGGAAAAAGTCTGCCGGTCCAGCGACGGTTTTGGAGCAGCCTGGACCTCTACCTCGCCACCTGCTTGGTCGCGCCTGTCCTGCCGCGCGGTCAGGTGATCTCGATCGTCTATGACCTGATTCCGTTGCGCCTACCGAATCTATTTCCTGAAAGCCGGAGGTTCCGAGAAAGGCTCCAACGGCTCTGCCGGCGGTCGGCCGCGTTGGTCGCGATCTCGCATCAAACCAAGCATGATCTGGTCGACTTATTGGGTATCGACCCCGAATCGGTGCATGTCATCTATCCGGGGCGGAATCAGGTATTCAGTCCCGCTTCTGCAGTTCGTTTGGAGGAGATCCGCCGACGGTACGGCATCGACGGTCCCTATCTTCTCTATGTCGGGGCGTTGGGACCGCACAAGAACGTGCCGACGCTGCTGAGGGCCTATCAGGAGGCAAGGCTTGAAGGGGGCATCGATGCCAAGCTCGTGCTCGTCGGTGACCGGCGCTGGGGAACCGACACCTTGACCGTGCTGGAGGGTTTGAAGGTCCGCGGGGACGTGATCGTCACCGGGTACGTGCCGGCGGAAGACTTGCCGGTGCTTTACGCCGGTTCGTCGCTGTTCGTCTTCCCATCTCTCTATGAAGGCTTCGGCCTGCCGGTCCTGGAGGCGCTGTCGTCCGGAGTCCCGGTGATCGTGTCGAAGGCCGGGGCGCTGCCGGAAGTGGTCGGGGACGCGGGATGCTGCGTCGATCCCGAAGATCCGACCGCCATGGCCGCCGCGATCGGCCGCGTGTTGAGGGACTCGGCTCTGCGGGAAAGCATGGCGGCCGCCGGGCTGAAGCGAGCCGCGTCGTTCAGTTGGACGCAGAGCGCGCGGCAAGTGTCGAGGTTGCTGCAGATTGTCACTGATCGGTCTCAATCGGCGGCCGGGTGAACCACGGATAGCCATGTCTCTCTTAGTCAAACGGATCGAGAAAGCTCGCAACATCTGGGCCGCCGAAGGGCTCGCGCAGGCGATCGCAGCCGCTTGCCGGTCGTTTTATGGTCTGGCAGCCGATCCCTGTTCCCGGATGCTCGCCAGGTTCCTGGACGGCTGGTGCGAGATGTCGTCTCTCCTGACCGCCAGGCTCACACACCGGCCGCTCGTTCATGTGATTGGAGACAGCCATGTGCTGGCGTTCAAGCGGCAGCCTTCGTTTCTCGTTTACCATGTCGGTCCCGCTACGGCTTATAAGCTGGGACAAGATCATAGCACGACCCAGGGGAGGCAAAGAGTCCTGCGAATCTTGAACCGCGTCAAGAGCGGAGACATAGCCCTGCTGTCTTTCGGGGAGATCGATTGCCGCATTCACATCTATTACCAATACAAGAAGCACGATGAGCGGATTCCACTCAGCCAGTGGATTGACAGGACCATCGTGAGCTACGGCGCGTTCCTGCTCGACGTGGCCAAGCGAGGCTGTAGGCTGTGCGTCTACGGAATTCCGCCGGCTGGGAGGCAGCCTAACCGGTATGGGTATCCGTACTATGCCGCCCCCGATCTTCGGGTGGGTATCTTCAGGGAGTTCAACGAACGACTCAAGGCGTTTTGCGCGGCGCAGAGTATCCCCTACATCGATATCTTCGTCGCAGCATCGGACGGGGAGGGATTCATCTCGGAAGAATTTGCAAGCGACGAGGTGCACCTCAATGCGCGGGCAGTCGAGTTCGTTCGAGGCTGGTTCAATCGGGAGTTGGGGATTGACCTGTCGTGAGTGGCGGACATGCGGCAATGTCGGAGCCCTATGACGACTTCGTTCTACGATCGGGAGTACTTCGAGGGCAAGACTCGCCAGAGCCCTCCTTATACCCGCGACCTGATCTATCCGCTGGCGGACCGAACGGCGGCGTTTCTCTGCCGTTACAGAACACCTGGCCGGGCACTGGACATCGGTTGCGCGAAAGGATTCCTGGTCGAGGCGCTTCACGCCAGAGGTGTGATAGGGGCGGTGGGAGTGGATATCAGTTTCTATGCGGTGTCCCAGAGTGCGCCTCCGGCGCATGGCCATCTGATCGTGGCAGACGCGCAATCGGGTCTTCCGGTGCGATCGGGGAGCTGCGATCTGGTCACCGCGCTCGACTTGTTTGAGCATCTCGAACAACCGCTACCGGTTCTACGGGAGATCCGGCGGGTCCTCAGCGGGAGCGGTGCCGCCTATGTGAAGATCTGCCACCCGCGCCATCCTAACGCAAAACGGGATCCATCCCATGTGAATGTGCAGCCGTTGTCCTACTGGACGAGACTCTTCCGAGCCGCGCGCCTCCGTTGGCGGCGGGTCTATGAAGCGGACATCACGGAGGGGGCTGGCATTGCGGACCGGTGCAAAGCGATCGTGCGCCGGGTGCACGAATGGGCTGTGATTGGCACTCCTGCGGACTACAAGTTTCTTCTGTGGCCCGATGCAGAGCGGTGAGGACATGCGACTGCTGTTTCTGGCCCCTGCGCCTCCGTCCGACCGGCGCGGCGGCGGCGCGTTACGGATGCTGCACATGGTGCGCTTCTTGGCGGAGCGGTTCGAGGTGGATCTGGTCGCGCCGGCGATCGACGGCGTGCAGGAGGCGGAACGGCTGTTGAAGAACGTTTGCGCGGACCTGGAGTTCGTGCCTCCGGCGCCGGTGTCATGGTTCCGGCGCGCGGGACACCTCGGACCCTATGGAAAGGATCCGGCTTTGCAGGAGGCCGTTCATCGCCGGTTGGCCTCGAAGAGGTACGGCGCCGTGCAGCTCGAAAAGCCGGCCATGATTCCCTATGTGCCGATCGACATCCGCGTGCCGGTCGTCTTGGACGTGTGGGCATACGGCTTGGCCGGTCCGCTGCGCGCGCTCCGGCACGGGACCGGCGCATGGCGCAAGGCCAGAACCTTCGTCCAACTCTGCCGCTACGGACTGTTCGATACGGTGTGCTGGCCCGCGACCTCTTGGGTCTTGGTGGTGTCCGAGGAAGACCGGACGCGCTGCGAACGGTCGCGGCCGGGACGCAGGGTGCTGGTCGTCCCGAACGGGGTGGATTGCGCCGCGGTTCGACCCGATTGGAGCGATCGCCCCGTACCGCCGGTCCTGCTGTTCACCGGCGATCTGGCATTCGAGCCGAACGTGGATGCGGCGCGGTATTTGGCCACGAAGGTCTTTCCGGCGATCCAGCGGCGCCGGCCGGATGCGCAGCTTCGTCTCGTCGGCCGCAACCCGGACGCGAAAGTACGAGAGCTGGCGGGCGAGAGCGTGGCCGTGATCGGCGACGTGCCTGACATGGTGCCGCATCTTCACGCGGCCGCCGTCTATATGGCGCCGCATTTCACCGGAGCCGGAACGAGGACCAAACTGCTGGAGGCGATGGCGGCCGGGCTACCGATCGTCACGACGACCATCGGACTCGAAGGCATCGAGGCCGTACCGGGGCGCGACGTGGTCGTGGCCGACGACGCCGACGCCATGATCGCCGCGATCTGCAGGCTGCTGGACGATCCGTCCGAACGGCGGCGATTGGGCATGGCCGCGCGCCGGCTCGTCGAAGCGCAGTACGACTGGCCGCGCTGCCTCGCGCCGCTCGAAACGGTGTATCGCCAGCTTCTGGAACCGAGGGCCGCGGCATGTTGAGCGTCTCCGTCGTCATTCCCGTTTTGAATGCGGCACGGACACTGCCGCTCTGTCTGGCCGCGCTCGGCCGGCTCGATCCGAAGCCGGATGAGATCATCTTTGTCGACAACGGATCGTCCGACGGCAGCCAGGGACTCCTCAACGCCTTCGAATCCGATCATGCGGGATGGACCGTTCGATGCCTGGTCCAGCCCAAACACGGCGCCTCGGCGGCAAGGAATACGGGAATCAAAGCCGCGGCCGGGGAGGTCATCGCCTTCACCGACGCCGATTGCGAACCGGACGTGGATTGGTTGAAGCAGCTCGTCGTTCCGTTCGAGGACCAGGCCGTCGGAGGAGTCGCCGGGCGGATCGCGGGTGCCACCGGCGGGTCGGTCTTGGAGCTCTTCAGTTCGCTGTATACGCTGCAATCGCCGGAACAGCCGTCGCTCCATACGACCTGGACCCCGTGGGCCGGCGGGTTTCCCACCGCCAACCTGGCCGTGCGGCGTTCCCTGCTCGAGCAGCTCGGCGGGTTCGACGAGGGCGTGACGATCTACGGCGAGGACTACGATCTCTGCGCGCGACTCTATCGACGAGGATCGGCCGTTGCCTATCGACCCGAGGCGGTCGTGCGGCACCATCATCGCAACACGCTGGCCGGGCTTCTCCGCCAAGCGTACGGGTTCGGATGCAGCCATGCCTATCTGTTCGGACGTCACCGGCCGAAAGGCCTGTGGATGGAACTGCCGCGATATGCCACGGTCTGGGCGTCGGCCCCCGTGAACGGGTGGCTGGACGGCGCCTCAGCCGATAAAAAGCTGCTTGGGATTCTGGCGCTGTGGGGGCTCTATCAGCCGCTGTGGTGGCTGCTGCCGCTCTATGCGCTGTGGATGATCAGGGAGGCGGGCAAACGGGCCGCGCTCGCCGGCGCTCCGCCCTCCGTGACCGTAGCCGTCGGACTCGCGGGCTTGTTGCTCGCGAAATCGGCCGCGCTGACGGCCGGACGGTGGCGAGGCTCGTGGAAATATGGGGCCGTCTGCTTGTGAACGACAAGGTGTCCGTCATCATCTGCTCGAAAGATCGGCACGCTGACCTATTGAGGGCAATTGATTCGGTCAGACGATCGGGCGGAATCGGACGATCAGCCGAGATCGTCGTCGTTGAAGAGACAGATACACCGAGGGCGATTCCCGGCGTGAGGTATGTCCCTCTCCCCCGGCAGGAGTACGGGTTCGGCTATGCCCGGAACGTGGCGGTGAAGGAAGCCGGCGGCGAACTGCTGCTGTTCATTGACGATGATTGCGAAGCGGAGCAGGGGTGGGCCGATGAACTGGTCGCCCCGTTGCTGGAGAACCCGGCGATTCAAGGAGTGGCGGGCGCGGTCCTGGTCAGGAACTGCGGCCCGCTGGGCTACGCCGAGAATATTCTGGGATTTCCCGGCGGCGGACTGCGCTATGTGCATCAGGCGATGGGACGAGTCGTGCCGACGAACCATCTGTCCACGTGCAACTGCGCCTACCGGCGTGATGCCGTCCTGAACGCCGGCGGGTTTTCTGAAGGAGCCCGGGCGGGCGGCGAAGACGCGCTCTTGGCTGAACGGGTGGCGAAGATGGGCCGCTGCGTCTATGCGCCGTGCGCCGTGGTCTATCATCGGACCAGAGACCGGTTCGGGGCCATCTTTACCTGGTTCGTGCGACGAGGGTATGGCGAACTGGCGACCTGGGAACAGCATCTGGATCGAGCGTCGTATGTGCGATACCTGCTCCGCAGTTCGTGGACGGTCCGAGCCGCGGCGTTCCTGATCCTCGTCTCGGCGTTCCCACCGCTGGTGCGTCTGGTTCCGATCCTGGCGCTGCTGTACTACGTCGTCATGCTGTGGCGCTTCCGGTTTGCGCGCGCGTACCCGGCTCATCGACGGGCCTGGTGGCTAGCGCCGCTCGTGAAGATGACGATGGACCTCGGCGCGGAAGCGGGACGGTGGAAATATTTTCTCGAACGGCTCAGGCGATGACGACGGCGCAACCGGTCATGTTGGTGTCCAATCATGCCGAGATCGTCGGCGGGGGAGAAGTCAGCTTCCTCGCCATTCCAGAGACGCTCGATCGGACGAGGTGGATGCCTATCGTGGTTGTACCGGCCGAGGGTGCAGTCGCCCAGCGGTGCCGCGCGATGGAGATTCTGACTCACGTTGTGCCGATGCCGACCTTGCGACGGCCAAGTCCTGCGCTGGTTCAGAGCGTCGCCGAGCTCCATCGGCTGATCGTGGAGACCGATGCCGCCATCGTGCATGCCAACGGCTCGCGCGCGATGGCCTATGCAGGCCTGGCCGGCAAGTGGGCGAAACGGCTGGTCATCTGGCACGTCCGTGTGGCGGACCCGGGCGGATGGTTGGATCGAATACTCTTCAGCTTGGCCGATCGCGTGATCGTGAATTCGCATGCCGTCGGCCGGCGGTTTGCCTGGGCCGAGACCGGAAAGGTCCGGTGCATCCACAACGGCGTGGATACAGCTCGCTTTGCGCCCCGCCCGGCGCCCAAGGACCTGCGCAAGCGACTGGGGGTTGCGGAGGGCGAGCCGGTGGTGGCGAGCGTCGGGCGCTTTGTCCCGTACAAGGGATACGACGATCTGCTGGACGCGGCGGCGTTGGTACGGACAGTCAGGCCGGACACGCACTGGGTGTTGGTAGGGGACGGGGAGCTACAGAGGGAGTTGGAAGCGCAAAGCCGGAGGCTGAATCTTGGCCCATGGGTCCATTTTACCGGCTGGCTCGACGATGTGCGCGATGTCCTGGCTCTGTGCGATGTGTTCGTCTTGCCGTCCAGGGGCGAACACTTCGGCCGCGTGCTCATCGAAGCCATGGCGATGGGCAAACCGGTCGTCGCAACCGATGGAGGAGGCGTGCCTGAAATCGTCCGCCACGGCGAGACGGGCCTGCTGGTGCCGTCCGGCCGACCGCCTGCGCTGGCCCGGGTGATCCTGACCCTCCTCGACGATCCGGCTTACGCGGCATCGCTGGGGGCGGCGGGACGGGAGCGGGTGGAGCGGGAGTTCAGTTTGTCGAGACATGTGACCCAAGTGGAACGGCTGTACGGTGAGTTGACGAACGGATAGGCGTCTCTCATGGCAACCTGCATGCTCTGCGGAGGAACGAACTGGCGGATCATCGAGCAGGCCGGAGGGACCTGTGTCGTGCGCTGTGCGTGCGACCTGGTGTTCGTCACGCCGACCCCTTCTCGCGACGTCATCGAGCGGGCTTACGACCGGGAGTACTATTCCGCGTGGGAGAAACAAGGGAATGCCAGGCGAAAGATCTGGGACCGGCGCATGGAATTGGTCGCCGGCCTCTGCCCCGTACCGGGCCGGCTGCTGGACATCGGCTGCGGCGACGGGACGTTCCTGAGGATTGCCAAAGCGGGAGGCTGGGACGTGACGGGCACCGAACTTTCTCCCTGTGCGGCGGATGCCGGCGGCGGCTTGGACGTCCGGCAGGGCGAAGTCTGGGAAGCGGAATTGCCGGAAGGGTGGTTCGACGTCGTGACCGGTTGGCATGTGATCGAACATGTCTCCGATCCGCGCCGCGTCCTGGCGGAACTGTACCGCGTCCTGCGACCGAACGGCTGGCTGGTGCTCGCCACGCCGAACCTCCATGACTATGTGTTTCGCGCCGCCTATCGAATGGCCCGCTTGAAGCCGCCTTCCCTGTATGAGCCGGATGAGCGGGAATTGCATCTCTTCCACTTTTCATCCGCGACGCTCGCCAAGCTGGTGTCGTCGGCGGGATTCCGGGACGCTCGGGTCGGGTTCGATCGTGGCGCCGCCGCCGAACGGGGGAAACGGTTGGTCAACGCCGTCGCCTACGGGTGGTATCGGTTGACCGGGTTGAACTGGGGCATGGGGATCGAGTTGGTTGCACGCAAGCCGGCCGTGCCTTCGGGAACGGCGGGAGGATGATTCATGAGGCTCGGCGTGGACGGACGCGAGTTGGTGCGCGGCGTGCGAACCGGGATCGGGCGATACCTGATCGAAGTCTTGCGCGCGGCGGCGCAACAGGGATGGGAATGTCTCGTGTACGGTGATCAAACCACCGACTTGAACGGCGCGGCGCAAGGCGTGACGGTACGGCGTCTGATGCGAACGCACACTCAGTGGTGGGACCAGGTGACGTTGCCCCGCGGTCTGGCGCGGGATCGGGTGTCGGTGTTCTTGTCCCCCTATTACAAAGGCCCGCTCTGGAGCCCTTGTCCAATAGTCCTGACGATCCATGACCTGTTCTTTATCGGCTATCCGGGCGCGAGCCGTCCGTTCTACGACCGTGCCATGACCGGTCTGGCGAAGCTCTATGCGCGTCGGGCTGCCGCTGTCATCGCCGACTCGGACTATTCCAAGCGGGCGATCGTGAGCCGTTTGGGGATCGACCCAGGCAAGGTCCACGCGATTCCGGTCGCGTTGGGGACTGAATTCAGGCCGACAACTTCGGACGACGCGACGTTGCGGAAGTACGGCATCGCTGAGCCCTACCTGCTCTTTGTCGGAAATTTCAAGCCGCACAAGAACCTCCCGCGCCTTCTACAGGCCTACGCCGCGCTGTCCTCGGCGTTGCGCGGGCGGTATCGCCTCGTGCTGGCGGGCGGCGACGCGGTGCGGCGGACCGAGCTGGATGCGCTGGCTCGGTCTCTCGGAATCGGTGACCGCGTGCATTTCCCCGGACTGATCGACGATCGCGACCTGCCGCTGCTGTACAGCGCCTGTGCGTTGTTCGTGCTGCCGTCGCTGGAAGAGGGGTTTGGGTTGCCGGCGTTGGAAGCGATGGCCTGCGGCGCGCCGGTCGCGGCGTCAAACCGCGCGGCCATTCCCGAAGTGGTCGGGGCTGCGGCCCTGTTGTTCGATCCGGAAGATGTCTCCTCGATGGTGAACGCCATGACCGCCATCCTTTCCGATGCCGGGCTCAGCGACGACTTGACACGGCGCGGGATCGAGCGGGCCGGCGAGTTCCCGCGGGAGCGCACGACGGGGCGGGTGCTCGCGCTCCTCCACGCAGTCGGTCTGGCGGGCAGGTAGAAGTGGGAAAACCGGCTCATACCGGACTGACGTCGTGCGCCTGTGGAGAGGCGCGCGCGTCGGTGGCGCAAGCAGCCGGAGGCCGGGAGTTGTTGCGATGCGAACGATGCGGGCTGCTGGCGCCGAAGGTCGTGCCCGACCCGGCGGAGCTGCTCCGTTGGTATCGCGACGGGTATTGGAGCCGGTACCAAGCGGAGCAGCAAGGGCCGGCCAGGGACAATCTGTACCGCCATGTGCTGGACTTGATACAGCGATTTCGATCGCATCCCGGCACGCTGGTGGACGTGGGGTGCGGGATGGGCGCCTTGTTGAAACAGGCGCGGGACCGGGGATGGCGCGCGATCGGGTTCGAGCTTTCGCTCGAGGCCGTCGCGCAGGCGCGGGCGCAAGGGCTGGAGGTCTATGAATCGGCTTGGCCGCCCTGTGCGCTGCCGGATGAATCGGCGGATGTCGTCGTGTTTCTGAACGTGTTGGACCATCTGCCCAGCCCCTTTGCGGCCATCGAGGAAGCCCGGCGCGTGCTGCGTGCAGGCGGTCTCCTCTATGTTCGTGTGCCGAACGGACCGCTGCATGTGCGGCTCGGCCGCCTGCTCTCGGCGGTGGGACTGCCGGACGTCACGGTCGTCCATCTCTATGGGTTTGGAAAACGGGCGTTCGCGCATCACCTGCCTCGGTTCGGGTTTACGACTGTCGCGGTTCGGACCGCGCCGCCCAGCCGAGGAGACGCCTATCAGGATGGCGGCGCCGTGAGGGGGGCGGTCAGGCGATCACTGAAGCGGCTGGATCGGCTGGTGTATGCGCTGTCCGCTTCGCTCGGCTTGGATCGAGCCGCCTGGGGTCCGTCCATCGAGGTCATGGCGTCAAAGGACCGCGCGAGAAGGAGTCCGGTATGTCCTGGAGGCGATGGCGGGCGCGTCTGAAGTTCGGCGAGGCCATCATGCTGTTGGCCTTGCTCACGGCGCTGTTGGTGCTGGCGATCAGCATGTGGCTGCGCTCATTCTATCTCCATGACCTCAAGGGATACGAACCCAAGGACCTCGAGCGGGGCAAACAACTCGAAATGAAAAAAGGCCGGGACGGAAAATAGGGCGAAAGACGATGTGCGGCATCTGCGGTTTTACGGGTGACGGGGCGCCGGATCTGCTCGACCGGATGCTGGACCGGTTGGTCCATCGCGGTCCTGACGAAGAAGGGCGCCATCGGGAGTCGGGCGTCGGCCTGGGCGTCAGACGTCTGCGCGTCATCGATCCGGAAGGAGGCCATCAGCCGGTGGCCAACGAGACCGGCACGGTGTGGGCCGTGCTGAACGGCGAGATCTACAACTACCGCGAACTGCGGGGGGAATTGATCCGCAAAGGTCATCGTTTCGCGTCGCACGGCGATACCGAGGTCCTCGTGCATCTGTACGAAGAAGAGGGAGAAGCGGCGGTGTCGCGGTTACGGGGGATGTTCGCCTATGCCCTGTGGGATCGCGAGCGGGAGACGTTGTGGGTGGTCCGCGACCGCCTCGGCATCAAGCCGCTCTATTACGCCATCCGGCCGGGCGGTCACGCAGAGAGCGGACGCATCCTGTTTGCGTCGGAACTGCCGTCGCTCCTGGCCGGGTTGCCGGAGCGCACCATTCGGCCGCAGGCGATCGCCGACTATCTGACCTGCCTCTATGTGCCCGGTCCGGAGACGATGTTCCAGGGCGTGTACCAGCTCAGGCCCGGAGAACTGCTCAAGATCCGAGACGGCCGGGTGGAATTCCAACGGTACTATCGGCCGGCGCAGGTGGTTCCACGATTCCGTTGGTCGTCGGAAGCCGAAGCGACCGACTACTTCCTCGGGTTGCTGCGCGACACGGTCCGGACGCATCTGGTCAGTGACGTGCCGCTGGGTCTGTGTCTGTCGGGCGGGCTGGATTCCGGCGCGATCTTGGCCTTCATGCGCGAGGCGACGAACGGGCCGATCCGCACCTTCACCATCGGGTATGAGTCGCCCGCCGATCGGTCCTACAACGAACTGGACGCGGCGCGGGGGCTCGCCACCCATTTCGGCGCCCAGCACACGGAGGCGATCCTGCGACCGGACGCGGTGTCGCTCCTGCCGCGACTGGTCGCGGCGATGGGAGAACCCTTCGCCGACTCCTCAGCCATCCCCACCTATCTGGTGTCGGAGGTCGCCAAGCGGTCGGTCACGGTCGCGCTGTCGGGGATCGGCGGGGACGAACTGTTCGGCGGGTATCCCCGCTACCTGGGCCTCCGCTTGGCGTCGCCCTATGGCCGGCTGCCGTTGTCCGTGCGGTCCTGGACGGCCGCACAGGCGGCGTCGTGGCTCAAGGAGGGAACGGGCGGGCGGGACCGGATGGGGCGGCTCAAGCGGTTTCTGGCCGACGGTCATCGGCCGCTCGACGAACAGTACCTGCGCTGGACCACGTTTCTGCCGCCGGAATGGGGGCCGGCGGCCTTCACTCCGGCGTTGCGCGACCTGGCCGAAGGAGCGGGACCGGAGCGGGCCTATCGCGTGCTCTTCAACCAATGGCCGTCGCAAGAGCCGGCGGATCGCGCCATGGGCTTGGATCTGCAGACATATCTGCCGGACGACCTGCTTCGCATGGGCGACCGGATGAGTATGGCCCATTCGCTGGAGTTGCGCGTGCCGTTTTGCGATCACCACTTGCTGGCCTTCGCGTTGGCCGTCCCGGCCGCCATGCGATTATCGGGGTGGCGGCTGAAGGGCTTCATGCGACGGGCGCTCACATCCGTGTTGCCGCGCCCCATTCTGTCTGGCGCCAAACAGGGCTTTCGCGTGCCGCTGGCCCGGTGGCTCAGGGAAGAGCTGCGGGAGATGGTCCATGACCTGCTGTCGGAGGAGGCGGTGCGCCGGCGCGGCTACGTGCGTCCGGAGTATGTCCGCTGGCTGGTGGCGCAGCACGAACGCGGCGCACGCAATTTTGCGGATCAATTGTACGCGCTGCTCGTGCTGGAATTGTGGCATCGAGGACGTGACGTGTGACGCGTCACGGGTCACGCATCACGCGTTACGTGTTTTATGAACATTCTGCTGCTCTCAGAGGTCTCGGCCGAGCGGGTGATCGGCGGCGCGGAGCGGATGCTGCGCGGGCATGCGCTGAACCTGTGCGAGCGCGGCCATCGGGTCGGCCTGATCACGCGCGCTCCGGTCGGCGATCCGCGGACCGTGGTCTGGATCCAGGACGCCATCGAGCGCCGGTACGAGGTCTCGCGGCTGAACGAACCGGCGTTCGTGTGGTCGTCGATTCGGAACAGCCTCCGCGCGTTCGATCTCATGGCGTCGCCCGCCCGGCCGGATGTCGCGGTGCTGTATCAGTCGCTCGCGGGACTTGGACCGATCCGGGGTCGGTTCCGGCGGGCCGGCGCCTGGGTCTACATGTGTCTCTCGCTGGCTCATGAAGAATATCTGAGCCGGACTCCGCCCGCGGTCTCGGCGGCGGATGCGGTGCGCCGCGCGGTCAATGCGCGGGCCCGGCTCTGGATCGAGCGGATGGTCATGCGTCGCTGCGAGGCGGTGATTGTGATGAGCGAGTTCATGCGGCGACGGGTCATGGCCGTGCACGGCATCAGGAACGACAAGATCCGAATGTTGCCGGGAGCCGCCGATCTGTCCTGCTTCAGCCCGGCCCCGCATCGATCAGCCGTACGCCACGAGCTGAAGCTGCCGGCGAGCCGAACGATTCTCTTCACGGTCCGCAACCTGGTCCCGAGGATGGGACTGGAACATTTGATCAAAGCCGTGGGCTTGTTGGACGAAGAACGGCCGGGTCTTCTGCTCCTGATCGGAGGAGAAGGGCCTCTGCGGGATTCCCTCGACCGCTTGATCCGAGGCTTGGGTCTCGTCGAGCACGTGCGATTGCTCGGGTTCGTACCGGAAGAGCAGTTGAGCCGGTACTATCAGGCCGCGGATTTGGTCGTCATGCCCACCTTGCAACTCGAAGGCTTCGGGTTGGTCACCGTCGAGGCGTTGGCCTGCGGCACGCCGGTGCTCGGTACGCCGGTGGGAGCGCTGCCCGAGGTGTTGAGCCGTGTCGATCCGATGCTGATGGCAGAGGGAACGGACGACCGTGCGTTAGCCGCAGCGATCCGTCGTGTGCTACAACGGTTCCGCGAGAACCCCGACGAACACGCTCGGCTTTCCGGCAGAGGGCGCGAGTTGATCGCACAACAGTACAACTGGACCACGCACGCTGCGGAGTTGGAACAAATTCTGCGGGACGTGCGCGCGAAGACGGGCGGCGCGATAGAGGGAGCCTCGTGGCGACGAAAACGGTCATCCATGTGATCACGCGCCTTGATCGCGGTGGCTCCGCGCAAAACACCATGTTGACCGTGATGGGGCACGACCGCACCCGTTACGAACCCTTGGTGGTCGCCGGCAGGCCGGGCCGGTGGGATGCCCAGGGCGGGCAGGCGGCGACCGACAAGCATTGCCGTGAGTTGGAGAAAGCGGGTATCCGATGGATCATCATCCCGAGATTGACCCGTGAGATCCATCCGCTGAACGATCTGTCGGCCTTGTGGTCGCTGATGCGGCTCTTTCGACGGGAGCGGCCCGCCATCGTGCATACCCATACGTCCAAAGCCGGCGTCGTGGGCCGGCTGGCCGCGTGGTGGTCCGGCGTGCCGGTGGTCGTGCATACGCCGCATGGCCATGTCTTCTATGGGCACTTCACCGCCGTGCGCTCCCGGGTGTTTATGCTGGTGGAACGGATGCTGACAAGGCTGACGACACGGCTGATCGCGCTCACGGAGGCCGAACGGGACGACCACCTCGAGCGGGGTGTGGGACGAGCCGACCGGTTCGCGGTCATTCCGAGCGGGATCGACCTCGAGCGGTATCGGTCCGTGCGTCGGACATGGGGTCTGAGGCCGGCTTGGTTTCCCTGTCCTCCGGGTTCGATCGTGGTCGGGTCGGTCGGCTGGTTGACGCCGGTGAAAGGGCATCGTTTCCTGATCGAAGCGGCGGCGCAGCTCAAACCGACCTTTCCGAACCTGCATGTCGTCCTCGTCGGGAGCGGCGGGTTGCAGGCCGAGCTGTCGGCTTTGGCGGACCGATTGGGCCTCAAAGACTCGGTGCATTTCTTGGGAGAGCGGGACGACGTGGATGTCTGTTTGTCCGCGATGGATCTGTTCGTCCTGCCGTCCTTGAACGAAGGAATGGGCCGCGCGCTGGTCGAGGCGATGGCGGCCGGGCTGCCGGTCATCGCCAGCCGGGTGGGAGGCGTGCCGGCGCTGATCGAGCACGGCCGAACCGGACTGCTGGCGCCGGCCGGAGACCCGGGCGCGTTGGCGCAGGCCATCCGCCAAGCGCTGGACCGGCCGGATTGGGCGAGGCAAATGGGCCAGGCGGCGAGTCAAAGTATCGGCCGGAGGTTCGATGCCGCTACGATGGTGCGCGCCGTCGAGCAGGTATACGAGCAAGCCTTGTGCGAAAAGGGCCCGGCGCTCGGTGAAGGGTGATCGGTGATGGGGCCCGGAGTGGCTACAGTGCGAATCCTTTGCCTGCTCCTCGCCTTCGGCGGCGTAACCCGCACCGCCGTCTATCCGGAAGAACTGCGGCCATCGTCGATCACTCCCCACCCCTCGTCTCTGACCCCTCACGGTTTGACCCCGCTCGTGGCGGCCGTCCATGTGCACAGCACGGCGAGCACCGGCTCGTTGAGCATGGACGCCTTGGCCGAACGGGCGGAACGCCTGGGGCTGGACGCGGTGATTCTCACCGACAACTTCGCGCTGGACTACGAATACGGCCTCTCTCCCTTGGACGGCGTCCTGAAGCGAACGGTCGGCTATCCCTCCGTGCTCCGTTACGGCCTCGCGCGCTATCTAGGCGAGGTCACGGCGGCGCAGGCCCGCCATCCCGGGGTCCTGCTGATCCCCGGCGTCGAGGTCGCGCCGCATTACTATTGGACCGGGTCGCTGCGGCGCGGCGACCTGACGATGCACAACTCGCAAAAAAATCTTCTGGTGGTCGGGCTCTCCGACCCGGAAGACTATGCGGCGCTCCCCGCCGTCGGCAATACGGCGTCCTATCGCTACGACGGGCGGACGGCGCTCAGTCTGGCGCCGGCGGTCCTCTTCGTTCCCGCGGCGTGGCTGTGGCGCGGCCGCTCATCCGTCGCCGGCCGTCGTGGTCGGCCTGCCCGCGGATGGTCGGTTCGCCGGACCGGGTCGCTTTTCCTGACCGGCGCGGCGCTCCTGCTCCTGCTGAACGCGTGGCCGTTCAGCCGGCCCGTCTTCAGCTCGTACGACGAGCGGCTCGGCTATCGACCCTATCAAGCGGTGATCGATGCGGTGAACACCCGGGGCGGGCTGGCGTTCTGGTCCATGCCGGAGGCGCGGGACTTCCGGACCTATTCGTTCGGGTGGTTGGGCGACGTGGTCGTCAAAACGGATCCTCATCCGGAGGCGTTGATGCTGACGCGGAGCTATGCCGGATTCGGCGGACTCTATCAGGAAGCGCGAACGGCGACCGATCCCGGCGGGCTGTGGGATCAGCTCATCCATCTCTATGCGACCGGACAGCGAAGCACCCCGCCCGCGCTCGTGGGAGAAATCGCTTTTCACGGGCCGGACCATGCCGGGAAGGAACTGGACCAGGTGGTGACGGTGCTGTGGGTTCGCGATCGGACGGTCGCCGGTGTGCTGGGCGCCCTGCGGCGCGGGCGATCGTACGCGGTGGAGCGGTACCGGAAGGAATTCGGCTATCGGCTCGACGACTTCCGCGTGGACGTCCAGGGCGGGGCGCGGACAGCCGGGCCGGGCGAGACGCTCGATCCCGAAGGGGCGCGCGATGTCATGGTGCGCCTGTCCGTGTCGGCGACCGATCACGGCGTGCATCCCGTGACGGCCAGGATCATTCGATCGGGTCGGGTCATTGCGCGAGTGGACGGCCGGACGCCGTTCACGTATGTCGTGGCGGACACGACGGCGCCGGCCGGGGAATGGCTGGCCTATCGCGTCCAAGCGGTGGGGGAAGGGGAAATCCTGAGCAATCCGGTGTACGTGAGGCCGATACCGGCAAAATAGAAGAGTGATTGGTGACTAAGTGATTGGTAATTGGAAGAGTGAAGAGAAAACATGACGTTGATTCCTCTCAATCACCAATCACTCAATCACTAATCACTGACTCTTATGCGCGTCGCCATTCATCAGCCGCAGTTTCTGCCCTGGCTGGGGTATCTGGATAAGATCGACCAGGCCGACGTCTTCGTGGCGCTGGACACCGTCCAGTTCAAGAAGAACGAGTGGCAGAACCGGAACCGGATCCGGACCGCCGACGGCTGGCAGTGGCTCACGGTGCCGGTGCGGCACCGCTTCGGCCAGCGCGTGGCGGACGTGCGGATCGACCAGACGAGTCATTGGCGAGACCGGCATCTGCGGGCGCTCGCCATCCATTACGCGAAGGCGCCGTATCGCGAGCGATACTGGGACGAGCTGTGCGCGCTCTACCGGCGGCCGTGGGAGCGCTTGATCGATCTCAACCTCGAGATCGTGCGGTGGCTCATGCGGGCGTTCGGCATCACGACGCCGATTCGGTTGGCGTCGGAGTGGAACCTCCGCGAGGAGCCGACCGACCGGCTGATCGACATTTGCCGGGCGGTCGGCGCCAAACAGTATCTGTGCGGGACCGGCGCCGACGCCTATCTGGACCGGGCGCGATTCGAAGCGTCCGGGGTCGAGCTGGAGATGCAGCGGTTTCGGCATCCGATCTACCGGCAGTGCTACGAGCCCTTCGTGCTCGGCCTGTCGGCGATCGATTTGCTGTTCGCGTGTGGAGACGCGGCGCTCGCGCATTTGCGGGCGGCCAGGAGCCTGTCCGACGAGGCTTCCCCGGCGGCGCGACAGGCGGGAGAGAGGGAGCAGAGATGAAGCGAGCGGCGAAGCCGACGGCCAACGGCCGGTCTCCGATGCGCATTTTGGCGCTGGGCGCTCACCCGGACGACATCGAAGCCGGATGCGGCGGCGCATTGATCAAGTATGCCCAGAACGGACATCGCATTTTTCTGATGGTGATGACGCTGGGCGAGCAGGGAGCGCCGGCCGAAATCCGCAAGCGCGAGCAGGAGGCGGCGGCGAAACGGCTGCGCGCGGAGAAGCTCTATTGGGGCGGCTACCCGGACACCCAGGTGCCGATGGGCCGCGACCTGATCCAGAAAGTCGAAGAAGTGGTGAGGGAAGTAGACCCCCACTTCATCTTCGTCCACTATCACGACGACACGCATCAGGATCACCGGCACCTGGCGATCAGCACGATCACGGCCACGCGCTACACCAAGAACGTGCTGTTTTACGAAGGGCCGACGACGCAGAATTTCGCTCCGACGGTCTTCGTGGACGTCGACCAGGTGCTGGAGGAGAAGATCGCGGCGATCGAGGCGCATGCGTCCCAAGTCAAGAAAACCAACATCGAGGGGTTGAGCATCGTGGACATCATTCGATCATCATCCCACTTCCGGGGCATTCAAGGACGCGTGAGGAACGCCGAGGGATTTTTGCCACTCCGCCTGTTCATCAATATCGAAGCATGACCGCGGTCTCGACAGGCATTCCCCATTCCAGGCCGTTTCTGGGCGAAGAAGAACGGGCGGCCGCCGACGACGTGCTGCGGACGGGCCAGGTGGCGCAAGGCCCCTGCGTCGAACGGTTTGAGTCCAGCCTTGCGGCGTGGCTGGGGGTGCGGGGCGGCGTCGCCGTCAGTTCGGGGACGGTCGCCTTGGAGTTGGCGCTCATGGCCGTCGGGGTCGCCCCGGGCGATGAGGTCATCATCCCGAGCTATGTCTGCGCCGCCGTCTGGCTGGCGGTGCAGCGGGTCGGCGCGAGGCCCCGGCTGGCGGACATCGATCTAGAAACCTACAACATTGATCCGGATGAGGTGGCACAGGCAGTCACGGCCAAAACCCGGGCGATCGTCGTTCCGCATCTCTTTGGATTGCCAGCCGACCTGACGCGGTTGCAGGCGCTCGGGGTGCCGCTGATCGAGGATTGCGCGCAGACCTTGGGCGCGCTCGAATCCGGCCGACCGGTCGCCGCGGTCGGCGTCGCGGCGGTCTGCTCGTTCTACGCGACGAAATTGCTGTGCACGGGCGAAGGCGGGATGGTGGTGTCGAACGATGGCGCGTTGCTGGAATACGTGCGGTCGCTCCGCCAACATGACGACGGGCCCATGTTGAACCCCTCGTCGTCGAACCGCAAAATGACCGACCTCCAGGCCGCGATCGGTCTGTGTCAGGTGAATCGGCTGGCGATGTTCTTGCAGCGACGCGCGGAGATCGCGGCGCGCTACCGGGCGGCGCTGGCGCAGATGCCGCTGGTGTTGCCCGTGGTCCCGGCCGGCCGGACCCATGTTTACTATCGGTTTGTGGTCCGACTCCCCCGAGTGCCGCGGGGTCCGGATTCCTTGGCCGCGCAGATCATGCGGCTGAATGCCCGCGGCCTCCAGTGCCGGCGGCCGGTGTTCCGGCCGCTGCATCACTACCTCGAACTGGACGGGTTTCCGGCCAGCGAGGAGGCGGATCGCACCGCTCTCTCGATCCCGATCTATCCGTCGATGACCGATGACGAGGTTGCGCGAACGATCCACATTCTCGGCGAGGAGTTGGCATGAAGACGCTGGACGCCCACGCCGTTCCCGATCTGTGCCGGGTGAATGGGCGTTGGCTCACATTGCCCGGGCTCGGCGCCACGCTGGGTGTCCTGGTGTTGCTGATTCCCTGGGTACGCGACCTCTTCGTCGTGCAGGGCCTGCGCTGGCTCTATATCCTGCTGGTCGCCTTCTTGGGAGCCGGCGCGGTGACGCCGGTGATGGTGCAGCTCGGGCATGCCTGGGGATGGGTCGATCAGCCGTCGGAGAGGAAGATCCATCTCCAGCCGACGCCCCGGCTCGGCGGCCTCGCAATTTATGCCGGCTTCGTCGGGTCGGTGCTGATGAATTCGATCCTGCCGGACTGGATGGCGGCGATCTTCATTTCGGGGACCATGTTGCTGGTCGTCGGCCTTCTCGACGACCTTCGGGAACTCCCGGCCGGGATGAAGCTGGCCGCCCAACTCGTCGCCGCCGCGATCGTCATTGCCGGCGGAAACGTGCTGACGCTGTTCCCGCAAGGTCCGATGGGAGATGCGGGCAACGCCGCGTTGAGCCTGCTCTGGATCATCGGCATCACCAACGCCTTCAATTTCTTCGACGGCATGGACGGGCTGGCGACCGGGCTGGCGATCCTCATGGCGGGGTTCATGGGCGTCGTGGCGTTCGAGACGGACCAGCCGGGTCTCGGGTGGTTGGCGATCGCGATCATCGGCTCGGGCTTGGGGTTTTTCCCCTACAATTTCCGGATGAAGAAGCCGGCCGCCATTTTCCTGGGGGACGGCGGGTCCACGTTTTTGGGCTTCACGCTCGCCTGTCTCGCCGTGAAAGGGAATTGGGCGGATAACAACCCCATCGTGTCGTTCAGCAATCCGCTGTTGATCTTCGGCGTGCTGATTTACGACATGATCCACATCACCGTCGAACGGGTCGCGACGGGAAAAGTCACGTCGGTGCGCGAATGGCTGGAATATGTCGGGACGGACCATCTGCACCATCGTTTGGAACGGGCTCTCGGGAGCCGGAAGGCGAGCGTATTGATGATCTTTGCGCTGACCATCTGTCTCGGCCTGGCCGCGCTGGCCCTGCGCAATGCTGGAACCATCGAGGCCATCATCCTCTTGACCCAAGCCTGTCTGATCGTCATCATGGTCACCATCTTGGAGCTCTCCGGCCGGCGTGCGTGAGCCGGAAGCTCTCAGCCGTCAGCGATCAGCCGTCAGCACACCCGCCGGCCCTCCCCCTTAGTTGAGGCAGGAGGGGGTTAACTGCTGGCTGAACGCTGAGAACTGACGGCTAAGTTGATGGATCAATCAAGGGATCCGCGATGGTTCCCACAGTCGAATGGAAAGACGGGGCGGTGCGGCTGCTGGATCAGAGCCGGCTGCCGGAGGCCGTCGAGTTTCTGGAGTGCCGCGACTATCGGGCGGTAGCCAGGGCGATCACAGAACTGAAAGTCAGAGGCGCGCCGGCGATCGGCGTGACCGCGGCGATGGGCGTCGCATTAGGCGCCCAATCGGTCCCGGCGACGGACCCCGGCGAGTTCGCCAAAGCGGTGTCGGCGATCTGCGACCAACTCGCGGCGACCAGGCCTACCGCGGTGAACCTCTTTTGGGCTGTCGAACGAATGAAGCGGAAGCTGGCTGAGCTGCGGGACCGTCCGTTGACGGAGATCAAACGCGCGCTGGTCGAAGAGGCGCAGCGGATCTCTGACGAAGACGTGGCGCTGTGCAAGGCCATAGGGCACCATGGCGCCGCATTGATCAAAGACGGCCAGACGATCCTGACCCATTGCAACGCCGGCGCGCTGGCGACTGCCGGCTACGGGACGGCGCTGGGCGTAATCCGGGCGGCGTGGGAGCAGGGGAAAAAGATCCACGTGATTGCGGATGAGACCAGGCCGGTCCTCCAGGGCGCGCGACTGACCGCCTGGGAGCTCATGCAGGACAAGATCCCTGTCACGCTGATCACCGACAACATGGCCGGCGCGCTGATGCGGCAGGGCAAGATTCATCTCTGCGTGGTCGGGGCCGACCGGATCGCGGCCAACGGCGACGTCGCCAACAAGATCGGGACGTACTCCGTGGCGGTGCTCGCCAAAGCGCACGGTATCCCGTTCTACGTCGCGGCGCCGTACTCCACCATCGATCTTGCCACGCAGTCCGGCGACCGAATTCCGATCGAGCAACGTCACCCGCAAGAAGTCCTCTCGATTCACGGGAGTCATCCCATCGCCCCGGCTGGCGTGGAGGTGCTCAATCCCGCGTTCGACGTGACCCCCGCCGAGTACATCACCGCCATCATCACCGAGCGGGGCGTGTTTGAGCCCACGGAACTTATCGAACAATTTAGTGTTCTAAAACGAAACGTATAGCCGCCGAAAAAGTACCTCCTTTTTGTCTCTTCTCTCTAGCGCAACCAATTTACGGGTGACTTATTAAAAACTCAAGTTAGTTGGCGTACTATGGGTGGGGGGAATAATTGACATCTCACCGCACCTTCAGTTACAAACGGTCCCCTGCCTATGTATCGTAAATCATGACGATATTCTCACCGCCGAGGCCAATGAGCCTTTCCCGTACTGTCCGAGGGGGTTATCGCTGAAGGACGAGCATGTCTAAAGATTTTGTAGCTACACCCGCAGATGCCGTAAAAACTTCCGGCTGGTTTCGATTCTTGCTGCAGGCCGTATGCAAGTTGGCGGAGATTTTCAAGTATTGGGATAAGCCGTCCACGAGGGCGGCGACTGCATTCGAGGAAATGACATTGCTTGACAAGGTGTACTGGGTCTACAAATGCGCACACCCGGTAATTCGTCCAGAGCCGGGCACCAACGTCGACGCTCCGTGTGGCACCGAAAGCGCGATTCAATTACCGGAGGGCTTTGAAAAGGAAAGCTCGATCACCCTGGCCGCAGTGGGGGATTTGATTCCGAGCGGCCAGGTGGAACACTCAAAGGATGTTTTGTACGAGCATGTCGCCGACGTGATCTTCAACAGTACGATTTCCTATGCGAGCCTCGAATCTCCGCTCACTACGCAGGAGTTGAAAGAAGAAGTTATCAGCGATAAGGAAAGCCCGATCGAGTGTTGTTCGACGGAGCAGTTCGAAGTGATGAAAGGTTACAAAAGCAAGCGCTTTACGGTCATCCACACCGCCTCCAATCACATGTTCGATATGGGAGCAGAAGGTGTTCAAACGACTCTCGATCGGTTCGAGCGGGACGGCATTGTTGACATTGGCACGAATCGCGATCGATCCCAATATGGCAAGGGGAGGATACTTGAAAGAAACGGAATCAAAATTGGATTCGTTTCCGCGGCCTTCGGACTGAACGGCAGAAATCCGGCGCCGGACCAAGCGTATCTGATCAATGTTGCGAAACTGCTACCGAAGCGGGGAGCCCCCGACCTGTCGCTTCTGAAACAGCAGATCGAACATTGCCAAGAGCAACGAAGTGATGTGATCATCGCGTCTCTGCATTGGGGCTATGAATTCGAGTTCTTTCCTCGCAAGCGCCAGATTGAAATCGCGCATACCTTAGTCGAATGGGGTGTCGATGCGCTGATTGCTCATCATCCCCATGTGATCCAGCCAGTGGAGTATTACCGAACGCAACGCGATCCGGACAGGGTCGCGGTCATTGCGTACTCACTTGGAAGCCTAATCTGGTCATACACCGCCCCGCATCTTGTGTTGAGTGCTATCCTGAACCTGTCGTTCGCCAAGGGAAAGTATCGGGGCAAGTCGATAACTTTCATCGAAACCGCTTCTGTTACGCCGGTCTATCGTTCTCACACCCGGAACGGCGACCGGACCCTGACCAGAATTGAGAAGCTGGATAACTGCATGGGGCCGCAGGAAAACAACGAGAAGATGCAATACCTTGCCCAGATCCGGTACTACGCGGAGCTTGTGCTCGGTGGCAAGATGACAGGAATGCAATCTGCCTTGCGGCGGAGATCTCATACCACCGGTGTTCTTGGGGGAAGAGTAGGCTAAGAGGGAGATCCAATACCTCCAATGATCTAGAACATCCTTGGCGTTTTTGTGCTCCGTGATCTTCTGGCAAGCAACTCTCAATCGCCGAACGCAGCATGGTGCGATCGTGGTAAGCCGTTTCAAAAACCTTCTTCCAACGTTGCCAAGCCGGTATGTCAGTATGTCAGTCGGAACCAGATGTCTTGTCGGAGTAATTCCTGGGGATGGAATGAGGAAAGGCTCACGAGGTTCACGAGGTCGGATAATGAATGGATAGGTCGCGAGTCGAAGGATTCCCAGAGGCGTATCGTTTGGACCTAAGCAAACTTAAGTCCATAATCAGCTCTCGCTCTGCAGGAGGACTAATTTAAAAGGCGGATTAGAAGAGTAGATTGAGGTTGAAAGTCCCAATATGAGACCAGAGTCGATATGTGCCGTCGACGGTGGGATTTCTATTACCTATAACAGAGCGTGCTTCATGAATCCACGATAGATAAGCAACCGAGGTTCCAATGGCCTTCGGGACGTACCATTGATCCTTGGTCCCTCCACAGGGAATGAGCCCAAGAAAATGACCGCCTGCTCGACAGAGGAAGCCGGTACCAAGAGTAATAGCATGAATATTAAAAGTTGGGGCAGCAGGAGTAAATGTACTATCCGGGCCTGGACCTTCTGTATAAATATACCCACCCCGCATGGCAACTTCCCAATTGGGTAGAGAGTCCAGACGCAACCACTTGTATTCCGTACCGAGCATGAAGACAGAGCTGTTGCGCCAGTTTTGTGGTTGAAGGAGCGATCCGCCTGTCGATAAGTGGGCATCGAGGGTTCGGAATGATTTCCACCCTACGTAATCGACATCGAACTCGAGCTTCCATTCATGGTCAAGGTCCCGCACCGGCCAGAGGGCGATAGCAAGAGTAAACGTTTGCGGAAGTGTGGCAGGAATCCTGGTATCAGCCACCACGGCTCCGTTCACGAGGAATTGACCTTTTAACTCTGTCGTGACCTGACTTCTATATTGCAGGCCTACATTTACAAGAGGCTTCCCGTCTTGATTGCGGAACGGAGTGTAAAGGAGACTCAGATTAAAACCTGCCGCTGTTCGGTTACCATTGACTTCGACCGGCGTGCCGGCGGGAATGCCTCCTCCCCCAGGCCAGTTGAATTTTTGTTCGAGGTGGCCTTCCCCGATGAAGCTGGCGAAAGTATAAATATCGGCCCCGACACCGACGGAAAGTTGATCATTTATTTGATGAGCCACTGTGGGTTTAATGTCCAAGAGAGGGAGGGCAGACGATGTGACAGCCGTTTGAAATGGGCCATCAAGGGGATAACGTGTCTGAAGCGCATATGGGGTCGTGAGCCCAAGACCAATGACGGTGTTGCCCACATGGCGGAATCCTAGGTCTCGAAGATTGGCCGTAAAGTAAGATTGAGTTGGGAAAGGCCAAGCGATACTGCCGCCGAAATCCCCTCGGGTGTTGACGCCGGCTGGACTCGTAAACTTGACGGATCCTCCAACCAAGTTTGTATTGAATAACATCTGGATGCCAGAAAGTTGGGTCATCCCGGCAGGGTTGTAATGAATGGCGGATGCATCATCGGCCTGAGCCGCAAAGGCGTTGCCTTGTCCGGACGCGGTGGCGTTTTGTGGTTGCAAACGGAATGCTTGTGCGTTGACCCAAGAAGGAGTGCTAACTGTCAGTATCAAACAGATTAGACTTGTCAGCCAGCGCATTAGGCGAAAGCCCTTCTATGAACCAAGAATCGTAGGGGAGCAACGGTATGTGGTTGAGCTAAGACTTGTCCAGGGCCTAGAAGACAAAAGGCACTAGAACCTATCTCAAAGTTGCTCGAGCAACATGATGATGCGAGTGAGTTCCATAAACACTAGGAAGTTTGACGCGTAGTTTCCCAGCGAATCAGCAAGCGCCGTTTCCATGTTCATCGCGCAATCGAAGCACGCGCAGCTTTATACGTACCTCTCATGAGACTGTCAACAGTTTTGAGATAGGTTCTACTGTCTTAGTTTTTGGCTCCTGGCCATTGATAACAAGGCGGTTTGGCGGTCCTGTCGCCGTTCGGGACCACATATAAGTATCCGGACAGCGCGCCGTTCGCCACGGCGATCACCCGCATCGCACTGGAACTCACAGACATCAAGCCGACGATCGTGTACAGGATTTCTTATCAGCTCTCGGTGGGAGTCGGCGCGGAGATCTACACATTCCTGCTGTTCTGCGGTGAATCTCAAGCAGAGGTTCAGTTTATTGCTTCGGGGGGTCCGGGTCTTCTTCCCGCCGGTACGAAGATGGAAATCAACGGAAAAAGACACTGCGGCGGGGTTCAAAGTCAGCCTCCTCTATGCGCCGTTTCGCAATACCGACGGGAAGCCGCTTGCCAACATCGGCGTGGTCTATCGCAGCCAGGCGACCCTGCACCTGGACGGCTCGTTGATGGCAAACGGGATGGTCCTTCAAGGCGCCAGCACGACCGTGCTGCTGCCGCAAATCCTCACCGGCGGGATCGCTCTGTGGCCGATTCGCGATCGAACCCGCGAGTGGAAGCTGGAGTTGGATGTGGACTACACGGGGTGGAAGTCGTTCCGCAACCTGGATGTGCGTCGGTCCGACGGCACGACCGTCCTGTTCCCCCAGAACTGGCGCAACGCCTTCATGGTGATGATCGGGACGGAGTACAAGTGGGTACGGCCCGCCGTGTTGCCCGACTGGGAAACGAGCCTTCGCGCCGGCTACTTGTTTCAGCAGACGCCGGTGCCCGACCGGTCGTTCAGCCCGACCTTGCCGGCGGACGCCGACAGCCACGGCCTGTCCATCGGGGCCGGGTTTCTCTGCACGGGAGGAGGGCGGTTCCTCGGCGCGGTCCCCTGCGGCGACGGCGCACGGAGTGCCTTCCTCCCCAACGCGATCGGGCTGGACGTCGCCTATCAAGCGATCCTCTATGAGCCCCGGACGGTCAGCGGCGCCGTGAACCCGTTTGCGACTCCCGGCGTCATTGACGGCCTCTATACGACCACGTTCCATATCGGCGCGATCAACCTTCGCCTGAACTTCTGATCGCCGACTTCGACCCGGAATTTCCGTCGTGTCACCTTGCCAGCGGCGTCCGGCCTTCTCTATAATGCCGCGCGACGTGAAGCCGGGCTCACTGCCGAACAGTCCTCATGAGCCTGCGGCTCAACTGACGGCTGACCGCTGATAGCCGGTTGCTGTTCCCAAACCGCGTTGGAGGAAAGCGGAGTCTCATGAGTGAACGGACCTTAGCGATCATCAAACCGGACGCGGTGAAAAAGCGCGTCATCGGCGATATTATCGGCCGGTACGAGAAAGCCGGCTTAACGCCGATCGCGATGCGCATGCTGCGCATGACCAAATCGACGGCCGAAGGGTTCTACGCCGTCCACAAGGCCCGCCCGTTTTTCGACAGCCTCTGCACGTTCATGTCCTCGGGGCCGGTGGTCGTGCTGGTCTTGTCGGGCGACGGCGCGATCAAAAAGCACCGGGACCTGATGGGCGCAACGGACCCGGCCAAGGCGGACAAGGGGACGATCCGGGCCGTCCACGGGACGAACATCGAGTCCAACGCCGTGCATGGATCCGACTCGCCCGAGACGGCTCGCTTCGAGATCGGGTATTTCTTTCCCGAGATGGATCTGATCGGGGAATGAGACATCGCTTCCCGGTCGGCGTTGTTACACCTCGTGCTCCGTCCGGTGCACGACATCGTGCCTTGCTCGCCACATCATTCATCCCGCCGAATGCGAATGGTTCTGTTCTCTTGGCTGTTGGCGGCCGCGCTCGTCGGAGCCGGCTGCACGGCCCGTTACCAGCCACCCTCCCGGCCGCCGGCGCGCTCCGCTGATCCGAGCCTCGAAGCGCAGACGCGGCTGCTGCACGAAGCGCAGGCGCACCACGCCCAGGCCCGGTATACGGCCGCCGTTCGTCTGCTGGAACGGTTCATCTCGACTTATCCCGGATCGCCGCACCTGGCGGAGGCGCGCTGGTGGTTGGCCCGTTCTTACGAGCAGCTCGGTGATGTGGACACCGCGCTCGTGCACTACCGTACCCTGGCCGCCGGCGCGACCGGCGTGCGCGAGGACAGTTACGAGGTGCGGGCGATGCGCCGCCTCGATGAACTGCGCCGAACCGGGAACCGGCCGGGGGCGGCTGCGGCGGCGCGCACCGCGTTGATGCTGTCTCCCGCCCGGCTTCCGCCTCTCGCCGACCTGGAACCGTGGATGCAGGGGCTCGTTCGCGCCGGCGTGACAACCTTGGTCTTGGAGGCGGTGACGGGCGACGGAACAACGCCTCCGGGTGTGTACTTCGACACGGGGTTGGCGCCCGTTCATCGCGATGTGTTCGGCCTGGTGCTGCCGATGGCCCGGCGAGCCGGGCTGTCTGTTTTCGCCGTATTTCCCCTTCAGCGGATGCCGTGGGTGGATTCCCAATCCGATTGGCTCAACGCCGTGTACGATCCGGCGGAACGACGGACTCGTCCGTCGGCGACCGTCGATCTGCTGAATCCGGCCGTGCAGGACAAGTTGGTCGGACTGGCGGCCGATCTCGCGCAAACCGGGGTCGAAGGCGTGCTGGTCCGTCTCAGTGAAGGGAAAGGCTTTTTCGCCGAATGCGGCGCCGCGGCGCGCAACCGCTTCGCCGCCGCCTTCGGCGCCGCGCCCGAGCCGGCGCACCTGTGTTCCGTCACCGGGCGAAGCCTCGAGGCGATGCCGCAGGAGTTTTGGCGGTGGGTCGGTTGGAAATCCCAAGAGCGCCTGCGGGTGCTTGAACGGATCAGAGAGGCGATGCGGCAGAAGCATCCGCACGTGGTCGTGGCGCTGGAGGTTCATCCGGAGGCGGCCGCCGATCCGCTCCGGGCGCTCATCGAGTACGGGGAGGACCTGATGAGCATCTCGCAACGCGGCTTCGACCTGGTCTTGACGATGCCCGCCGGTTCGACGGGCGCGGCATCGCACGGAGGATCAGACGAGTCTGCGGCGAACGGTCTGAATGCCTTCGCACGGTGGATGAGCGAGCGAGCGTTCGACCCGCGCCGTCTCTGGATCACGAACGTCGTCCAGATCCGGGACGCGCGTACGCTGGGGGAAGGTCTTCCCGATCCAGCGCATCGAGCGTTGCTGCCGGACGGTGTCAATCTCCTACACCGAGTGGAATCGGCCGGCGCCGTTCCTTGACAAGGCACCGCTGCAGCACTTACGATCACGCGACCGATTGGCGCGAGGGATGGAGATCAATTGAAGGAGAATTATGATCCCGACCGATCTTCGCTATCATCAGGAACATGAATGGATTCGCCTCAACGGCGCGCAGGGGACGATAGGGATCAGCCACTTTGCGCAGGATGCGTTGGGGGACATCGTCTTTATCGACCTGCCCAAGGTCGGGGCGACGGTCAAGGCCGGCCAACAAATCGGAGAGGTCGAGTCCACCAAGACGACGTCGACCATCTACACGCCCGTGAGCGGGACGATCGTCAAGGTCAACACCGAGCTCAAGGACCATCCCGAGACCGTCAATTCCGATCCCTACGGCAAGGGCTGGTTGGCGGTGATCGACTTGTCGGACCCGGCTGAAGTGGACAAGCTGATGACCGCCGCTCAGTATGAAGCCTTCCTCGCCTCCCAAAAGAAAGCGAATAGCGAGTAGCTGGCAGCGAATAGCTGCCCGACCTCTGAGCTATTAGCTGCTCGCTGCTCGCGACACGCTATGTCCATTCGGACGCACATCGCCATCGTCGGGGCCGGACCGGGCGGCTATGTCGCGGCCATCCGCGCCGCGCAACTGGGCGCGCGCGTGACCGTCGTCGAGAATCAGGCGTTGGGCGGGGTGTGTCTGAACTGGGGCTGCATTCCCAGCAAAGCGCTGCTCTCCGTCGTCGAACTGGGCGACAAGGTGAAAAAGGCGGACGAATTGGGACTGGTGCTTCACGGGCCGGTCGGCTACGACCTGGCCAAGATGGTGGCCCGCAAGAACAAGGTGGTATCCACCCTGGTGAAAGGCATTGCGACGCTGTTCAAGACCTGGGGCATCGAGCACCTGGACGGCACGGGCGAACTGCTCGATGAACGGACCATTCGCGTCGCCGGACGTGATGGGTCCGAGCGGCGGATGCAGGCGGACGCGGTCGTCGTCGCTACCGGGTCATCCTGGCCGAATGTGCCGCTCTTTCCGATCGACGGGCGACAGATCATCACCAGCAAGGAGGCGTTGGATCTGGAGACGATTCCCGGCCGATTGCTGATCATCGGCGCGGGCGTCGAGGGATGCGAGTTCGCGTCGTTGTACAGCGGTATGGGCACGCAGGTCACGATGGTGGAATTGATGCCGCGCATCCTGCCGCTGGAAGATGAAGAGGTGGCGTCCTTCATGGACCGCGAGTTGAAGAAGCGAAGCGTGGACATCCGCACGGGAACGACGGTCGAGAAAGTGGAGCGCCAGGCCGGGGCGGTCAAGGCGGTTTTGAAAGAGGGGGCCGAGATTGTCGCCGATCAGGTGCTGGTGTCCGTCGGGCGGGGGTTCAACTCCAAGGGCATCGGATTGGAGAAGGTTGGTGTCGAGCTGGGGACTCGCGGCGAGATCCGGGTCGACGACCGAATGGAGACCAATGTACGGGGGATCTTCGCGATCGGGGATGTGGTCGGTAAGGCCATGCTCGCCCATGTCGCTTCGGCCCAGGGCAAGGTGGCGGTCGAAAATATTCTCGGGCGCAGGCGGGAAATCGACTATCGCGTGATTCCGGCCGGCATCTTCACGCTGCCGGAGATCGGCCGTGTCGGGTTGACTGAACAGCAGGCGAGGGAGCAGGCGCGGGAACAAGGGCGTGACGCCGGGACTGCGGTCAAGGTCGGTCGATTCCGCTATGCCGGATTGGGGAAAGCGCAGGGCACGGGCGAGATCACGGGCATGTTCAAGGTGATCGCTGATGCACGGGACGGCAGCGTATTGGGGGTCCACATCGTCGGGGCGCACGCGGCCGATCTGGTGCATGAAGCGGCGTTGGCGATGCAACTGAAGGCAACGGCCACCCAGGTGGCGGAGATGATTCACGCTCACCCCACCTTGTCGGAAGGCATGATGGAAGCGATGGAGGATGTCGAGGGGCTGGCGATTCATTTAGCGAGAAAACGAATGTGACCCCCTCCCTTGCCCTCCCCATCATCCGTTGCTTTGACCCATTGCAACGAGGAGCAATGGGTGCCCAGAGCAACGGGTACCCGGGGGAGGGTTGGAAGTGGGCGCTGACGGCTGCAAACAGACGACTGACAGCTAGAAGTCCATGTTCCGGTCGTTGCTCATCAAGCTGGCCATGCTGGCGGTCACGGCGACGCTGGTCGTGTGGATCGGCTGGCCGGTACCGGAGCCGGAAGAAGAGGCGCCGCCGGGTGTCGCCGACAAACCGGTCGAGGCGGTCGAGCATCACCAGGCACAAGAGACGAATGTTACTCGTCGCGCGGCAGCGCCTGGCCCTTCTCGGGCCGACAAGGAAGAAATTCGTCCCAGCTTACCGGTTGCCAAACCGAACTCGCGGCTCGATCTCAACCGCGCCACCGCCGAGGAGTTGCAACGGCTCCCCGGGATCGGAGAGGTCTTGGCAAAGCGGGTCGTCGAGGCCAGAACATCGAGAGGTTCATTCTCGACAATTGAAGAGTTACTCGAAGTGAAAGGGATCGGGGAGAAAAAGCTGGAACGGCTGCGACCATTGATCATGGTGAATGCAGCGGGCCGACCTGCTTCGGGAAAAGGAAAGCTGTGAGCGAACTCTCACGTCAAATGGAGTTGATCCTTCGCGGAGCGGTGGAGGTCATCCAGCAAAGCGAACTCGAGGCGAAGCTGGCTCGCTCGATCAAGGAAAAGCGCCCGCTGCGGGTGAAAGCGGGATTCGATCCGACCGCTCCCGATCTCCATCTGGGGCATACGGTCCTGATTCATAAGCTCAAACATTTTCAGGACCTGGGGCATGAGGTGATTTTTCTGATCGGCGATTTCACCGGCATGATCGGCGACCCGACCGGGGTGTCCGAGACGCGGGCGGCGCTGACGAAAGAGAAAGTCCTGGAGAACGCCGAGACCTACCAACGGCAAATTTTCAAGATCCTGGACCCGGACAAAACGACGGTGGAGTTCAACAGCCGATGGATGAGCGCCATGACGGCGGAGGGGCTCATCCAACTGGCTGCGCACTACAAGGTCGCGCGGATGCTGGAGCGGGAGGACTTTCACAAACGCTACCAGGAGCAGAAGCCGATCAGCATTCACGAGTTCCTCTACCCGCTGATTCAGGGCTACGACTCGGTCGCGTTGAAGGCGGACGTGGAGTTGGGCGGCACCGATCAGAAGTTCAATTTGCTCGTGGGCCGCGATCTGCAGCGTGATTTCGGACAGGAGCCGCAGGTGGTCTTGACGATGCCCTTGCTCGAGGGAACCGACGGGGTGCGGAAGATGAGCAAGAGCCTCGGGAATTACGTCGCGTTGGAGGACAAGCCGGCCGACATGTTCGGAAAGATCATGTCGATCAGCGACACGCTCATGCTCCGCTACTACGAACTGCTCACGACCGAAGATCTCGACCGGGTGAAGGCGATGCACCCGATGGAAGCCAAACAGTCGCTCGCCGAGCTGATCGTGGCGCGGTATCACGGAGCAGAAGCGGGACGGCGGGCGAGGGAGGCCTTCCAGCAGAAGTTTCAGGAGCGGGAGTTTCCGGACGAGCCGGATGCGCGGGTGGTGCTGACGAAGGCGGATATTCGGGATACAGCGGCGCCGGCGATCGGCGTCGTGGACTTGGTCGCCAGGACGGGGCTGGTCCCCAGCAAGAGCGAAGCGCGCCGGTTGGTGGTGCAGGGCGGGATCGAAGTAGATGAACAGAAGCAGACCGATCCCGCCGCGAGCCTGTCCCTCAAGCCCGGGCATCAGTACCGACTGCGCGTGGGGCGAAGAAAATTCGCGATCGTCGAATACAGACCGTGAGAAGCTCCTTAGTCAAAAGTCAATGGTCATTGGAGATTCTCTTTGGGCGCATGCGAATTTTCTAGACGAACTGGGTTGGGTTATAAACAAGGCTTACAACCCCACCATGCTGGCCGAAGCCGTCTGTAAGCTGGAGGCTGCACGTATGCACCGAGCGACACGATCAATTGGCAGCACGGCGATTCCACCGAACGCGATTTCATCTATGTCACCACGCAGAACCTCAGCCATGATCAGTTGCAGGCCTTGAGTGATGAAGTCAGTGAGAACCGGTCGCTCTTGGTGATGTGCGCCGCGTCTCGGGGCAAGCCGGATCGCTATCCCAAACTGACGATCAAGAAAATTCCGAAGGCCGTCATGGCCCGTTGCGAGTGGGGGAAGGACGATTACAGTTTGAGGATCGAGAATTTGCCGAAGGCCCCTCACCCCAACTCTCTCCCAGAGGGAGAGGGAGAAAAGAAGGCGGGGCAACAGGGGTTGGAGTTCGCCTGATGGCGGATGGGAAGTTCTATGAGCTGTCGGATCACGCACGGGAAAGTTTGCGCAAACGTCCGGTCGTTCGCATGGAGTGGATCGAACAGGTTCTGAAGCAACCTCAATTGGTGGAGATAGATTCAGTAGACGCAGAATTGGAGCATCGCTTGGGACGCATTCAGGAGTATGATGGGCGGGTGCTGCGCGTGATCGTCAAGAAGGACACCAATCCACTACGGATCATCACGTTCTATTTTGATCGAAGGATGAGGAGGCGGTTATGAAACTCAAGGTTGATGAAGAAGCTGATGCGCTGCATCTCCAATTGGTTGATGTCCCGGTGGAAGAGTCAGAAGAGGTCGCGCCTGGCGTAATTGTGGACTATGACGAAACCAATCAAGTGGTCGGTATTGAAGTGCTCTATCTCTCAAAGAGACCGCATCCGGTGAATTTAATGGATTTTCAGTTCGAGACTCGACCCAAGAAGCTCGCTTCGGCCGGGTAGGGGAGTAGCGTACCCCTATGAACCGCCACGTCAACGCTATCGCCGGCCGGCTGAGCCTCCGGCCTCCGCAGCGACAGTCGCTCGAGATTCTCGATCGGGTCACGGAGATCGTGCCGCCGAAGAAGGGAATCGACCTGGCCTCGGCGCTGGACGCGATCCATCGCGAGTTCCCGACGGTGATGGATTTCGAGCGCGAGTTCCCGTCGCTGTGCTTTGCCCTGGCGACCGGGGTTGGCAAGACGCGTCTCATGGGCGCCTTCATCAGCTATCTGCGTCTGGCGCATGGGATCAATCACTTCTTCGTGCTGGCGCCGAACCTGACGATCTACAACAAGCTGATTACCGACTTCACGCCGAACACGCCAAAATACGTCTTCACGGGTCTTGCCGAGTTTGCGACCGAGCCGCCGACAATCATCACCGGAGACAACTATGAGTCCGGGGTCGCAGCTCGCCTCACTTCGTTGCCCGGTTTCGGTCAAGAGGTCCACATCAACATTTTCAATATCTCGAAGATCAACTCGGAAGTGCGTGGTAACAGGGCCCCGCGAATCAAGCGGTTGTCCGAATATATCGGCCAGAGCTATTTCGAGTATCTCGCCGGCCTAGAAGACCTGGTTCTGATTATGGACGAGTCTCACCGCTATCGGGCATCGGCCGGGGTGCGGGCGATCAATGAGTTGAAACCGGTCCTGGGACTCGAACTGACCGCCACCCCATTCGTGGAATCGAGCAAAGGCCCCGTGCCGTTCAAGAACGTGATCTATGACTATCCATTGGCCAAGGCGATGGCCGACGGTTTTGTGAAAGAGCCGGCGGTGGTGACACAGAAGAATTTCAACCCCAGTCAATTCAATGCCGCCCAGCTTGAGCGAATTAAGTTGGAAGATGGCATACGCCTCCACGAAAACACCAAGGTCGAACTCGAAACCTACGCGAGGCAGACAGGGCAGCGAGTGGTGAAGCCGTTCATGCTGATCATTGCCCGCGATACGACCCATGCCGGTCAACTGATGCAGTTGATTCAGTCACCGCAGTTCTTTGAAGGCCGGTACAAGGACAAGGTCATTCAGGTGGACTCCAGCAGGACCGGCGCGGAAGAAGACGAAATGGTCCAGCGTCTACTGGCTGTTGAGAAGCCAGATGAGCCGACTGAGATTGTGATTCATGTGAACATGTTGAAAGAGGGCTGGGACGTGACGAATCTCTATACGATCGTCCCGCTCCGCGCCGCCAATGCGCGCACCCTTATTGAACAATCGATCGGGCGAGGTCTTCGCCTGCCTTATGGCCGGCGTACCGGGGTCAGCACCGTGGATCGGCTGAATATTGTGGCGCACGACCGGTTCCAGGAAATCATCGACGAGGCCAATCGGCCCGATTCACCGATTCGCCTGACCCCGGTGATTCTCGATCCGGCCACAGATCTTCAGAAGACCCGGACAGTGGTCGCTCCGTCAAAGATCGAGGAGCAGTTGCATGGATCTTCGCTGAGTGGCCCCGCAGAGCAGACTCTCTTCTTTGCCGGCGAGATAGAACGCGGAATCGCACAGACGGCGTACAAGGTCATTCAACGATATGAGAACCTGCCTTCCTCGACTTATCTTTTGAAACCGGAGATTCAGGCCAGAATTGTCGAAGAGGTTAAAGCGCAGATCTCACCGACCCAGCAGGCTTTACCGGGCATGGCTGTTATGCCGAACATTGCCGGGGTGGTGGAAAAGACGGCCCACCTCGTGGTGCAACAGACGATCGATATCCCCCGGATCCTCGTTGTGCCAAAGGGAGAAGTGAGCACCGGCCTTCATGCGTTCACATTGGATTGCTCGGGCATCCACTACGAGCCCGTTGAACGGGATCTCCTCATCCAGCACCTTCGTACCCACAAGCAAGAAACCTTAACCCTTGTCGGGCACATGCAGCCGGAGCAACGCCTTGAGGATTATGTGGTCCGAGGGCTTATGGACTTCGACGACATCTCCTACGACGAGCACGCCGACCTCCTGTATGACCTAGCCGGCCAGTTGGTGAAGCATCTCCGCTCGTACCTGTCTGAGGAGGATACGCGGAATGTCTTGATCTACTACCAAAAACCGCTCGCCGCATTTGTCCACGCCCAGATGCAGGAACATCAGTGGGAGAAAGCCACGGGCTACGATGTCGTGGTGAGCAAGGGATTCACCGCGCTGAAACCCAGCGCCTATACGGCGATGGACGGTGAGCCGGTCCATGACTTTCGTCAGACGGTTGAGGATCGCAGCCGTATCCCGCAGATGCTGTTCGGTGGATTCCAGCGGTGTCTCTATTCTCTGCAGAAGTTTGATTCGGACAGCGAGCGGCGACTAGCAATTCTTCTCGACCGTGACTCGCAGAAATGGTTTCGCCCGGCGCCTGGGCAGTTCCAGATGTTCTATAAGTTGGGCGCCTCACAACATGAATACCAACCCGATTTCGTGGCCGAGACAGCGGACAGCATTTACATGCTCGAGTCCAAAGCCAAGAATGAGATGACCTCGCCCGAGGTTCTCGCCAAGAAACAGGCGGCCGTCTTGTGGTGTGAACGTGCGACCGCCCACACTCTCAGCAACGGCGGCAAGCCGTGGAAATATGTGCTTATTCCCCACGATGCGATTGCTGAGAATATGACCCTGTGGGCGTTGGTTCTCCAATTTGCTGTTGCTCGGTAGCCTTCTAAACCTTCGGAAACGCCCCGCGGCATTCTCACCAGTCCGTTCTCGACGTGCTCTTCCTACGTTCCTATGACGAATGGTCATTGAGGATTGACTTGGAGCAGCGGCGGGCGTAGGATTCGCCGCATCTTCCCTCGCGAGCGGGCGTAGCTCAGTGGTAGAGTCCTAGCTTCCCAAGCTAGTTGTCGTGGGTTCAAATCCCATCGCCCGCTCCAAACCGAGCTTGCTCGACCGCGAGCGCTCCCATCATGCGCGAGCGGATACACACCTAAGTCCCTTCTTCTTGTAACTCTCCGCAACTTGCCTTGCTCGCGAGGCCACGCGGCCGTCCCCGCCGCTTAGTTTGACCTCGTCCGTAAGACAATTCCCGTGGCATCGAAGGTGCAGGAAGACGCAAAACAGTTTGCTGCTCTTTTGTGACGCTATATGATTACTCTCTATAGTTCTTCCACCGTCCCACCGTAACCGTCGGGAATGTTTTCATGACCGAGTCTTCATCTTCTCTCCAGCAGCCTGATTTCCGGGCCCTATTCGAGTCCGCGCCGGGGTCGTACCTCGTTTTGACGCCCACCTTGACGATCGTGGCCGTGAGCGACGCGTATCTGCGCGCGACGATGACGAAGCGGGAGGAGATTCTGGGACGACACCTGTTCGACGTCTTTCCGGACAATCCCGATGACCCGACCGCAACCGGTGTCTCAAATCTGCGGGCGTCTCTGACCCGGGTGTTGCAGAATCGAGCGGCGGACGCCATGGCTGTGCAGAAATACGACATCCGCCGGCCAGAATCCGAAGGAGGCGGATTTGAGGAGCGCTATTGGAGTCCCGTCAATTCTCCGGTTTTCGATGAGAACGGTGAAGTGGCCTATATCATCCACCGCGTCGAGGATCTCACGGAGTTCATCCGCCTCAAGCAGACAGAACATGAACAACACCGGATTACCGAGCGACTGCGGACACGCGCGGTTGAAATGGAGGCCGAGATTTTTCGGCGGGCGCAGCAGATCCAGGAGGTCAACCGTCAGCTCCGAGCCGAGTTGGCGGCGCGCAAGAAGGCGGAAGAGGCGCTGCAAAAAGCCGTCGAAGAGATCCGCGACCTGTACAATAACGCGCCCTGCGGCTACCACTCGTTGGACCAAGACGGCACATTCGTCGCCATCAATGACATGGAACTGGCCTGGCTCGGGTACACCCGCGAGGAGGTCATCGGAAAAAAGACATTTTCGGACTTTCTGACACCGGAAAGCCTCGAGCGCTTCCGGCTCAATTTTCCGGCTTTCAAAGAGCGGGGATGGGTACGCGACCTGGAGTTCGAGTTGATTCGGAAGGACGGGACGATCCTGCCGGTCCTCTTGAGTGCGACGGCAATCAGGGATGCCGATGGCAAGTATATCGCAAGTCGTACGACGATCTTCGACATCACCGACCGCAAGCGCGCGGAAGAGGCGCTGCGTCGCGCACATGACGAACTGGAGCGGCGCGTGCAGGAGCGGACGGCGGAGCTTGCCAAGAAGAATCGCGACCTGGAAACGCTGCTCTATGTGACCTCGCATGACCTGCGGGAGCCGTTGCGCTCGATCGAGAATTTCTCGCATATGGTGCATGACCGCTACGCCGATCGTCTTGACGAGACAGGGCAGGACTTTCTGCGCCGCGTCGTCCGTGGGGCCAAGCGGATGGACCAGTTGCTTGCCGACATCCTGGCGCTGTCGCGCGCGCAGCGCATGGAGACCCCGGCCGAAGAGGTCGACGGTAACACCATCGTGCGGGAAGTCCTTCGGCGACTTGACCACGTGATCAAGGAAACCGGCGCGACGATGCGGGTCGCGCCGGACCTGCCCAGGCTGCGGGTCAACGCCACCTGGGTGACGCACGGGGTCTACAACCTGGTTGCGAACGCGCTGAAATTTACGCGCGCCGGTGAGGCTCCCGATATCGAGATTGCCTCCTATCAGCCCAAACCGGATGAGAAGGTCGTCGGCATCGTGGTTCGAGACCGAGGGCCAGGGGTCGCGCCGGAGCATGCGGAGCGTATCTTTCAACTCTTCCAGCGGGCTGTCGGGCGAGAAGTCGAAGGGACCGGAGCGGGGCTGGCCATCGTGCGGCAGGTCGCCGAACGGCATGGCGGGCGAGCCTGGGTGCAGCCGCGTGAGGGTGGCGGCTCGGAGTTCATTCTCACGTTTGGAACTCCCGGCTGAGTCAAGGAGGGGGGACTCGTCCATGAAGGATCAACCGGTGGAGATCCTGCTTGTAGAGGACAACGAAGACGACATCGTCCTGACCAGGGAAGCGTTCACCGAGGCCAAGCTGGTGAACGTCATCAACACGGTTCGCGACGGAGAGGAGGCGTTGGCCTACCTGCGGCGCGAAGGCAGGTACAAGGTGGCCAGGGCTCCGGGATTGATCCTGTTGGACATCAACATGCCGAAGAAAAACGGCTTTGAAGTGCTCGAGGCCATGAAAGCCGACCCCTCCCTGCGGTCGCTGCCTGTGGTCATGCTGACGACAAGCGAACGCGAGGAAGACGTCGTACGTTCCTACGCCGACGGCGCCTGTTCCTATATTCGGAAGCCCGTAGACCTCGATCAGTTTGTCGGCGTGGTCAAACAGTTTGAGCTGTACTGGACGTTGGTTTCCACAATCCCTTCCTCGGGGAGGTGACGATCAATGCGGGTGCTTCTGATCGAAGACAATGAGGACGATGCCTATCTCATCAAGGAGTCGTTGTCGGAGGGGAAAGGGGGCGACTATGCTCTCGAGTGGACCGATCGATTGCGCAGAGGCCTGAAAAAGCTCACGGAAGGCCACTTCGACGTGGTGCTCTTGGACCTCTCCTTGCCCGACAGCCAGGGGCTCGACACGTTCGACCAGGCGCGCGCCCTGGCTCAAGACATTCCGCTGGTGGTGATCACGGGCCTGGATGACGAGGGATTGGCCGTTCAGGCCATGCGCAAGGGTGCGCAGGACTATCTGGTCAAGGGGCAGTTGGGCGGCGACGTGCTCGTGCGGGCCATCCGGTATGCCATCGAACGGAAACAGGCGGAGGCGGCGTTGCGGATCAGCGAAGCGAGGCTGGCGGAAGCCCAGCGGATGGCCCACATCGGCAACTGGGAGTGGGATCTTCTCGCGAACCGTGTGTGGTGGTCCGATGAGACGTACCGTATCTTCGGATTGGATCCGGCCGGACTCGAGATGAACTACGACGCCTTTCTGACCTATATTCATCCGGAAGATCGCGGGCGTGTGCGCATGGTCGTCGAGACTGCCAGACACGATCGAAAGCCCTACCAGCATGAATACCGCATCGTCCGCCCGGACGGCACGGAACGCATGGTGCACGGGCAGGGAGAACTCCGGCTGGATGACACCGGGAGACCGGTCCGCCTGGTCGGCACCGTGCAAGACATCACCGAGAGGAAGCAAGCCGAGAAAGCGTTGCAGGAGAGCGAAGCGCAGCTTCGCCAGGCCCAGAAGATGGAGAGCATCGGCCGCTTGGCCGGAGGCATCGCGCATGATTTCAACAACCTCCTGACCGTGATCAACAGCTATAGCGCCATGCTGTTGGGGGACATCGGGTTTGACAGCCCGTTGCGGAATGGGATCGAGCAGATCAAGGAAGCCGGCCATCGAGCCGCGCTGCTGACCCGGCAACTGCTCGCCTTCAGTCGCCAGCAGGTCCTGGAACCGAAGGTGCTGGACCTCAACGCGGTCGTGACGAATATCTCGAAACTTCTGCGCCGGTTGATCGGCGAGGACATCGAACTGGTCATTTGCGCCGACCCGTCCTTGGGACGGGTGAAGGCCGATCCCGGACAGATCGAGCAAGTGATCATGAACCTGGCCGTGAATGCGAGGGACGCGATGCCGAAGGGCGGCCAGTTGACCATCGAAACCATGAATGTCGAACTGGGTGAGGCCTATCCGTTGAAACCGGCCTCGGTCGAGCCGGGTCGGTACGTGATGCTGGCGGTCAGCGACACGGGTTGCGGGATGGGTGCGGAGACCCAGGCCCGTATCTTCGAACCCTTCTTCAGCACCAAGGAACTGGGGAAGGGGACCGGGTTGGGATTGTCCACGGTTTATGGGATCGTCAAACAGAGCGGCGGCTACATCTGGGTCTATAGCGAGTTGGGCAAGGGCACCGTCTTCAAAATCTATCTGCCGCGCGTTGAAGATCCATCCGAATTGTCCGAGCCGATTCCGGCTCAGGTCGCCGTGGGCGGCGGTTCGGAAACCATTCTCCTGGTCGAAGACGACGAAATGGTTCGGGTCCTGACGCGCACGATCCTCCAGATGCGCGGGTATGCGCTCCTCGAAGCGCGGAACGCCAAGGAAGCGCTTCACCTCGCCGAGGAACACAGCGGGCCGATCCACCTGCTCTTGACCGATACCGTCATGCCGGGATTGAGCGGCCCGGAGTTGGCCGAACGCGTGGCGTCTGTTCGGCCTGACATGAACGTGTTGTACATGTCTGGGTATACGGATAAAGCAATGGCCCACGACTACGGCCGAGAACCTCGCCCCGCTTTTCTCCAGAAGCCGTTCACCCCTGAGGCTCTGGCGCGCAAGGTGCGAGAGGTGCTCGATTCATCGAAGTCCCGACCAAGCTGAAGCGCCAGGGAAGTTGCGTTGTGCGGCGCGGTGTGGCACAAGGTCACTCGGCGCGCTCATCCTCCTCACGCCGCGTTCAAGCGAATCGTCGCGGGTTCGAGTTCCTCCGCTTGCTCGAACAGTCCGGCTTGGAAATGAAATCATCGTCAGGGACGGCACTGCGCGGGCCGGGCTTCCCTGCTCTCTTGTCATGTGTTTGGTTGAAAATCTCAACGAAAGGATGCGAACGTGACGCGCAAAGAATATGCCCTGGTGCTGCTCACCGCTATGATCTCGGGCTTGGTCGGCGGGGTCGTTGCCGAGCGTGTGTTCGCAACCGGAATCGCCGTGGCGGAACAGAAACCTCACGCCGTCAATGCGGAAGAGTTTCTTCTGGTGGATTCAAACGGCAAAGCGCGCGCGGGGCTGGGACTGGACGCCCAAGGCGAAGTCGGATTTGTCCTGATCAGCCGAGACGGCGGCAGGACCCTCTATCTCTCGCCGGACGATCCCTTGGCCCTCAAGCTTGTGGACAAGAGCGGGCGAGTGCTCTGGGCTGCGCCATAGGCAAGGACTATTCTTGGAGAGCAGCAGGAAGGCGACGAGGTCAGAGGGCCTTCTTGACCAGGCCGGTGCGGAGGCAGCGGGTGCACACGCGAATATGCTTGGCGGCGCCGTTGATCAGCGCGCGGACGCGCTGGAGATTCGGATTGAAGACCCGCTTGGTCTTATTGTTGGCGTGACTGACGTTATGTCCGGACTGGTGTCGCTTGCCGCAGATCTCACACGCAAAAGCCACGGGAGCCCTCCTTCTCTGAACAGGTCGATCTCACGATGAGAGGTGAGGCGGATAGTAGCATAGGGGATCAACGGGTGACAAGCGCGTGGCTGCGCAGAGCTGAGGGGGAAAAAGGCGGATACGTGCAGGCTAGGAGCGCCTCGCGGCGGACGTCTTCTGACGGATCGATTTGGTCTTTTTCGGGTGAACGACGGTCACCACGCGCGCCCTGTCCCCTTCGTCTCCGGCGGGAAAGAAGCGGACCGGGACGCTGATGTCGAAGCTGTTATCGCCGCCGTCATCCAGTCCGTCTCTCCCGACGCTGTAGATCTTCTCCCGAGTGGCGCTCCAGAGCATGGGGAGCCCGGTAAACGGGTCGAAATAGCGCGACCCCGCTTCGGCCAGCCGCGTCGGCACGGTGGCGGCCGGCGAAGGTTTGCGCAACAAGATCTGCAAAGCAGCCAGCCGGAGCCGCGCATCGGTCTCCACTAATCGCTGGCCGAACATCTCCCAGTCCGGTTCGAATTCAAAGGGGTGCATCAGGCTTTCGAACAAGGTGCGGGGCGCGGTCCGCGAGATCTCCTGGAACTTCGGCAGCGGATTGTGGATCGTCTCGGATGCCTTGATGAGGGCGTCGTAATAGGTGGCATACACCTCGTGGGTTCGTTGCGTGTCGAGAGACGTCCCGATCGCTCCATACGAGGTCGGGTGGGCGACCCGCTGAAAGGCGTCCGGCCGGAGACCCGCAGCGCGTGCCAGCCACTCGCGATGGCTGTCGGAAGTTTCTTTGCCGATGAGCGCCTCGATCTCGATCGGCGCGCCGTCTTGGCGCAGGCCGAGGATGAATTCGTTCTGAATGGGCCAACGGAGCGAATATTCCGCCGTCGTCAGCGGTTGGACGATCGGCAGGCCGACGTCCAGAACCGCCTTGTCGATAGTCGAACGGTCCAGGATTCTCGAGAGAAACCGCACGTCGTCATCGACCATGACGAGCGCCATCACTTTAAGCGGCAGTGTCTTCGCGTTGGCTAACACGGTGCGCCAGGCGGTGAGGTCCATCCTCATGCGCTCCATGCCGTCTCGGACTGTCCCGGCGAAGCCGCCGGCGACATACAGCCGATGGGCGATCAGGAGTTCCTCGGAGTGGAAACTGGCTGCGTGACCGAATCCCCAATCTTCGAACGGCATGCTCAGCCACCGTTCGTATCGTTGGACGAGGATCGCGTAGCGGCTGATGGAGGTGCGAAACAGCGCATCGTTTTTCCGCAGCTCGGTCAGAGGATCCGGCGCGTCCCATGCCGGCAAGGCTTCGTCGGCCGTGATCGAGGTCCGCAGCTCGAAGCGGCCCTGTTTCTCGTAATTGTAGAAGCGCCGTCCCCGTCCTGCCTCGGCCTCCAGCCACACGTCATAGCCGACCTGAACCGGATCGGATCCCGCGGCGGCGGAGAATCCCAAGAGCAGGAAGTAGCCGTTCCGGAGCGGATTCTCGATGGTCGGTTGCGGCGCTTCGGAAAGTCTGAGGAAGGCGTCGCTGGGCTGGTCGCCCCTTCCGGCCCAGATCAATCCGGAGATCTCCATGAACACGGCGACGATGCACAGACTGATCAGAAGATTCCGCATAGTCCCTCTCTCTCAGCTCGTTCGTTTCGGTAGCTCCGGGAATCCGTTGTTGCCGAAACCCGGTGGCGATTCAGGCGTGGGTCCTGCGCGTTAATGACCGACGACGGTCCTGCTCGGAGGATCGAGCAAAGGCTATGCCATTGCCCCCGTGCCCCGGTCTTCCCGGTGCTGTTCACCTCTAGAGGAAAATCGAAGAAGCACGGGCGGTTTTCACCGCCCCACAAGCTCCGGCTCGCGCCGTCGCTGCACAGAAATCGCACACCAGACCGGTTGCCGGGACAAATTTGAACTTGACAAGTCTTCCCGCGGTTTCCTAGAGTGAGCGCCTCATCACAGTCCGCTTTGGGTGAAGGGAAGAGGGTGTGACTCCCTCGCGGTCCCGCCGCTGTGAATGGGAACGAAACCCGCGTAGGCCACTGTCTTGGAAGACGTTCAACGGGAATCGTTAAACGTGAATCGTAAAAAAGTTGCGTTTAACGGTTACGAGTAACGTCTCCGGATGGGAAGGAGCGGGGAGTAGGTGTTGCCCGGCCGGCTCACCGTCTCGCCGGCGTGCGCAACCGTGATGTCGGGTACCCGTTGCTCTTGTGCTGCAACGGGTGAACCGTCGCGTCGCGCGTCCCATGAGCCAGAAGACCTACCCAAGGCGTTGCCCATCTTTCCCTCGAGGGCTGGGGAAAGTGCGAGGATGAAGAAGCGGGTGCAATCCTCAGGGCCTGTCAGGCCTTGAGGATTTTTTATTTTGGCGGCTGGCAGCCAACAGCGAATAGCGAGCAGCGGGCAGCGAACAGCGCGCAGACCGAGGCATGTGGTTCTCAGCTATTGGCTATTCGCTGTTAGCTATCTGCTGAGCCCCGGTATAACTCTGGCTGATGATGCGGATGCGAGCTTCATGAAGAAACGACGACCGCAAGGCATCCTGACCGGCATGCCGTTCATGGCGAATGTCACCGCCCGGACGTTCGTCGATGATCTGGGCCGCAAGCTCTATCTGGCCAAGACGCCCGGCCGGATCGTCTCCCTCGCGCCCAGTATTACCGAGATGCTGTTTTCGATCGGCGCGGAGGATCTGGTCGTCGGGGTGACGCAGTTCTGCGACTATCCGCCGGAAGCCCTGCGGAAGCCCAAGGTCGGGTATGCTCATCCGAACATCGAGTCCATCGTCGCGCTGGAGCCCGATCTGGTGGTGGCGCCGCGCGAGTTCCTCCGGGCCGATGTCCTCGCCAAATTGGACCAGTTGAAAATTCCCGCGCTTATTCTGGAGGCCAAGACGGTCGAGGATATTCCGTCGCACATTCAGACGTTGGGACGGGTGCTCAACCGCGAGCCGGCCGCGAATGCGGTGGCGACGGATTTGCGACAGCACCTCGCCCGAATCAAGAGTCGAGCGGAATCGCTCCCTCGGGTGCGTGTGCTGTACGTGCTGAACAGCCAGCCGCTGATCACCGTCGGGCCGGGGAGCTTCATCCACCAATTGATCGGGCTGGCCGGAGGCTCGAACATCGCCGCCGACAGCGGCGAGCCCTATCCCCGCCTCAACATGGAAGCGGTGTTGCAGGAAGATCCCGAAGTGCTGGTCTTTCCCGTCGGCAAAGCCGAAGGCATTCCCGAGAGCGAGCAACAAGTCTGGACACGGTGGACGACGCTGACGGCGGTGAAGCGCGGCCGGCTCCACCGGATTCCCGCCGATCTGCTCAATCGCCCGGGTCCGCGGATCGTGCAAGGCCTGGAATCGCTCCTCAACATCATCCACCCGGAGGCTGCGGAATCCGCGTCCGCCGCTCGGCCATGAGCCAGATGGACGCTCCTCACCCACAGATCTCGCGTGTCGAGTCGGGATCACTCCGCACCGATACGGATTCCCTTGGCTCTCCCGCAATTACCGGACGAGTCGGGCAGCGGCGGAGTCCGATCCTGACGGCCGGGCGGTGGACATGGACGATGTTGACGCTCTCGGTCACCGGCGTGGCCTTGTTTCTTATCTGCCTGCAGTTCGGGGCGCAATACGTCGGGTTGGGCGAGATCGTTCGCGTGCTGATTCGAGCGCTGGGGGACGGGCAGGTCGATCGTGAGTCGGTCGGCACCACCGGCGTGATTCTGCTTCAGGTCCGGTTGCCGCGCGTGCTTCTTGGCCTCTTCGTCGGGAGCAGCCTGGCGGCGGTCGGCGCGGCCTTGCAGGCGCTGCTGCGGAATCCGCTCGCCGATCCGTATGTCCTGGGTGTCTCAAGCGGGGCGGCGCTGGGCGCGTCGCTCGCGATGCTGCTGGGCATCGGGACCACGGTCTTGACGCTGTCCGCGCTCCCGCTGTGCGGGTTCGCCGGAGGCCTGCTGTCCCTGGTGGTCGTCTATCGCCTCGCGGCATCGTACGGCCGTTTGCCGGTTCACAGTCTCCTGCTGGCCGGGGTGATCCTGAATGCGATCTTCACCGCGTTGATTATGTTCGTGACATCAATCATGGAGCCGAACCGTTCGGCGGGCATGATGTCGTGGTTAATGGGAACGCTGACGGCGCCGGCTTATCCGGCCTTGGCCGTCCTCACGGCGTATCTCGCGGTGGGGATCACCGCGCTGATGCGGCAGGCCCAGGTTCTCAATCTGATGACGCTGGGCGACGAATCCGCGCGGGCGCTGGGCGTGGACACGGAGCGGGCCAAGAAACTGATCTATGTGATCGCCGCCCTGATGACCGGCGCCGTCGTCTCCGTCAGCGGCATGATCGGATTCGTCGGCATGGTGATCCCGCACGCAGTGCGTCTGATTCTGGGGGCCGACCATCGGCTCCTCCTGCCGGCGTCGGCGCTGGTGGGCGGCATGTACCTGATGGTCGCCGACACCGTGGCGCGGACCCTGCTGGCTCCGGCGGAGGTGCCGGTCGGGATCGTCACGGCGCTGGCCGGGGGACCGTTCTTTATGTATCTCTTGGTGTGGCGGAAAGATCAGTTGGCGTGACATGAACCAGCCGACGAACGAATGCTTTTCCGGTATGGAATCCGGCCGGGCGGCGGTCTCCGATGACGATCGGAACGATGCCGTGTGCGCGTTCGAGGTCCTGGGGCTTCGTTTCCGCTACTCATCCCCCTTCGGTCGGTCGGCTCATCAGTGGACGCTCGACAATCTTTCCTTCCAGGTGACGGCCGGCGAGATCTTCGGCGTGGTCGGACCGAATGGGTCCGGCAAGACCTCCCTGCTCAAAGTCATGGCGAAGATGCTGCGTCCGGCTCACGGCCATGTTCGGCTATTTGGCCAAGACATGCAGCGGTTGTCCCAACGGGAGGTTGCGCGACTGCTCGCGCTCGTCCCGCAAGAGAGCCTTCAGGTCTTTCCCTTCACCGTCGCGCAGACCGTCTTGATGGGGCGCTATCCGCATCGGCGGGAAAGCGCGTGGACCGCCGGATTCGGATGGGATACGCCGGACGATATCGCGCTGGCGGAACAGGCGATGGCGGAGATGGACATCGCCCATTTGGCCGGTCGATTGATCACGGAGCTGTCTGGCGGCGAACGCCAACGAACGGTCATCGCGCGAGCTCTGGTGCAGGCACCGCGTGTGTTGCTGCTCGATGAGCCGACCGCGTTTCTCGATCTGCAGCACCAGATCGCGATCTGTTCGATCGTGCGTCGCCTGAGCGCGGAGCGGGGGCTGACCGTCGTGCTTGTCTCGCACGACTTGAACCTGGCCGGCCAATATTGCGATCGAATCCTGATGTTGAAGGACGGGGCGTTGTTCCGGCTCGGAACGCCTTCCGAGGTGATCAGACCGGAGGTCCTGCGCGCGGTTTACGGCTGCGATGTGCTGGTCGATCGGCATCCGGAATCAGGCCGTCCGCGCATCACACTGCCAATGCACGGGGAACGTGATACGTAAGATGTGACACGTGATGCGTGAAACGGACTACGTCGGGCGCGGAGAGTAAGTCCGGCTCCGAACCGTCTCACACATGACGCATCACGCGTGACGGGAAAGAGGAGTACGTACCCGCTCCTCACTGTCGACAAGGGTACGGTCACTGTATCAACCGTAAAGGAGGGAGTCAGGAAGAAGCCGTCGGTGACGGGGAAGATGGTGCGAAGCCATCACGGTGCCGCCACTGTAAGCGGGGAGCGTTCTTCCAGAGGAAGCCACTGTCTTTGCGGACGTTAAACGTTATTCGTGAACCGTTAAACGCGAGAAGAAGGACTCTTCACGTTTAACGCATAACGATTCACGGTTAACGTCTCCAGACGGGAAGGCGGAAGCACGCAGCGATCCGCGAGTCAGGAGACCCGACCGACGGTCGAATCCCACTCAGCCCTTCGAGCATAAGGGAGGTGGCTCATGTTTTCGTGGAGGAGTATTTGCGTCGGGAGTGTCCTGCTTGTGCTGAATCTGTTGTGGGGAGGAATACCCGCCGGCGCCGGCGAGGAGCAGCAGGAGGCTGCGCAAGCGGGTTCAGAGCCGATGGTGAAGACCGAAACCGTCGTGATCAGCGCGACGAAGACGCCGGTGCCGGTCAGCCAGGTGACGAGCGCCGTCGAAGTCATCACGGAAGAGGATCTTCAGAGACAAAAATTTAAAACCGTGGTGGACGCTTTGCGGCTGGCGCAGGGGCTCGCGGTGTTTTCCAGCGGCGGTCCGGGAACGAACGCCACGGCTCGGATCCGCGGCGGAAGCTCGGCTCAGACGCTGGTGCTCATCGACGGCGCGATCGTCAACAGTCCGACGCTGGGCGAATATAACCTGGCCAACCTGACCGTCGACAATATCGAGCGGATCGAGATCCTTCGCGGCGCCCAGAGCATGCTGTGGGGGTCGGACGCCATGGGCGGCGTCATCAACATCATCACCAAAAAAGGCTCCGGGACGCCGGCGGCCGGCGGTTTCATCGAGTACGGGTCTTTCGGGTCGATTCGCGAGGGCGGTCAGGTCAGCGGCAAGAAGGGGCCGGTCGATTTCAGCATGACGCTGTCCCGGTGGGATTTCACCGGCTTCTCGGCGGTGAACTACCGGCGGGGGGCGGCCGAACGGGACGCGTACCGCAACTGGCAGGCCTCCTCCCGCGTCGGGATCGACCTTCCGACGGACGGCAGGGTGGATTTGACCTTTCGCTGGATGAACGGCGACATCCATCTCGACAACATCTCGACGCCCAGCGACGTCTTCGGATCAAAGATACGCAGTCATGAGTTTATTTTCAGCGGCAGCTATGACCAACCCCTGACCGCGTGGTGGTCGCAGAAAATCACGCTGGCCCGCGCGCAGGACGCGTCGCTGTTTTTGCCCGGCACGCTTCAACGGAATGTCACCACCGGCGCGCTCAGCGTGCCGTTCGGCACTCCCAATGAAACGCGCGTTCTGTCCAACCGGATCGAAGTGCAGGAGAATTTCAAGATCGGGGAACCGCTGCTTCTCACGGCCGGCTATCAACTGCGGGATCAACAAGGCGAAAACGATACGGGTCTGGCGAACAAAATCATCGCCTCTCATGCCGGGTTCGCTCAGGCTCAGCTCGAGCTGTGGGAACGGGTGTTCGCCACGGCCGGCGTGCGGCACGACAGCTACAACGTGTTCGGCGATGCGACGACGTATCGAGTGACCGGCGGGTATCTGCTGAAGGAGACCGGGACGAAAGTCCGCGGCAGCTATGCGACCGGGTTCCGCGCGCCGACCTTGAATCAGCTCTTCTTTTCCAATTTCGGGAATCCGAATCTGGGTCCGGAGAAAAGTCAGAGCATGGATGTCGGAGTCGATCAGGATCTCCTGGGAAGGCGGCTTCGCCTCAGCGGCGGCTTTTTCTGGAACCGGTACCGGGATCTGATCGTCACGACGTTCGATCCGGTCGTGTGCGCTCCCTTCAGCACGTTCGGGTTTTGTCCCATCAACGTCGGGGACGTATCTACCAAAGGATGGGAGGCCGGGTTCGTCTATGTGTACGAGAGCGACCGCCCGTTTCTGAAGGGACTGGACCTGCAGGGCCAATATACCAATACGTTGACGCGGGATCTGGATACGCACCGGCGGCTTCCCCGGTGGCCGGTGGATCAGTGGAGCGTAACGGTCGGGTATGTCCCTGTCGCTCCGCTCCGGGTCACGCTGAACGGGCGCTATGTCGGCTCGCGCTTCAATACCACCGGCGACCGCCAAGGCATGAGGGCGTTTGACGTCTGGACGTTGATCGCCACCTACGACGTCAGCAAGCGCGTTCAAATCTACGGCCGCGTCGATAATCTCTTCGACGAAAAATACGAAGAAATTCTCAACGCCGGGACGGCTGTGCGGTCGGTGTTCGCCGGCATGAGGGTCAGCTACGACCTCAAGTGAGGTGCAGTTGTGTCTGGAGCGCGCTTGGTCATCGCCGGCACGCATAGCGGGGTCGGCAAAACGACCGTCACCCTGGCCATCCTGGCGGCTCTGCGAGCGCGGGGCCGCCGGGTCCAGCCGTTCAAGGCCGGGCCGGATTTCATCGACCCCGGCCATCATACGGCCGCGGCCGGACGACCCTCGCGCAATCTGGACGGCTGGCTGCTCGGGGAAGCCCTCAATCGGGAGATCTTCCTGCGCGCCGCGATCGATGCGGACCTGTCGATCATCGAAGGGGTGATGGGCTTGTTCGATGGTGCCTCAGCCGTGAGCGACATCGGCAGCACGGCCGAACTGGCCAAACAATTGGCGGCCCCGGTCTTGCTGGTGCTCGACGGCAGTGCCATGGCCCGGTCGGCGGCGGCGATGGTTCAGGGCTATGCGCAATTCGATCCAGACCTTCGGGTCGCGGGAGTCCTGTTCAATCGGGTCAAGAGCCAAGGTCATTATCGTCTGCTCCAGGAAGCGGTGGAGGCTGCGGCCGAAGTGAAAGTCGTGGGGTATCTGCGACCGGACCCCGCGCTGACTATTCCGGAACGCCATCTCGGCCTGACGACCGCCGTCGAAGGCGGTTCACAGGAACACTCTGAGCGGCTGGGGCTAGCGTTGGCCGAGACGGTGGATCTCGATCTTGTCGAAGAGTTGGCGAAGTCGGCCGTCGAAGAGGTAAAGGGCGAGGGGGTAGGTGTGAGGGGAACGGAACCGTTCTCGGCGGCCGCTTCACTTTGTATCCCTCACCCCTCACCATGTACCCCTCACCGAGTCCGTGTCGGCGTCGCCTACGATCCGGCGTTCTGCTTCTACTATCCTGAGAACCTCGAGTTGTTGGAGGCCCAAGGGGCTGAACTCATTCGGTTCTCGCCGATGCACGACGAGCGGTTGCCAGAGGCGGATCTCGTGTATCTCGGCGGCGGCTATCCGGAGCTGCATGCGGAAACCTTGGCGGCGAATGCGGCGATGCGGCGCGCGATCCGCGACTATGCGGAGCAAGGTGGGGCGATCTATGCGGAGTGCGGAGGCCTCATGTATCTGACGGAAGCGATCAGAGACTTCGACGGTCGCGCGTACGAGATGGTCGGCGTCTTTCCTGCCCAGGCGGTCATGCGGCGGTCCGGGCTTACCATCGGATATCGCCGGTGTACGGTCGCTCGTCGCTGCCTCCTCGGCGAGTCCGGGCTGGAGATTCGAGGGCATGAGTTTCATCACTCCTGTTTGGAGCCGACTGGTCCGCTCGAGTATGCCTGCACGCTGACCGATGCGCGCGGCTGCGAACGCCGTCCGGACGGGCTGATCAACGGTCACGTCGTCGCCCTGTACACCCATCTCCATTTCGCCAGCCAGCCGGAACTTCCGCGCGCGTTGATCGCGGCGGCGCGCGCGAGGGCCGCGCTGCGTGCTCCTTGAAGAGAAGAAGGACGGTCATGGCGGTCGATCCAGCGGAACACAAGGCGAGGATGCAGCGGCTCAAGGCGTCCGTGGATCGACGCATTCAGGCCGCGCAGCAAGAGAAGGGGCTGTTGATCGTGTACACCGGCGCCGGCAAGGGCAAAACCACGGCGGCCCTGGGGATGGCGTTGCGCTGCCTCGGCCACGGGATGAAAGTGGCGATCGTGCAGTTCATCAAGGGCGCCATCGATACGGCGGAAGAACGGGCGCTGAACAGCTTCGGCGACTTGGTGGCGTTTCATCGGATGGGCGAAGGCTATACCTGGGAGACCCAGGATCGGGAGCGGGACACGCAGTTCGCGCAGCGGGCCTGGACCCAGGCCTGTACGTTTCTGCGCGACCCGTCCTATGCCATGGTCATTCTCGATGAGTTCAACATCGCGCTGCATCACGAATACGTGCGCCTCGAAGACGTCTTACCGGTTCTGCGGGAACGGCCGTCTATGCAGCATGTCGTGATCACCGGCCGCAGCGCGAAGCGTGAGCTGATCGATGAAGCCGACCTGGTCACGGAGATGGCGCAGGTCAAGCATCCGTTCAGAAAAGGGATCAAGGCGCAGAAGGGCATTGAGTTCTGATCGGCAAAGGGACGGGTATGCGGGGACCGATTCAGAAACGCTGCGAACGGTGCGGACAGGAATTCGAATGCGGCCAGTATGGTTGCTGGTGTAACCGGATTGTGCTGACCGAGCGACAATATGAATGGATCGCAGCCCGTTTTGACGATTGCCTTTGTCCCGCCTGTCTCAGTCTGATCGGCGCCGGAGCGATCGGGCCCCGCGCCGAAGCCGAGAAGGAGTCGCCGACATGAATCGGCCGGTGAGTTCGCTCCATCGGCCGATCGAAGATTTTTCGCCGTCCGAGCGGGCAGCCGTTTATCGGGCGATCGTTGAACGGCGGGATGTCCGCAGGAATTTCTTGCCGACCCCCGTTCCAGGTGCCGTGCTCGCGCGGCTGCTGACCGCGGCCCATCACGCCGGTTCGGTGGGGTTCATGCAGCCCTGGGACTTTGTGGTCATTCGTCGCCGGTCGACCAAACGGGCCGTCAAAGCGCTGTTTCGCCGGGCCAACGCGGAGGCTGCCGCACGCTACCGGGACGAGCGGGGAGCGCTGTACCATCGGCTCAAGTTGGAAGGAATCGAAGAGGCCCCGGTCAATCTGTGCGTGACCTGCACCCGCCAACGCGGCGGCCGGCACGTGCTCGGACGTTCAACGGTGCCGGATACGGATCTCTACAGTACCTGCTGTGCGATTCAGAATCTGTGGCTCGCCGCACGCGCCGAAGGGATTGGCGTCGGATGGGTGAGCATCCTGGACTATGCGGCGCTCAAGCGGGTGCTCGGCATCCCGGGGTCGATCAGAGTCGTCGCCTATCTGTGCCTGGGGTATGTCTCCGCTTTTTCCCGGCTGCCGGATCTCGAGCAAGCGGGCTGGCGAACGCGGATTCCGGTTGATCAACTCATTCACTATGAGCGATGGGGCGACAGGAAACCGGTTGAGGGTCAGGCTGCGGTTGAGGACGACGGAACAATGTTCCCTCAACCTTAATCTGGACCTCAACCCTGCATCTCAGGGGGGATCATGCGCATCACCAAGGTATATACCAGGACCGGCGATGCCGGTCAGACACGGCTCGCCGGAGGGCAGCAAGTCTGGAAAGACAGCCTGCGGGTTGAGGCCTACGGCACGGTCGATGAACTGAATGCCGCGGTCGGCGTGGCTCGGGTGTTCAACGCGCAGCAGGCTGGCGCTCAGTCTCAGGCGACGCGACTGGAAGAGGACCTGCAGTGGATTCAGAACAAGCTGTTCGATGCCGGCGGGATTTTGGCGACCGCTCCCGGCCAACGCTTTAAAAATATGCCGGAGGTCACGGAGCAGGATGTGAAGCGATTGGAAACGCTCATCGATACCTGCCAGAAGGACCTGGCCCCATTGAAAGAATTCATCCTGCCGGGCGGCGGAGTCGTTTCCGGGTTCCTGCATCAGGCCCGCACGATCTGCCGCCGCGCGGAACGGGTGTGCGTGCGTCTTTCTCGTGAAGAGGCTGTCACGCCGACGATCATCAAGTTTTTAAACCGCCTCAGCGACGCGCTGTTCGTGCTGGCTCGCTGGACGGCCAAGACGCACGGCGAAGCCGAGTTTCTGTGGCAGCGAAGCGAGCGCGAAGAGCGAGGCAAGCGAGGCGAGTAGCGGCATGGGAGAGGGCTCCGACGTTCTGGATTGCGTTTCATGCCGTTCTCGTTCGTCTCGCGAATGCTGACCATGGCGGCGAAGGTAGTGACGGTTCGACGCGCTACTACGCGCCCCGCGCCGCGCGCTCTGCGTGAGCGGTCGAAAGGACGGCTGATCTTGGTGATCGGCGGTGCGGCGTCCGGCAAGAGCCAGGCGGCGTTGGAGCTGGCGGGGAACGCCAGGCCAAGAGCGTTCGTCGCCACGGGACAGGCGCTGGATCGTGAAATGGCCGAGCGCATTCGCCGTCATCGAGCTGCCCGGTCGTCGGACTGGGAGACAGCGGAGGTGCCGCTTAATGTAGCCGAATGGTTCCGCACATACGGAGGACGGTATCGCGCCATCGTGCTGGACTGCCTGACCCTCTGGTTGAGCAATTCGCAGGGCGCCCGCGCGACAGGACCGCGAGCCCTTGTAAAAGTGGAAGAACTGCTCCGGGCCATCCGGACGACGAAGGCTCGAGTCATCGTGGTGACCAACGAGCTTGGATTGGGCCTTGTTCCGGTGAACGCGTCGGTCCGGGCCTTTCGGGATCTTGCCGGCCGGATCAATCAGCAGGTTGCCATGGAGGCCGATGAAGTGTACTTCGTCGTGAGCGGCCAGCGGCTGCGGATCAAATGATCACCGGGCTAAGAACTGCATGACGACCCTTCAGGAAGTGATACGGAAAATCCAGCCACCCGATCAGGAGTGTGGGAAACGAGCGCAAGCCCGCCTGGACCGGCTGACGAAGCCTCCCGGGAGCCTGGGCCGTCTGGAAGAGCTGGCGGTGCGGTATGCGGCCATTGCCGGCGAGATCCGTCCCAAGCTTCCTCGTGGAGCGGTGTTCACGTTCGCGGCCGACCATGGCGTGACCGCTTCCGGCGTCAGCGCCTACCCGCAAGCCGTTACTGCCCAGATGGTCCTCAATTTTTTGCGCGGCGGCGCCGGCGTGAATGTCTTGGCCCGCCACGTCGGCATTGATGTCCGCGTCGTCGATATCGGCGTCGCGCAGGACTTCGGACACATCACGGAGTTGATCGATCGGAAACTGATGAAGGGAACGAGCAACCTTCTGCACGAACCGGCGATGAGCCGGAAGACCGCCGAGCGGGCGTTGCTGGTGGGGATCGAACTCGCCGGCGCGGCGGCGGCGGAAGGGTTCGGCGTGCTCGGCGCCGGCGACATGGGGATCGGCAATACGACGGCGAGTTCGGCCATCGCCGCCGCGTTCACCGGCAAGCCGGTCGGCGACGTGACGGGGCGAGGAACCGGGATCGATGACATGACACATGCGCGCAAGGTGTCCGTGATCGAGCGGGCGTTGCAGCGGCACCGTCCTGATCCAGGCGATCCGGTTGACGTGTTGGCCAAGGTCGGTGGTCTGGAAATCGGCGGCTTGGCCGGCTTGCTGCTCGGCGCCGCGGCGGCGCGGATACCGGTCGTGCTGGATGGATTCATCGCCGGCGCCGCCGCCTTGATCGCCGTCAGGTTGCAGCCGCGCTGCCGCGACTATCTGATCGCGTCGCATCGCTCGGCCGAGCCGGGCCATCGGGCGATCCTCGATCATCTGGGGCTCTCGCCGCTGCTGGATCTCGATCTCCGGTTGGGTGAGGGAACCGGCGCATGCCTCGGCATCGGGCTGTTGTTCGCCTCGCTGAAGGTGCTCACGGAGATGGCGACCTTCGAGGAAGCCGGCGTATCCGAGCGTGACACGTGAGAGGTGACGGGTGATGCGTGAAGGGTGAAACGATGGACACGCAAACGGCACAAGCCGGCACGCAGTCGTCGCGTTTTGGGCGGCTGATGCCTTGCCTGTCGCGTGTCACGTGTCACGCGTCACGTCACTTCCTCGTCGCGTGGCATTTTCTGACCGCCGTTCCGCTCACCCGCCAGCACCACGCGCCTGTTCCCCATGAGCTAGCCGCGTCGATGGGATGGTATCCGATGGTCGGCCTGGTTCTAGGCGGGCTGCTGGCCGCAACCGATCTACTGGTGGACCGGCTGTTCGCTCCGGAGGTGGCCAATCTGCTCGTGTTGCTGTTACTGGTCGTCGTGACTCGCGGTTTGCATCAGGACGGATTAGCGGACACACTGGATGGCTTGGCCGGAGGTCGGACTCCGGCGGACCGACTCGCCATCATGCGGGACGGGCGGATCGGCGCGATCGGCGCGACCGGGTTGTTTTTGGCGCTGGCCTTGCGCTATGCAGGCCTGTTGGTGTTGCCGTCTCAGGCCCGCCTTTCGGTGCTGTTGTGCATGCCGGCGTTCGGACGGTGGGCTATGGTGGTCGCCGCCTGGGCGGTTCCCTATGCCCGAGCCGAAGGCGGCTTGGCCGCGCCGTTTCTCGATCATCTCGCCCCTCATCATGTCGTCGTGGCCACCTTGGTGATCGCCGGCGCGTTGTCGGTGATGTTCGGACCCGGCGGCGCGGTGACCGGTTTGGTGGTCGGGGCGCTGCTCGCTCGTGCCTGCGCCGCGTTGTGCCGACGGTTCTTCGGCGGCGTGACCGGCGACACGCTCGGCGCGACAGGCGAGGTGGTCGAAATTGTCTTCCTTTTGGCCGGCCCGGCGCTTCTGAGCCTGCGATGACGGCCGTCGAGTTGATGCTGGCCGGCGCGCTGGATGCGGTGTGCGGAGATCCGCGCTGGTTGCCGCACCCGGTCCGCCTCATGGGTCGGGTCGTCGCTCGGTTTGACGGCTGGGTCCGCTCGCAGTGTCGAAACCCCGCAGGCCTGCGCAGCGCCGGACTGTTGCTCGCCGTCGGGTTGCCGTGTTCGTCGTACGCCGCCGGCCGGCTGGCCATCGAAGTCGGTGCCGCGTTCGGGGAATGGATCGGAACAGGCGTGGCCGTTGTCCTTGCCTACACGACGCTTGCGGCTAGAGACTTGGTGGACCACGCCAGGGCCGTCGAGCAGGCGCTCATCTCCGGTGATCTGGCGCGGGCCAGGGAAGCGGTTTCGTTGATCGTCGGGCGCGATACCCGGTCTCTGGATGAAGGAGAGGTCATCCGTGCGACCGTCGAAACCGTCGCCGAAAACACGTCGGACGGAATCATCGCTCCGCTGTTTTACCTGACTCTTGGCGGCGCGCCGTTGGCGCTGGCCTACAAGGCGGTGAACACGCTGGATTCCATGATCGGGCATCGTGATGAGCGATATGAACAGTTCGGCTGGGCCCCGGCGCGACTGGATGATCTGGCCAATTGGCTTCCCGCCCGCATGACCGCGTGCTTGATCACGGCGTCCGCCGGTCTCGTCACGCGCCGTCTCGACGTGATGAGCGCAAGCTGGCGGATACTGAGGCGGGACGGACACCGCCATCCCAGTCCCAACAGCGGAAGGCCCGAGGCTGCGATGGCCGGCGCGTTAGGCGTCCAACTCGGCGGGGTGAACTATTACGGCGGACTTCCGTTTGAACGGCCACGGCTCGGCGATCCGAAAAGGGCTTTGGTGGTTCAGGATATCCGGCTGGCCTTGCGAATCATGATCATGACCTCGGCCCTGGGGTTGCTGCTTGCAGCGTTGGTCCGTTCCATATTCTGAAATGGGCCCGAGGCTAGAGGCAGGAGTGGCATTCGGCATTCTTCCCTCTCGCCCCGAGCCCTTTGCCTCTCGCCCGGGCATGATTTTCATCCCAAAGGGTGAACCAATGGCTCATGAGGATGATGTGAAGATCGACGGCGGCCACGGGGGCAATATCTATGCGGCGTCCCGCGAGCTCGGGATCCCCATCGAGCGGGTGGCGGACTTCAGCGCCAGCATCAATCCGCTGGGGCCTTCACCGTTGGCGCTTCGGGCGATCAGGGACGGACGGCCGTCGCTTGGGCATTATCCGGATCCGGATTGCCGGGCGCTCCGGTCCGCTTTGGCTGAACGATGGAAACTGTCTCCTGATCGGTTCGTGATCGGCAACGGCTCCGCGGAATTGATTCACGTGCTTCCTCGCGCGCTGAAAATTCAGCGTGTGCTCGTCCTGGGCCCCACCTTCTCCGAATATGCGCGGGCGGTCGAACTGGCGGGCGGCGGGGTCGAGGTCTTGATGGCCCGACGCTCGGAGGGCTACCGGCCCCCTCTCGATGAGGCGCTTCGCCGAGTGTGTGAGGGAGACAGGCGAGTCGATGCGGTCGTGCTCTGCCATCCCAACAGTCCGACCGGGCAGGCTTGTGAGGTGACAGAGGCGCTCCGTCTGGTACAGGCGGCCGCCAAACGGCCGGCGTGGGTGATCGTTGACGAGGCGTTTGTCGATTATTGCCCTGATCGGTCTCTTCTGCGCCACGTGCCGGATCACCCCCTGGTTGTCGTGCTCCGGAGCTTCACGAAGTTTCACGCGCTTCCCGGACTCCGGGTGGGATATGCGGTCGGTTCGAAGCGCGTAGCCGAAGCGGTCCGGCGTCATCTGCCGCCATGGACGGTGAACGCGCTGGCCCAGGCCGCCGCCGTAGCCAGCTTGGCCGATCACCGGCACGAACGGCGGAGCCTGGCTTTCATGGAACGGGAGCGTTCACGGCTGATCAAGCGATTGGGCTCCCTTCCGGGCGTCACGGTGTACCCCTCGGTCGCCAATTTCCTGTTGGTCGAATTGCCGCCGGGGAGGCGAGCCTCGGCGATCGTCGCCGCGCTTCGGCGGCGCGGGCTGCTCATCCGTGACTGTTCGACCGTTCGCGGTCTGACCGAGCGGACGGTCCGAGTTGCTGTGCGCACCGTGGAAGACAACGCTCGCTTGGTCTCGCTCCTCTCTTCTTTGCTGAAAGGACGAGTCTATGGGACAGCGTAGTCCGAACCGGGCGGGATCGCGTTATCGGGTGATCAGACGTACGTTGGTCGTCGACCTTGGTCAAGCCAAGCGGGTCTTGTCCTCCGCCCCGCACCACGGAGGGCTCGTGCAGGCCCGGCATATCCTCAACCATCAGGTCCGGCCGGCGTCCGAGGCGGCCAAGTCGACGCAGCGGTGCAATCCCGGACGGTATCTGGACGGAGTGGCCGCTTCGCTCGGGATCCGTGGACGGTGTGTCGGACTCCTGACGGCTGTGCCGATGACTCGGCTGGTGACGCTGCGCGAGGAGGAAAAACGGGACGGCCTGTGGGTGGAATGCTTCTGTACGGTCGGCGTGACCAACGCGGTGAGGGCGGGTGAGCTGCCGATCGCGGATCCCAGGCTCCGCCACCCGGTCGGCACCATCAACATCATTCTGGTCACGAATGCATGCCTGGCCGCCTCGGCCATGGTCGGAGCCGTGCAAGTGGCGACCGAGAGCAAGGCGGCCGTGCTGCTTGAGCGGGCGATCCGCAGTTCGGTCAGTGCGGCGATCGCGACCGGCACGGGCACGGATGCGGTCGTGGTCGCCTGCGGTCTGCGGACAGAAGGACCGGTGCTCCGATATAGCGGCACCCATACGGAAATCGGCGCCATGATCGGCCGTTTGGTGCGGAGCGGTGTGGAGTTGGGATTGGATCGAGCGGACCGGCGATCGAGCGGCGTCCGCTCCTGGCCAAGAGGATAGGATGGCCGCGACCGCCCGCAGGTTGATGATCCAAGGCACAGGCTCACACGTCGGCAAGTCTGTCCTGGTGGCGGCGCTCTGCCGGCTCTTCGTTCGAAAAGGGCTCCGTGTCGCGCCGTTCAAGGCCCAGAATATGTCGAACAACTCGTTCGTGACGCCTGACGGAAAGGAGATCGCACGAGCCCAGGCAGTACAAGCCGCCGCGTGCCGACTCGCGCCGCGGACCGACTTCAATCCGATCTTGATCAAGCCGGCCGGAGACCGAGAGGCTCAACTGGTGGTGGGCGGCGTGGTCGCCGGTTCCCTTCAGGCATCGGACTTCGGGCGGGTTCGTCGTGAGTTCGAGCCGGTGGTCAGAGAGGCCTTTCTCCGCCTGGCGGCGGAATTCGACCTGATCCTCCTCGAAGGGGCCGGAAGCCCGGCCGAAGTCAATCTGCGCGAGCATGATCTCGTCAACATGCGAATGGCGAACCTGGCCAATGCGCCGGTGCTCTTGGTCGGCGACATTGATCGAGGCGGGGTGTTGGCCGCGCTGGTCGGGACCATGGCGCTGTTGACTGCCGATGAGCGACGTCATGTCAAAGGCTTTGTGATCAACAAGTTCAGAGGTGATCTTGAACTGCTGCTTCCAGGAATTCAAACGGTGGAACACGTGGTTCAACGACCTTGCCTGGGGGTGGTTCCTTATTGCCGGACGATCGCCCTGCCGCAAGAAGATGCCCTGGAATGGGCGACGTTGTCCCGTGTTTCGAATCGCGAGGACATCGTGACAATCGGCGTTGTCGATGTGCCCTGTCTCTCGAACTTTACCGATTTCGAGGCGTTGGCGCTCGAGCCGGATGTGTGTCTTCAGCGCATCGCCGGCTCCAACGATTCGCCGCCCGATGTGTTGATCTTTCCGGGCACCAAAAACACGCCGCAGGCTCTCCGGTTCATCAGGGAACGTCGTCTGGATCGATTAGCTCGGCAAGTCTTGGACGCTGGGGGAACCGTGCTGGGGATTTGCGGAGGATACCAGATCCTCGGCCGTCGGATCTTGGACCCGGACGGCGTCGAGTCGTCCGAACGGCGGCTCGATGGCTTGCAATTGTTGAACACCGAGACGACATTTTCACCTCGCAAGATCACGGTCCCGGTCGTCGGGGTGCATCGGGGATTCGGGGCTCCCGTCCAAGGCTATGAAGTCCATATGGGGCGAACCGTTCTCAGAGACAGGACGGCCCCGTTTCTTGACGTCCGACAACCTCACGAGTCGTCCTACCGTCCCGACGGCGCGATGTCGCCGGATGCGCGGATTCTGGGAACCTATGTCCATGGACTGTTCGATGCTCCGGTGTTCCGCCGATGCTTCCTCAATTCCATCAGGGAAAGACGCGGACTGCCGCCGCTCGAGCCGACCGCCGGACCTTCCCTCGATGGCCACCTCGATCACTGGGCTGATTTTGTCGCTCGGCACCTTGACCTGCCCGGCATCGAGGCCGTCATCGACCATCCTGTTTGATCGCGGCCTTTTCTGAATCCCTGTCTGGCCTGTTGCGTGATCTCCCCGATATCCATCCCCTGCGCTTGACAGCAACATGGATGGCCTTCTCCCCGGCAATCGATCTTTTCCCCCAAATTTTTTAGTGGGTTCCAAAAATCGTCAGCAGATGGACAACGAATGGACAGCAACGGACGCAGGCGTACAGTTCTTTCCCCCTCCTGTAGCACGTCATCAACGCCTCACGATCCGCGCGAGTTCGACAATATTTTCAGGCGTTGGGCGTTTCGCGAGAAAACGACGACAAGGGCTGAACTTAGGTGGGCATGGAAGTTGCTGGACTCCCCGTTTTGGACATTGAACATTCTTCTCGCCAGGCGAGTGCTTATGGGATCGACGCCAGCTCACACCGCAATATCCATATCCATTTCCCGTTTTCCAATACACGCTTCCCCAACAGCTATACTCGGAAACAGGGCCATGGAGGGATTCCATCCAAGGAGGACATCATGAACGTGCGAGTCTTCGCGCTGATTCTCGGGTTGTCCGCCGGCATGGTGCTTTTGGCCGTGGGCGCGAAAGCCGCGGACGAATCCGAAACGGCAGACCTCTTGATCAAGTTGTTGAAGGTCGGGCGCAAGGTGGTATCTGACCATCAACCGTTGATCAACGATGCGTCCAAAGGCAACAAAGGGTTCACCCAAGATTTCCTGGCCAGCCAAGTGATCGAACGGTTCAGGAAACAAACGAAGATCGATCTGAGCCGACCCGGCGGCGTTTCCAGCGCGCCGATCCTGCTGAGCCTGCTCGAAGCAGAGAAGGAAGTGGTCGATGAAGCCCAGCCGGTCATCAACAAACAGGGTGTGGGATTCAAAGGATTTCTTCCGGCGGTGTTCGCCCGCAAGACCGGAGAAAAGTTCTACCGAAAGACCGGGATCCGGCTGAAGCTGACTGGAGCGGATTACCGCTATCCGGGGAATAAGCCCGATGAATTTGAAGCCGAGGTCTTGCGGATGTTCGCCGATCCCCGCCATCCCAAGGGGCAACCTTACAGCAAAGCGACGATGGTCGGCGGGAAACCGGTGCTCCGAGTGATGGATCCCGAGTATGCGGCGCCGACGTGCCTGACCTGTCACGGAACTCCGAAAGGGGAGCGCGATATCACGGGGATGAAGAAGGAAGGATGGAAAGAGGGAGACTTAGCCGGAGCGATCAGCTTGACGATGCCGCTGAAGTAGCGGTGCCGGGACTCTTAAGATTAACGGTCGAAAAGCCAAATTGAAGAGCGCCCGGATCGTATCCGGGCGTTAAAAGAAAGAGGAGATACGAACCATGAGCAAGATCGTCGTTGTGGATGACTCCTATGCCGAACTGCAGATGATCGAGGGGTATTTGAAGTCGGCCAACCATACCGTCGTATCTTATCCCAATGCCGAGAAACTGGAAGACAAGATTGCCGCCGACAAGCCGGATCTTATTATTCTCGACGTTGTGATGCCGGGCAGGAATGGATTCCAGGCCTGTCGTGATCTGAAAAACGATGAACGGTTTAAGAATATTCCAGTCGTGCTCTGCACCTCCAAAGGGCAAGAGAGCGACAAGTTCTGGGGACAGCAGCAGGGCGCCAATGGGTACGTCGTGAAACCGTTTAAAGCCGAGGACTTGCTGGCGGCTGTGAAGCGGGCGCTCAATTGAGTGCCCGCCTGCATGGCCAGCATCGTTGACGAGGATGGAGCTCGCGGAGACCGTCCCATCACAGCTTAGCCCCGCTGCGGAACCACAGCCAGGGGACACGCCACACCGGATCTGTCTCATCACTCTTGGAGAGGAGCTGTTCGCCGTCGACCTCAAGCATGTGCGCGAGGTCTTCGAGGTGGAGTCCGTTACCCCGGTTCCGGGTATGCCCTCGACCCTCATCGGCGTCGCGAATCTCAGAGGCACCGTCATGCCGCTCGCTGATCTGCGTCCCGTACTGGGTTTGCCTGTCTCCGGTCCGCAACCCAAGTACGCCGTCGTGGTTCGATACGGCGCGCAGCAGGTTGCGGTATTGGTCGACCAAGTTCCTGAGATTCACAATATCCACACCAGCGAAATCCTGGAGGCTTCCACGCACGGGGCTAAGGGTGTCAGGTCGTTCGTTTCGAGCATTGTCAAAGTCGGCGAGCGGATGGGTGGATTCGTCGAGATTCCGACCCTATTGGCCTGCGTGGAAGCAGGCGAAGGTAATTGATGAACGGCGGCAAGGGAGCCGCGATGCGTTGTGTGAGGCAAGTTCCGGCGACACGCATCGTCGTTGAGGAAGTCGAGCGAGAAGGAGGGCGCCATGGCGCGGCAGAATGTGACGAAATGGGCGATTCAGACGTGGTTTAAGAATCTAAAAACCTTGCCCAAGCTGGTCCTCGGGTTCTCCAGCGTGGGCGTGGTGATGATCGCGGTCGGTATCATCGGTCTGATCGGGCTTCAGCAACTGCGAGAGCGGTTGCGGATCGTGTACGAAGGGTCGACGCAGGCCCTGGTCAACCTCGGGGCCAGCAGCAGCAACCTGGGGTTGTACCACGATGCGATCCTGAACGCGGGACGGCTGACCAGAAAATCCGACTTCGAAGATGCGCTCCAACCCCTGGCGGAACTGAAACGAAAAACTTTGGAGCCTCTCGAAGCCTATGCCCAAACGCAGTTGCGGGTGTCTTCCAGCGGACGAAGCGAAGCCAAGGACTTGGAGCTGCTCAGAAAAGCCCTGGGCGAATATTTCTCCTCCGCTGAAGGCGCGATGAGCGCGTTTGCCGACAGCTTCTCCCCGACGTTGAGCGAAGACCAGCGCCAGGCGATGCGAGACCTCGGCGGACTGGCCCTCTCGGTGGAAGTCGCAAACAAGTACAACGCCGCCACCGTTCAGGTTCGAGAGCTCCTCGCGACCATTCGGGAGATCGCTAAGGACTTGAACGATCAGGGACAGGCTGAAGCGACGTACCGAACGCAAATCGTGCTCGCCGGCGCGCTGCTGGCGATCATCATCGGCGGCACCATTGGATACCTCTTGGCGCGTTTTTTCTCTCGAGGCGTCACTCATATTGCGCAGGTAGCCGAGCAAGCCGCGGCCGGCAATTTGCAGGCCCGAGCCAAGGTGGACAGCGCGGACGAATTGGGGCAGATGGCCAAGTCGTTCAACGCCATGCTTGACCGAATCACCGCCCTCGTCCAGACCGAAGAAGAACGGGATGCCATGCAGAAGCGGCTGATGCAGTTCCTGGTGCTGGTCTCGGATGTCGGCAAGGGTGACCTGACGAAACGCGGTGAAGTAACAGCCGACATGTTCGGGAACCTGGCGGACGGCTTCAACCTGATGTTGGGACGGTTCACCCAACTGATGAAGCAGGTCCGGGAAGCCGCGCAACGCGTGAACAAGTCCGCAGGTGCGTTGCGGGAGACGGCCGGGCAGATGGCCGGAACCGCCAAACACCAGGCCGATGAATCCGTGAAAACCTTGGCTGCCGTCGAACAGCTCGCCCTGTCCATGCGGCAAGTCGCCGAGACGGCTGGAGCCTCGTCCGAGAGCGCCAAGCAAGTGCTGCAGGCGACCGAACGCGGCCGTATCGCCGTGCAGGAAACCGTGCAAGACATGCAAAGCATCCGGGCGGCGGTGCAGCGGATGTCCAAGCAGGTCAAAGCTCTGGGCGATCGCTCGTTGGAAATTTCTCAAATCGTATCGACGATTCGCGACATCGCCTCACAGACCAACCTGCTGGCCTTGAATGCAGCCATCGAGGCGGCCGGCGCGGGCGAAGCCGGAGCTCGGTTTGCCGTGGTCGCGGATCAGGTGAGAAAGCTGGCCGAAAGCTCGACGCAGGCCACCCGCGAAATCGCGGACCTAGTGAAAGTCATTCAGACGGAAACCCAAGACGCCGTCGTGGCGATGGAGCATGAGACCCAGGCGGTGGAGGCCGGGTCGGCTTCGGCGCTTCGGACAGGCGACGTGTTCAAAGAGATTTCGGAGATCGCCCAGCGATCGGCGGAGTTGGCGCAAAGCATCGCGAACGCGGCCGCCGAGCAGACCGCGTCCACGGACAAGGTGGGCCGATCGATCAAAGACTTTACCGGAGGCGCGGTGGCGACACAGAAGGCCACGGACGCCACGCGACACACCATCGAAGACATGGCCAAGCTGGCCGAGAGTCTGACGGCCTCTGTTGCGCAGTTCAAGCTCGCGTAGCAAGTCAGAACCTGGGGAGCCAACGGCGCGGAGGGCGAAGCGCGAATGAGCAGCGACTTTGATCGCGAGTCCTTGATCAGCATTTTCGTGGCCGAAGCCACGGATGGTATAACGACCTTGTGGACCGCCTTGCATCCCGCCGGGCAAATGATTCCTGCAAAGGAGATGCTGCAGGAACAGCACGTGATCGGCCACAAGTTGAAAGGAGCGGCGCTGATTTATGGCTATTCCGGCCTCGCCAAGCTGGGAGAAGCGCTGGAGACGATTCTCGAACAAGCGTCCGCCGTCTCTCAATCGGACTGGCCTCGCGTCGTTTCGGCCTTGCGGGAACTCGTCAAGATCTTTCGCTCGCAACTTGAAGTCATTGGGCGTGGCGGGCAGGAAGATATCGGCCTGATCGAGGAATGGACGCGGCGTTGCGCCGAGCTGATGCCCTCGCCCCCCGCCTCCGGACACAGCGATGCTGCCGACCCAGATGTTGAATCGCTTGCCCCCGATTATCTGGTCCCGAATCTCGATGCCGAAGTGCTGTCTTATTTTACGCCCGAGGCGCAAGAATACCTTGAGGTGATGGAAGGACTCTTGCTTCGGTTGGAGAAGACTCCCGAGGATGCCGAGAGCATCCAGCACTTGTTCCGCACCGCGCACACATTGAAGGGTTCCGCCCACACGGTCGGATTCCAAGCGATCGGCGATGTCGCGCATCCGGTGGAGGATTGCTTGGGCGCTGTACGCGAAGGTCGGCTTCGGATGTCTTCCGGACTCATCGATCTGATCTTACGCGCGGTCGATGTGATCCGGACTCTGATGCGCCGGGACCCCGGCAATCTGGAGCGGCTCCGACAGGACGTGCTTTCGATCACGAGAGCGCTCCGTCAGGCAGAAGATGGCGAACGAGTTGAGGTTGGCCACGGTTCCCCCTCTCCAACCGATCCTCACACCAATGAGGACCTGCCCCATCGGGCCGATCATGTTGCCCAAACTCCGACTCATGTCGGCGCCGCACCGGAAGTTGTTGACGTCGAAGAAGAGTTGTCTGACAGCTATCTCGTACCTGATCTCGACGCCGAAGTGTTGTCCTATTTCGCGCCCGAGGCGCAGGAATACATCGAGACGATCGAAGCGCTGGTTCTTCGCCTGGAGAAAGAGCCGCAAGACCGGGACACCATCCATCAGCTCTTCAGAACGGCGCACACGTTGAAGGGTTCCGCCTATACGGTCGGGTTCCAGGCGATCGGGGATCTCACCCACCACGTTGAAGATTTCATGGGGGCGGTGCGAGACGGGCGAGTGCAGGTTATGTCCGGCCACACCGATGTCATTCTCCGTGCCGTCGATGTGGTCCGGGTCCTGATGCGGCGTGATCTCGGCACGATTCAGCAAACCCGAGCGCGTTTCGCCGCGGTCATGCGGGACCTCAAGAAGTTGGACCAGCTTCAAGCAGTCCAGGGTCAGACGGAGGATCAATTTAAGGCCGAACCGAGCGGCGGGGTGCAAACCAACGAACAACAGGAGCGGCCGGACGTTGAACAGCAGAAAGGTCAGGAGCCGAAGGGACAAGAGGAACGGGAGGTTATTCGGGTCAGCCGCGATCGGTTGGAACACCTGCTGAACCTCGTCGGCGAATTGGTGATCGGACGCGGCCGTCTCGAGCAGCGTCTTCTCGTTCTTGAGCAGTTATCGCATCAGGTATTGGCTTGCAAAAACCGGCTTGTGGATTCGGTCCGGACGTTCGAGGACAAGCATGCGTTCTCCTATACCCCGCCGAGCATTTCTTCGGGCCCGGTCGAATCTCCCGCGCCGGCTTTCCCGGGGCTCAGCGATTTCGGAAGTCTGGAGTTCGATAAATACGACGACTTCAACATTCTCGCCCGCCGCATCAGCGAGGTGACGGCCGATATCAGTGAGTCGATGTCCCAGCTCAGCGGGTCGATCCGCCGAGCTCGCGAAGATATGAGCCAGCTTCAGCAGTTGACGCTCGGTATGCGGGACGAAATCGCCAGGGCTCGCATGGTTCCCATCGGCTCACCGTTTACCCGGTTCCGTCGCGCTACGAGGGAGATGGCGCGCGCGACGGGCAAAGAAGTCACCCTGGTGACCTCCGGCGAGCATACGGAAGTGGACACGGGGATCGTCGAGCGACTCGTCGATCCGCTCATTCACCTGGTCCGAAACGCCGTCTATCACGGCATCGAGCCGACAGCGGTCCGAATCGCTCAGGGAAAACCGGCCCAGGGCACCGTCTATCTGCACGCGGCGCATCGCGGCAATTCGGTGATTATCGAGGTAGAGGATGATGGAGCCGGTCTCGATGTCGACAGAATCAGGGCGAAAGCGGTCGCCTTGGGTCTGATCAGACCGGAGATCGCGCAATCACTGCCGGAGTCGGAAGTGATCAAATGCATTTTTCTTCCAGGATTTTCGACGGCGGAGCAGGTCGGTGATCAGGCCGGACGTGGAGTCGGGTTGGATGTCGTCAAGCGGGTGATCGAAACGATGAACGGGCATCTCGACGTCGAATCGGTTCGAGGCGTCGGAACCAAGTTCACGTTACAGCTTCCGCTGACGCTGCTCATCGCCACCGCATTGATGGTGCGGATCGGACCAGAACGCTATGCGATCCCGTTGCCCAGCGTGCGCGAAGTCACGATGCCGTCTCCAGGATCGATCCAGCCGGTGGCGGATCGCACCATCCTCCGAATCGGCGACGAGGCGATCGAAGTGCAACCCCTTCAGCGGCTCCTGCAGATGACGACGGAACCATCGGAGGGGTTTACGCCCATCGTGATTGTTCGTACCGCGTCCGGTCCGCTCGGGCTCTCGGTCGACGAACTGCTTGGCCGCCAGGAGATCGTAATCAAGACGCTGGGTTCGTTGAAACCGCTCAAGCGTTCCTGCTTCGGCGGCGCTACGATTGACCCGGAAGGCCGCGTGATTCTGGTGCTGGACATCGCTAGGCTCGTCACCGGTCGAGGCGACGAGCCGATTGCATGGTCGGGGCAGGCCGTTCCGCAACTCGTATCAGGTGAAGCGCAGAGCAATGATGGCGGAACGCCCGAAGCGGTCCCCACAGACTTGCCGATTCTGCTCATCGATGATTCGTTGAGCATTCGTAAATTTGTGGGACGGATGCTCGAGTCCGCCGGTTATCGCGTGGATACGGCAGTTGACGGCGAAGATGGGTTGCGGAAAGCCTCGACCCAAGCGTATCGGCTGATTATCACGGACTTGGAAATGCCCAAGCTCAACGGGTATGAAGTGATCCAGGCGCTCAGAAGCCGGCCACAGACTCAAGCAACTCCGATCCTCGTAATGACGACTCGCGCAGGCGAGAAGCATCGACAAATGGCCATCGGCATCGGCGCGACCGCTTATATCGCCAAGCCGGTCGAAGAACGGGCTTTAGTCCGTGAGGTAGAACGATGGCTCAGGCGCGAAGCGGCTGCGAGAGTTTGAGTTGAGATAGTTGCGATTACTCGTCAATCGTCCGCACAACCTTCCGAACGCCGCAGAGGCGGAGGCTCCGGCAGGAGTCCAGCATGAGCCTTCGAGGTCATAAGACTGTCGCGACCCCTGTCTGCACGAGCGTGCGGTTGCTGGTCGCCGACTGTGGAAATACGTACTTGGCTATTCCGGCCGACGTAGTCCGCGGTATTTTGAAGCCGGAGCAGGTATCCGACAACGATGTCCTGTCTTTCCATGGCGTGAGCTATCCTCGCGTCGATTTAGCCGGGCGTTTCGGTCTTCGTAGAAAAGTGTCCGGTGCCGAGGCGCGAGTAATTCTCTGCTCCGAGGGTGACCGCTATTGTGCCTTTAAGGTCGACCAAGTGATCGGTCTGGTCGAAGTCGGACGTCCCAGCATGCTGCCGTTGCCGGCGCAGTTCCGGGGCGAAGAGCGCCGATGGTTCGGCGGCCTGTTCTTGTTCCACGAAACGGCGTCTCTAGTCCTGAATCCCAGGTGGATTCTGGAGGAAAGTCTTCAGGCGTCTACCGAGAATCAGCCTGATGCAGCGTTGACTTCTCCGAGCGCAGCTCCGAGCCTCCTCGGTATGCGTCTGCCGGTCTGACACATGGCGGGATAAAGGCGGGTGTGGCATGTTAAGGAGCACGCGTCAGGAGTCCGACGTCAAGCGGTCAAGATTGTGCGGTTTGGTGGTGTTTTCGGTCGGAGGGCAACGCTTGGCAGCCAGGGCGGAAGAAGTGGGCGGAGTGTCGCATTGGCCTGAGACCATGCCGGTTCCAAGCGAAACTCCTTTTGTGAAGGCCGTGGCTCGGCGTGAGAAAGAAGTCTTGCCGGTGTTTGATTTTGCGGAAAGGCTGAACGTACACGTACAGGGCACGACGCCCCTGTGCCTGGTCGTCAAACACGAGGACGGCCCGATGGTCATTCGCATCGACGAAGAGATTCCCGCTCTGCAGATGGTCGAGCGGTCAGCCGTTCAGCCTTACAGCGGCTCCGATCCAGACATCGTCGCAACGTATGTCGACGGAGCCCAGCGTATCCCAATCTATTCGCTGGCCAGGTTAGGCAAGATGGGCACCGAGAGATCACCCGCATAAGAGTCTGTGCCGAAAGAAAGGGAAAAACTTCATGCCGAAGATTCTGGTAGCAGACGACAGCATCGCGGTGCGAAAAGTGGCCGAGCGCCTCCTGACCGAAGCCGGGCTCGGGGTCATGCTCGCCGCCAACGGAGAGGAGGCTATGGCCGTCTTGTCGAAGGAGCAGCCGGACCTGATCGTTTCCGACGTGATTATGCCGGATAAGAGCGGGTACGAAGTCTGCGCATTCGTCCGCTCGCAGGCGGCTTTGTCTGACACGCCCGTCCTCTTGATTTCGGGCATCGTCAATGACGAGGTGACAAGACAGGCAGAGTCATGCAAGGCAGACGGGGTGCTCAAGAAGCCCTTCCAAGGGACGTCGCTGAAGGACCGGGTTCTCGACCTGCTTTCCAGGCGCCCACAGCGGGATGCCACGCCAACTCCGGCCACGGAGGCCGGCGCTCACACCAATGGCTCGGTTGCGGCGTCTTCCGTTAAGCCGGAGGAACCGCAGAAGGCTCCCGATATTGGTCAGGCACAACTGGAAGCCTTGCGGCAAGCCGCTGCTCGCCTGGGAGAAGCAGAGGTAGCCCTGCGGGCCGAACGCGAACGAACGGCCCAACTCGCCCAACGGATCGCGGAATTGGAACGGGAATCGGCGCGGACGAAGGAGCTCGAAGCGCAGCTCGCTGCGGAACAGGAGCGATCCGCTATCTTGGAGAAGCGTGCGACGGATGCGGAGCTGGTAGCGGGGCGGGTGCAGGAACTCGAAGCGGCACTCAGTGCGGAGCGCGATGCGGCTGCGCAGTTGGTTCAACAATTCAATGAACTCGAGCCAGCCGCCAGGCGAGCCGGAGAACTTGAGGCCTCGCTGGCGGCTGAACAGCGCCAAGCGGCTGAACTGTCGCAGCGATTGGCCGACGCACAACGACAGATCCAACGGATGGGTGAGCTCGATGCGGCGCTGGCAACCGAACGAGAGCGGGTCGCGCAGCTCAGCCGACGGGTTGTCGAGGCTGAATCGGCCGCCGGTCGCGTGAAAGAGCTGGAGGCGCTACTCGCAACGGAGCGCGAACGCGTCGAGCAAGCGACGAAGCGGGCCTCGGATTCGGAGTTGGCGGCCCAGCAGGCGAATAAGCGGCTTGAAGATATGGCCAGGAAATTGGCCGAAATCGCGGGACTGGCTTCTCAACTCGGCAATGGGAAGAACAAGCTCTAAATCCAGGTCCATTCCGTCTCCTTGTCGGGCCGTGCGGGGAAAAGCCCCTGTCGATTCTGATGATGGCAACTGACGCGGACGACGACGAATTCCAGAAAGAATTGCTCGAGCTGTTTGCGCAAGAAGCGCAAGAATGGCTCGATCAGGCGGATGCCGCTCTGAGCGAGCTGGAGAGTCGACCTCCGGCGGATCGACACGCGAAGCTCGTCGAGGTAATCGCGCGGGGACTGACGAATCTCGGCGGCTCCGCTGCGACGGTGAATCTGCCCGACATCGAGCAATCGACGTTCGCCCTCCTCCCGTTCCTGGAGCATTTCCGCAATCCCGATGCCGTCATCCAGCCGGATAGCTTCACGTCGTTCCGTCGTGATCTCCGGGGAATTGCGGCAGCGATTCTGCAGCACGCTCCCGCGTCTTCGACGCAAGTCCTGGGCGACGCCGTGGAGGACAACGATGGAATGGCTTACCGACCGGCGACATTGTTGAACGCACTCAAAGAGCTGCAAGCCGCCCGCGCCCATGCGTCGGAGCCGAGCAGGAATCTGACAGAGGTCGTGATCCGCAAGCTTGAGCGCGACCTGCAACAGGGGTTGGACCAACTTGACGTGTCGTCGCTCCGAACCTTGTTGCAAGAACTGCACGGAATGGATGAGCATTTCCTGGAGACCCTGCGTCGCCGCATGCCGGCGATCACGCAAGTAGTGGCCCGTCTCAAGGAAACCGCTCCCGCCGGTGCCCTGCCGGACCATGGGTTGAACGAGACGATTCGCCAAGTCCAAGACCTGCGTGAGGCCGCCAAGACCGCCAACGCTGACCCCATCGTGACATTTTTGACCGGATTGCATAGCTTTTTGACCGTGGTGGCGCAACGCCGGGTCGTACTCGCCGCGGAAAGAATCGAAGCCGTGGCATCCCGCCTGCCTGTGGTAGTGTCCATGGCTCAACAGTGGGTCGCCGTCGGACAAAATGAGCGGGCGGCGATCGACAAACTTCTGCCCGCGTGAGACTTGCTTTCCGTTCCGTCGATGGCGGCATCGGATTCCATCCACCTCAACTTTCGCAAGTTCTTGACTAATCGTCGGATTCGGACTAAGTGTTGACCAAGGATTGCTGCACAAGCGCAGCATGGATGGGTGCAACATGCACTACGAAGAGTATTGGGGTTTGCGGGAGGCGCCCTTCGAAAACGTACCGGATCCCCGGTACTATTTCCCTTCGGTCAAGCACGAGTCGGCACGGCAACGGCTGCGATATGGGATTCAGGCGCGCAAAGGAGCGGTCATGTTGACCGGAGAGATCGGGTGTGGAAAGACGCTGCTGAGCCGGGAGCTGATTGTGAACCTCCCGAGATTCCAATATGACATTGGGTTGGTCGCGAATCCGGCGCTGCAGGCGGGAGAGTTTCTCTCCGAGGTGCTCTACCAATTCGGGATCGAACCCGCCGGAAGCAAAGTGGAGCAGGTCCGCGGTCTGAACGATAGGCTGTTGACCAATCACGAACAGGGGCTCGATACTGTGCTGATCGTCGATGAAGCGCAGGCCATCGAAGACGACCACGTTTTCGAGGACCTCAGGCTTCTGCTCAACTTCCAACTAAACCATCGCTTCCTGCTGACGCTGGTACTGATGGGGCAACCGGAACTGAAGGAACGGGTCGAACGAAACCCACAACTCAATCAACGGATCAGCATCCGATATCACCTTGCGCCCTTCAACGCCGAGGAGACACGCGACTATATCGTCACCCGCATGACCGCGGCCGGCTGTCAACATGAGGTGTTTACCAAGGACGCCGCTTGCCAGATCTTTGAGCACACCCGCGGCGTGTGTCGGCTGATCAATTCGCTTTGCGATCTCTGCCTCTTGCTGGGGGCGATGGACAAGGCCGAGCGCATCGACGCCGGCCTGGTCGATCATGCCTGCCAGATGGCGTAACCGATCGGGGACACAAGGCATTCCGGTGATGGAGAGGCACGGTCAGAAGGCGAACGAGCGGCCCGGTTTGATTCCTCCCGGCGGCGCGCGATCCGATCGCCATGACGGTCCCGCTCGGTCCGATCCGCTGTCGAGCGAAAACTGGTACGGGCGCGCCGAGCAAGAGCTCTTGCGGATCGCTGCCGCAGTTCGACAGGAACGGGACTTCAGCCTGGACGAACTGTCCATCATCGCAACCGGCATTGTGTCGTCGATCCGGGCGAGCGATCGGCTCGTCGTGCAAGCGCTTTCCAGTCCAGCCGGAGATCCCCTCATTACCAACCTTGTCAACGTCGGGATCCTGGCGACCAAAGTCGGGATGGGGTTGGCCTATTACGGAGCGGAGCTGGAACGACTTGCCTTGGCCGGACTTACGCACGACATCGGAATCTTTGCCGTGCCTCCATCATTAGTGACCAAATCCGGGCGACTGACGCAGGAGGAGCGGGCGCTGATTGAGCGTCATCCGGAGCTGGGATTCCGCCTCATGAAGAAACTCGACCGCGAGTACGACTGGCTGGCGCAACTTGTGCTGCAAGCTCATGAACGCCTGACCGGGCAGGGGTATCCCAACAAACTCAAAGGGCGGCAGATCAGCGAAATGGCGCAGATTATCGGCGTCGTCGACGTGTTTGATGCGCTAGTCAGCCCGCGGCCCTACCGACGACGGCTGCTGCCGCATGAAGCGATACGAGAACTGCTGGTGACGGAAAGGACCTCCTTCCCGAGAGAAATCATGAAGGCGCTCGTCGAGCAATTATCCGTCTATCCGCTCGGGACCATCGTCCGGCTGAATACCGGTGAGACCGGAGTGGTTGTCCGCATCAATCCGCGGTATCCCATGCGGCCGATTGTACGGGTCAATGAAAAGCAAGGACCGGGGGACTCTACCTATTCCGACGAGATCGACTTGAGTATCGCGCCGTTGGTTTCCATCGTGGAAACGCTCGATCCTCCGGCCGTCGACCGGGTCTCTTTTGCATCCGGACCTTTCACTCCGCCGCCGCCTTCGCTGAAAGCGGGGTCGGCGTCCGAGCAGTTTTCCGTTCTCCTTGAAAGTCTCGACGCCATTGCCTCAGCAATCCAGACGGTCGTGGAGACGAAAGCCAGGAACGGTGCCGATGTCGAGGCGTCGTCCGTTCAGATCGACCAGGCGATTTCCCTGACGCCGGTGAGCGACACCGGAGACGCGCTTTTCCATAAAGAGGTGTTGGGGCTCTTCGCCTTGGAGGCGCGGGAATGGCTTTCGCAAATCCAAGGCGCGTTGGAGAAATTGCAAGGGGAACCGTCGCTCCACTTGCGCGCCAAGTTGGCGGATGTGATCCTCCACGGCATCACCAATTTGGGTAAGTCGGCCGCCACTGTGCGGCTGCCCGACATCGAGCGCATGGCGTTCAGTCTGGTGCCCATCCTGCAGTCGGTCGGAGGCCAAGAAGTCGTCGCGACAAGCGAACAATTTGCTTCCTTGCAAGAGGGGATTGACCGTATTACCGCCGCCGTACGGGATTTGACGGCAGGCAGCAACATCGTCGGAAACATCGCGGCTACAGGCTGTCGGGCCCCTACCGTAACCGACTCGGGGCGCGCTGAGCGGGTCCATCCCGAGATGCCGAAGCAGGAGCCGTCGCAAGCCGATGTCGAATCACGGAGGGTGACGGGTTCCGCCCCGATCCTGGACGTCCTGCGTGACTGGCGTCATGCGAAGACCCGATCCGTCGAGCCGACACGCGATGTGTTGGATACGGTCATCCGGTTGGCCGAACAAGAGATCGAGTGCGGAACCGGGGCGGTCGATGCGCGGGTCATTGAACGAATCTTGCAAGAGCTTGAGGGAATGGATGAGCAGTTCCTGGGCGAGGTGCAGACACGCGTTCCTATCATCATGCGTGCAGTGTCGGCTCTGCGGAGAAGCAGCGACGAGACGGCGATTTCCAGTGAAAGCCTGGAGCCGATCATCGCGGAGGTAGAGTTTCTTCATGAAGCGGCCAGAAAGGTCAATGCCTCGGCCATTATGCTGTTTCTGCAAGGACTGCGAACCTTTCTGACGGTCGCGTCCTATCGGAAGGTGGCACTGGCTCTACAGCGGCTCGAAGCCATTGAAGCCCGGCTCGACGCGCTGATTCCCATGGCCCAACAATGGGTCGACGTCGGACGCATCGAACGAGCGTCGATCGGTGAGATCCTCCCGACCTGATCCGTGTCGGTGGGGTAGGCTGTCTTGTCTCAAATCCCTGCAGCGGTTCAGACAAGAGACTCGCCGAGTCTATTGAAATCTCGACGGATACGTCGCGTAAAATCCGGGTAGTTCGTGCGCGGCATCGACCAGACGTCGCAACGCCTCTTCATTCACATCCTTACCCACCATCAGCCCACAGAATTTGTGGACAGGGCTTCCTTTTGAACATGCCGGAATGAACAGCAGTGCCATCCGTGCCAAGCACGGGCGAAGCGCGATATAATTCAGCGCGAATGCGTGCCGGCTAGAACGTTTCACCGGGCCATGAGAGACCAACGACGCTGTTGACGACGATGCCGAAATTAGTGACAGTCCGTCGGCTGGAAGGGAACGTCGAGAAAGCCAGGGATTATGTCAAAACGCACATTCTCTTTCCGTCCGGCCTTCTCGGGTTGATCTTCATGGTCGCTGGAACCGCAGCCTTGGGCTACCAGTTGCTCGCGACGGATAGCTATACCTGGGCGACATTCGTGCAGAGTATGGGATTGCTGGTGCTCGGAGCCGTATTAGGCTGGGGGCAAACGAAATATCATCAATACCTATTGCGCGAGCATCCAGATGTGTTTGCGTCCCGAATGAAGACCTTCACGCAGGCGGCTCGCGGCCGTGCGAAAAAAGAACCGTCGCCGTCGCCGGTCGTTCACCGGGGGCGCGAATTCGTGCCGTTGGCCTATCTGGCCGGTATGCTTGTATTGCTCTCGGCTTCGGCCGTGAGCGCGGTGCTCGGCCACGTGTATTACGTAGCGGCTTATCTCATGCCCTGGGCGGGGTTTTTCTGGGCCAAGCTGTTTTTTTGGCGGAATGTGATCCGGTAATGAGGGTCGAGCAGTGGTGGTCCGGCCGCTCACGAGCGCCGCTTTTTCTTCTTCGTCTGTGTCCGCGCTTCCAGGAGTCGGATCCGTTCCTCCAATTCACGCACTTTCTGGCGCAGTTCGGGCAGCCGGGGAATGACGGCCTGCGCCTTGATGAATGTCTCATGGGGCATGGCAGGGGCTCCGGACACGATCTGATTCGGCTCCAGGTTCCGCGTGACTCCGGCGCGGGCCGCGATCATGACTTGGTCGCCGATGCGGATGTGGTCCGCCAACCCGGCCTGACCGCCGACCATCACATGACGACCCAACGTTGTGCTGCCCGCGATGCCGACTTGTGCCACCAGAATGTTATCTTCTCCGACCGTCACGTTGTGGGCGATCTGGACGAGGTTGTCCACCTTGGTCCCCCGTTTGATCACGGTCTGGCCGAACGTGGCCCGGTCCACCGTGACGTTGGCGCCGAGTTCCACGTCGTCCTCGATGATCACCCCGCCCAGTTGCGGAATCTTGTGATGCCGGCCTTGATGCTGCACATATCCGAAGCCGTCGCTTCCGATCACCGTCCCGCTGTGGATGATGACGCGGGCCCCGATGACGCATCTTTCCCGGACGACGACGTTGGGGTAGAGCACGGAGTCGTCACCGACCGTTGAATCCTCGCCGATGAATACGCCCGGAAAGAGCGTCACACGGGCTCCGATCCGCACGCGATCTCCCAACGTCACGAACGGCCAGATAGAGGCGTCGGGTCCGATCTGCACGGCGGCTCCTCGAACGAGATCGGCTGCAATGCCGCGCGGCCGGTACGGCTCGGTGAAGAACCGCTGCGCGACGCAGACGAAGCTGTACGAGGGATCGGGCACCACGAGTTGAGGGCCGGCCAATTGCGCGATCTTGCGCCCGACGATGAATGCGCCGGCTTTCGAGGCCAAGGCCGCTTTTACGAAGCGGTCTGAGGCCACGAAGGTCAAGTCCTGCGGCCCGGCGTCTTCCAGACTGGAAATTCCGAAGACCATCGCGTCGCCGGGACCGAACAGCTCTCCTCCGATGAAGTCGCGGATCCGGGAGAGCGGAATGGACGAAGTGGACGGCGGGGATGACATGGTGCGGTTATTTCCTCGCGCGGCTGCGCTTGACGGGGCTCTTGGCCGCCTGTTTGGCGGAGGCCGCCGGCTTCAGCCGGCGTTCCACATAGCCGATTACATCGCCCACGGTGACCAGCCCTTGCAAGTCTTGATCGGGAATTTGCAGATCGAACGCTTCTTCGATCTTGAACAACAGTTCGATCGTCGCCATGGAGTCCAACCCTAGGTCGTCTCGAAGGCTGTAGTCCGTTCCGATCGACCGTTTGTCTCGTTTCAGATATTCGGCCAGCGCCGTCAAAATGCGATCGGCGATCGCTGAATCAGCAGCCATGGTCACTCCGGTTGCGCGATCTGCGTTGCGTTCGTCGACGATGAAAGGACAACGCCGCCCCTGGACTCAACGGGATAGTTTCTTCAACACGACGGCCGCGTTGTTGCTGCCGAATCCGAAGGCGTTCATGAGGGCGACGCGAATCCGCCGTTCCTGAATCGACTTCGAAATCCCGGGAAGGGCGCAGGCTGGGTCCGGGTCGTCATAATTGATGGTCGGATGGATCTGCCCGGTTTCGATCGCGAGGGCGGAGACGATCGTACCGATGGCTCCGGCGGCGCCCAAAGTGTGTCCGATCAGCGACTTGGTCGCGTTAATGAGAAGCCGATTCGCCCATGATTTGAAGACGTCCTTGACGGCTTTGATCTCCACGGCGTCGCCGATCGGCGTCGCGGTCGCGTGCGCGTTGACGTAATCCACCTGCGCCGGCGTAATGCCCGCGTCTTTCAACGCCAACCTGATCGTCGTCGCGACTTCCATCCCGTCCTCGCGGGGGATCACCATGTGATACGCTTCGCTGGTCGCGGCGTAACCGGCCACTTCGGCGTACATGCGCGCCTTACGTTTTTTTGCGTGGCTCAGCGATTCCAGGATCAACGCTCCGGCTCCTTCGCCCATCACAAAGCCGTCGCGATTCCGATCGAAAGGACGTGACGCGCTGGCCGGCCGGTCGTTGAAACGCGTGGAGAGGGCGCGCAGGGAACAGAAGCCGGCGAAGACCAGGGGGGTGATGCTGGCGTCGGCGCCCACGGTAATCACGACGTCGGCCTGACCGTTGCGAATGCAGTTCAACGCCTGGCCGACGGCGTGCGCGCTCGACGAACAGGCGGTCGAGATCGTCAGGTTCGGGCCTTTGGCGCCGAAATGCATGGCCACGATACCGGAGGCCGAATTCAAGGTGATGACGGGGATGAAATTGGGATGCACGCGATGCGGTTTCCGTTGCTGGTAGAGTTGGGTGATCTCGCGCTCGCCCATCACCATGCCGCCCATACCGGCTCCGACGATCACGCCGACGCGGTGCGGGCGTTCCATCTCCATCCGCAGGCCAGAATCCGCCATCGCTTCCTTCGCGGCCACCAGGGCGAATTGCGCATACCGATCTACCCGCTCGGCCTGGGTGGGAGCGAGGAATTGCGCCGGATCGAAATGGAGCACCTGTCCCGCCACCCGCGAACGGTACCCATCGATCGGAAACGGATCGAACGATTCGATGGCGGAAACGCCCGAGCGGCCCTCCAACGCGGACTTCCAAAACTGCCCGGTGCCGATTCCGATCGGGGACACCACGCCGAGGCCTGTAATCACGACCCGTTGAGTCATACGTCCCGATCACCTTTTACCGGAAGGCTGCCGAGCAGTCAACTTCCCTTTCCTGGATCGAAGAGATCGGACAGGCCCAAGTCCGTCGGCGGAGCGGGTCAATAGCGGACTTTCAGCAGCAGATAGAGACCGAACGAAAGGAAAACCAGGTTGGAGATCCAGCCGGCGATAATGGGCGCCAGCACGCCGCTTCGTCCCAAGGCGATCGCTATGGAATGCGTGGACCAGTAGCAAAAGCCGATCACCAGCGCTTGTCCGATCCCGATGGCCATGCTGCCTCCGCCGCGGGTGCCGCTCCGTCGCAGGCTCAATGCGATCCCGACAATGACCATGATGATCGTTACGAAGGGAAAAGCCACCCGTCCATAATAATCGGTGAGAAACCGGGCGAAACTATACCCGTCTTTGCTCAGACGCTCGATGTAGGCGCGGATGTCCCGAAAGGTCATCGTGTCGGATTCGACCGAGAGCCACGTGCTGAAGTCTTCCGGAATCTGCGAGAGCCCGATAGGCTCGCTCTCGAACTCCGTCGCCCGGACCGTCCCGTCCGGGAGGATTTTCCTGTGACGGCCGCTCTGCAGGATCCATCCGCCGGAAGCATAGCGGGCTTCCTTGGCCTCGGTAATTTCCGTCAGTTGAAAGCCGTGGCTGAGTTGGTACAGACGGAGTCCCCGGAGGACCGCTCCGCCCGGTTCGACCAACTCGAAATTCATCAACGTCCGAGTACCGATTCTGATCCAAGGTTGAGGCGCCTTCAACGACATGGACGGCGGTTTCTTTTCAATGTTGACGGTTTTCACATATTCGGCCCGTGCGTTCGACAGCGGGATCACGGTGGCGCTGAACGCCAGCAGGACAAGTCCGACAAGAAGGGCGAAGAAAAGAAAGGGCGAGGCGACCCGGAAGAGGCTGATCCCTGAGCTCCGCATCGCGGTAATCTCGTGGTTGCGCGACAGCATCCCCAAAGTCAGGAGCGTCGCCATCAGGACAGCCAGCGGAGCAATCTGGAAAGAAATGCCAGGTGTTCTGAGCAAAAAGAATACAGCAATATCAGTGGCTTCCGCGTCATAGCGAAGGAATCGCCGCAACTTTTCGAAAAAATCAACGACCAGGTAGACCGTCATCAACCCGGCGAAGCACATGGCGAAGATTTTGGCATATTCGCAGAGCAGATATCGAAACAGAATGCCCATGTCGTTACCGCCTGTTCATTCGATAGAAGGCCGCCACAGTGACCGCGAGAAATATTCCGTTCGGCAACCAGGCGCCTGCGAACGGCGGAAGCACGAGGGTCGTGACGAGAAACTCGCACATGACGTTGAGCACATAGTAGGCGATGATGACCATGACGCCGACGGCGAAGCCGCCGATTCGTCCCGACCGTTTGGAGACGATTCCGACCGGAATCCCCAGGATGCAAAACACGAGCGACGCGGTCGGAAACGCCAGATCCTTGTAGTATTCGGTCAGGCGACGCAAGGCGCCGGGATCGGTCCAGTTCGATTGCTCCAACTGCGCCAGCGTCGATTCCAGCGAGGGACGGTCATCGGCCGGCGCGTAGAGATGAGCGAAGCTCAACTTCAGGTCATAGGTGGAGAAGGACACTTGTCGATACTCGTTGAGCGAGTCCGGGCTGCTATGGATAACCCCGTCCTGCAGCCGAAGAGCGACCTGATTCGTGCGTCTGTCCGTCAGGACCAAGTACTCGCGGGCGACAATGATGCGCGGTTCGTCCGGGTTCCTCGAGTCGGAGACGAAAATGCCCGATCGACCGCCGTCGGCTTCTTTTTCGGGGATGAAGATCGTCATGCCCGGAATGGGTTCGTTAAACACGCCTCGATCCAGGGCCAAGACCAGTTGGTCTCGGAGCAGATTGAGCGCCACCTTCTTCAGGTTGACGCTGGTCCAGGGCTGTCCCCACTGGGAAAGGGTGAGGGTCAGCCCGCATACCACAACCGCGAACAGGAACACCGATCTGGAAAGCCGCAGGAGGCTCAAGCCTGCGGCCCGCATGGCGACTAATTCCTTGTCGTAGGAGAGTCGTCCGAAGGCGGTAATCGATGCGATGATACCCGCGATGGGCAGCGTGAGGACCAGGAATGAGGGCAGCAAATGAGCGAAGACCTTGAGCACCGCAAAAAATCCGACCCCCTTTGAAACGAGCAGCTCCACCAGCCGCAGCAACTCTCGAGTCAGCATGACGAAACAGAGGGCGCCCAGGCTGATAAAAAACGGCGGGACGAGTTCCAAGAAGATGTAGCGATCCAAGATGGTGCGTAGCAGCATTGGGCGGACTCTCCCCGTAAGCGGTGCGCAAGAAAATCCCAATAAGAATAAGGGACTGCGAAGACATTGTAAACACATCGCCGCCGATCGTTCCCTGACCTCCGTACGGAGTTTTCTGCAGGAAGGCCAAAGAACTGCTTGACAAGCTCAGGAGCGCTATGTTACATGCCAGCCCGAATTTTGCCCTGGGCAAATGTCTCACGTCACCGGAACAACCCCCCCGTACGAAGCCTGTTGCTCAGCGCGATTATTCCTATTCCATTTTCATGCCGTTTCTATTCGGACGCATGTGTCCGCAGCACTCGTGGGCCCAGCGACTCGATGTCGGGGAGCTGTAGAGGAAAGGAGGGTTCTGTGAAAACAAAGGGGACTGTTAAGTGGTTCAACGATCGGAAAGGATTTGGCTTTATTCGATTGGAAAGCGGGGAAGATGTGTTTGTGCACTATTCAGCCCTTCAAGGCGAGGGTTTCAAGACTCTCAAGGAAGGCGAAAACGTCGAATTCGACATTGTGCAGGGAGCCAAGGGGCCTCAGGCAGCCAATGTGATGAAAACCTGACCTGAGTCGCTGTTGGTTCCCCTTCGTTTCTAGCACCGACTCATTAGGAGACCCCGCTCGCCCGGGCGGGGTCTTTCCGTCTGTAGCACGAATTCGTTCGATCCGGCCCGCGCCATACTTAAGCTTTTTGCCCCCCTGAGGCCCTGTCATTCGGACCGTTTCCTTGACAAAACCCATTGAAACTGCTAGCGTTTGCGTATCGTGGAGGTCCGTGTTGGCGGCCGATCGCAGTACGATCCTGCAGAATGCGCAGCTCTTTGCCTCGCGGGGCCAGTTCGACGCCGCCATCGCCGAATGGAAGAAACTCACCGCTGAATCCTCCACCGACGGTACCATCTATAACACGATCGGCGATCTCCATCTCAAGCGCAACGCGCCGGGCGATGCGATTGTGGCCTATCTTCAGGCCGCCTCGGCGTTTCGAGCCGAAGGAGCGACGCTCAAGGCGATTGCCGCCTACAAGAAAGTCCTCAAAGTCGATCCCTCACGGTACGAAGTGTACCGCCATCTCGGCGATCTCAATGCGGAGCGAGGGCTGCTGAGCAGCGCGGTCGCCGATTACTTGACGCTCGGCAAATACTATCTCAAGGAACGCAAGACCAAGGAAGCGCTGGAGATTTACAAGAAAATCATCAGCCAGGACCCGTCCAACCTCGACGCGCAGCAGCGCGTCGCCGAGCTGTGCCTCCAAGAAAATCTGCAGGATGAAGCCGTCAAGGTGTACCTGCAGCTCGGGCGGGAACGGTCGGCGCAGCAGCGCTATGACGAGGCCCGGGACGCGTATCTGGCCGTCCTCCGAATCGATCCGACCAACAGCGAGGCGGCTCAATACGTTCAGAATTACGACAAAGACGCGGCCGAAGGGATGCGTGGGGTCCGGCCGAGCCCGGTTCAGTCGGCGCCGCCTGCAAAAAGTTCGGAACCGACGAATCTGCTGGCCGAGGCGACCAGGCGTATGGAAGAAGGGCAGTACGCGGGCGCCGAAGCGATCCTCACCCAACTCCTGACCCGCGAACCGGGCAATCCGCAAGTCTGCCAGTTGCTCGCCCGGCTCCATCTCCAACGAGGGGACCTTCAAGTCGCGCTCAACGAGTATCGGTTTCTCGCTGGGGCGGCCATGCGGGCGCAGGATTACACGTTGGCCGAGTCCCTCATCAACGAATACCTGAGCGTCGAACCGACTTGCGTGGCGTTGCTCGAGATGCTGGGTTCCCTGTACGAGGAAAAAGGCGACGGCGCCGCCGCGGCGATCCACTACGGCAAAGCCATCGAGGTTCTGTTGGAACATCCGGAGCCCGGTATGCCGATGTTGCCGGCCGAGCTTTACGCCAAGGTCAAACTCCTGGCACCTGCCAGCCCGGTGATTCAGAAATTCGCGCGTGTATTCGAGCCCGGAGCCGTCGCACCTCACCCGCAGGAGATCGAAGAATCTGCGAGCGAAGCCGACAGGGTCCCTTCTCAGCCGGGATCCGAGGTATCCGCTCACGTTGGGCCTCCGTCTGCTTCGCCGCAGGATGCGGCCGCGAGCGAGCCCGTCGCTTCGGAGGATACCCAAGGCGAACTCGCGGGTTCCGATGAGGCGAGCGTCGGCGGGTTTGCCATCCAGGGGGCGGAGCCGGACGATGCATGGAACACCACGTCCAAAGTCAATTTGAAACAAGATCGGCATTTCCCGTCTCAAAGCGCCAGGGCCGACAGCCAGTCGCCCGTGGAGTCTGCGCAGGCGAAGGGAACTTCTCGGTCCAAAGATCGTGATGCCGAGGACCGGCTGGATTTACTCGATCGGGTCCGGACGTTGATCCTCAATCGTCGGTATGTGGCGGCGGAAACGATTCTCTCCCAGTTGCTGGCCGAGCAGCCCGATGATTGGGAAGCGCTCCGACTGATCGGACGGTTGCTCGAAGAGAAGGGCGACGCGGCGGCCGCCGCGTTGCAGTATGCTAAGGCGTTGGACATTCTGCTTCAGCATCCCGATCGGGGAGCGGAATCGCTGCCGACTGAGTTGTATCACAAGGTGAAAGCGCTGGCGCCGGCCAGTCCTGTGGTCGCCGAGCTGGCGTCTCGATTCGAGCCGGTCATACAGGATGAAGCTCCCGTGGCGCCGCAAGGCGCTTCCGTTCAACCGTCCACGGCGGCCCAAAAACCGCAAGAAGAGCAAACCGGAGAAGAGGAGTATGAGGTCCGGTACACGCTCGGCGTCGCGTATCAAAACATGGGGTTGTTAGATGAAGCGATCGAGGAGTTTCGGCTGTCCATGCAGGGGCCAAAATCGTTTATGGATGCCTCGCTCATGCTGGCGCGCTGTCTGAAGGAACAAGGACAGCATAAAGCGGCCATCGCGCATTTGGAGCAGACCCTGGCCGATCCCCGCTGTGTCGACGAGAAGACGCCGGCGATCCGGTATGAATTGGGTCTCCTGTATGAAGCCGAGGGGCTTTTCGACAGCGCACTGAGGGTGTACGAAACGATTCCGCAGTTTCAGGACGTGCCGCAGCGGATCGAATGGATCAGAGGACAGGGTCGACCCGGAGCGTCGGTCGCCGACCCGTCCGGACAGGCGAAACCGCAGGCCCAGGGCGGGCGCGAGCAGCCGGTCCATGCCGCATCGGCGCCGCCTCAGCAGGAGCGGAAGAAACGCCGGATCTCCTATCTCTAGCCTACGCCTTACCCTATGAGCCTCCTGGAGTTCTTCCATCTGAAAGAAAGCCCCTTTTCCACCACTGTCGACAATCGATTCTTCTATAAGACGCAGCAGCATGCCGAAGCGCTCGTCCGGCTCAAGTACGCCGCCGAACATATGAAAGGTCTGGCGGTCCTGGTCGGTGACATCGGAACGGGCAAAACGACCCTGGCCACCCGGCTGCTGGAGGACTTGGAAACCGGGGACTATGACGCGGCCCTGCTCGTCGTGATCCACGCGGCGGTGACGTCGGAGTGGATGCTCCGCAAGATCGCGCTGCAGCTCGAAATTCCCTCCCCGGCCGACACCAAGACCGAGCTGCTGACGCAACTTTCCCGGCGGCTGCAGGAGATCTTCGAATCGGGGAAGAAAGCGGTGGTGCTGATCGACGAGGCGCAGATGTTGCGCAGCCGGGATCTCATGGAAGATTTTCGCGGGCTGCTCAATATCGAGCTCGACGGTCGAAAGGCGGTGACCTTCATTCTCTTCGGGCTCCCCGAGCTGGATCAGGTGTTGGCGCTGGACCCGCCGCTTCATCAGCGGGTCGCCATGCGGTATCAATTGGCGCCCCTGGACGCCGCCGGTACGGAAGCCTATGTCAACCATCGACTGCAGGTCGCCGGTGCGAAAAACGCCCTCTTTAAGCCCGCCACGTTCCCGTTGATCGCCAAGTATTCGCAGGGCATTCCGCGGCTAATCAACACCATCTGCGACAACGCCCTCCTGGAAGGCTACCTGCGCAAGCAGGAGCGCATCGAGCCGGACCTGATCAACGAAGTGGCGCGGGACCTCGTGCTCGCGAAGTGAGCGCTCGGTCAGGCCACCCGATTGGGAGCCGGCCGCCCTTCCAGCACGGCCCGCACGTTCTCCACGCAGATCATGCCCATCCGGATGCGCGTGTCCAGCGTCGCCGATCCCAGGTGGGGCAACAGCACGACATTAGGGAGTTCGCGGAGGCCGGGATGGAGTTCCGGTTCCCGTTCGTACACGTCAAGCCCCGCGCCGGCCGGCCGGCCGGCGCGGAGCGCCTCCACCAAGGCGGCTTCGTCCACCACCGGACCGCGCGAGGTGTTGATCAGGAAGGCGGTGGGCTTCATGCGCGCGAACGCCTGCTTGTCGAGCAGATGGTGCGTGTCGGGCGTCAGCGGGACATGGACGGTGATAAAATCCGATTCGGCCAGCACCTCGACGAACGGCCTGAAGTCCCACCGGGGATCGCCCGGCACCGGATGCCGACCGGCGTACAGCACCGGCATGTTGAAACCGGCGGCGCGGCGCGCTACGGCTTGCCCGATCCGGCCCATGCCGATCACTCCGAGCGTCTTGCCCCAGACGTCGGCGCCCAGCATGTGGGTCGGCGCCCAGCCGGTCCACTGACGCGCCCGCACCAGCCGATCGCCCTCGACGACGCGGCGAGCCGCAGCCAGCAACAGCGCCCAGGTCAAATCGGCGGTCGTGTCGGTCAGCACGTCCGGGGTGTTGGTGACGACGACGCCGTGAGCGCGCGCGGCGTCGAGGTCGATGTTGTTGTAGCCGACCGCGTAATTGGCCAGGATTTTCAACTGCGGCGCGCGGCTCAGCACCGCGCCGTCGATCGTTTCCGTCAAGGTGCAGATGGCCGCCTCCGCCTCCCGCATGCCGTCCAGCAGCGCGCGGGGAGACGGGGGCTCGACCGCGGGAACGGCCGTGAGCCGAAACCGCTCGCGGATCGCGGCCATGACCGGATCGGGAAGCAGGCGCGAGACATACAAGGCGGGCAACGGCATCGGCTCGCATCTTAGCGAATCATCCGGTCCGCGACAACGCCTCGACCGCCGGAGCCTTGTTCTCTTCTGATCGGTGCGTCTAGAATGGATTGCGCATGCCACTCATTCTTCCCGAACGAACACGGGCTGTCGCCGCGGACCTCAGGCGGCTGGTCGGAACCGACAAAGTCCGTGACGATTTTCCGACCCTGACCGCCTATGCGGTGGACGCCAGCATCTATCGCGTCACCCCGCAAGCCGTCGTCCTGGTCGACTCGGAAGACGATATTCAACGGGTCGTGGACTACGCGGTTGCCCGCGGCGTGCCGATCACCCCGCGCGCGGCCGGCACCAACCTGACCGGCTCGTCCATCGGCTCCGGCGTCATTCTGGATGTGTCCCGTTTGAACCGGGTGCTCGAAGTGAACCGGGAGGAGAAATGGGCCCGCGTCCAGCCCGGCATCGTCCTGGCCGAACTCAACCAGCATCTGGGGCGGCATGGGCTGCTGTTCGGTCCCGATCCCTCCAGCGGGGAGATGTGCAAGCTGGGGGGCATGCTGGCCAATAATTCCTCCGGACCCCATACGCTGCGGTACGGATCGGTCAAGGATAACGTCTTCAGCCTCAGAATATACCTCGAATCGGGCGGCTGGCTGGAGGCGCGCGCCTATCCGCTTGCGGATCCGGCATGGGAACGGGTCTGCTCAGGCCATCCAGCGCTCCGCGACGTGCTCGAAGTGGTGCGCCGCCACGCGACCGTGATTCAGGCCAAGCGCCCGACGGTGAGCAAGAACAGTTGCGGATACAATCTCTTCGGTCTGGCGGACGGATTGGAGCGGGGCCTGTTCGATCTGCCCAAATTATTCGTCGGGAGCGAAGGGACGTTGGGCGTCATCAGCGAAGCGACGATCCGGCTGGTGGACAAACCCAACGCGACGCTGACGGCGCTCATTCACTTCCGCTCGCTCGAGGATGTCGGAGAGGCGGTGCCGCAGTTGCTCGGTCTCTCGCCGAGCGCCTTGGAGGTCATGGATGCCAACACGCTCGACCTCATCGGCCGACGCGCTCACGGCATTCCGGCCGAGGCGGCCGCGACGCTACTGGCCGAGGTGGATGCGGACGGGGAGGCGACGGACCTGAAAGAGCAGGCCGAACGAATGGCCGCCATCTGCCGTCGCTGCCGGCTGGCGGCGGACCTGACCGTCGCCTTCGACCGCGACCAGCGCGATCAGCTCTGGAAGGCGAGAAAGGCGCTTTATCCGACGCTCTACCGTTTCGACGCCAAAAAGAAGCCGATCAACTTCGTGGACGACGTGGTCGTGCGGGCCGAGCGGATCGGCGAGCTGATCCGCTACCTGGAAGAGTTCTTCCAGGGCCAGCGCGTCCCGGTCGCGATTTTCGGTCATATCGGCAACGGCAACGCGCATATCGTGCCGCTGTTGGACGTGAACGACGAGCGCGATTTCGCGCGGATGGTCGAGGGTTACCACGAGATTCACCGGACCGTCCTCGCGCGGTTCAGCGGCTCGATTTGCGGCGAGCACGGCGATGGGCGCGTGCGTGCGGAATACGTCCGCGCGATGTTCGGCGAGGAGCTGTACGAGCTGTTCGTCCGGGTCAAACGTGCGCTGGATCCGGCCGGCGTGCTCAATCCCGGCGTCAAGATCAGCGATGTCCCGTTCACTGAGCATATCGATTACGTCCGCCTGTCGAAGCCCTGCGCGACCTGCGCCAAGTGCAATTCGGTCTGCCCCGTGTACGATGTCTTCCAGTCTGAGGACATGAGCTCACGGGGTTGGTTCGAGATCGTCACGTCGAAGGATTATAGTTACCTCAACTCCAAGCGGGTGGTCGAAGCCTGCCTCAACTGCAAGTCCTGCCGGACCATCTGCCCGGCCGGCGTGGACGTGGCCGACCTGATCCTCAAACGCCGAGCCGAGCATCCGAACCGGGCGGCCGGGTTGATCTTCAGGCTGCACGCGCGGCCCTGGTTGTTCGAGCCTCTCCTCAAACTGGCCGCCCGCACCCAATGGCTGTGGGATCGGCCGGCCATGCGGGCCTGGCTGGAGCGCCTCTCGCGCCCGTTCATGCGGCTGATCGCGGACCGCGCGCGGATTCCGCGCGAGATGGTCCTGCCGAAGCTCGCCGGCCGCCACCTGAGAGATCGATATCCGGAACTGGTCAAGAGAGGAAGCGGCGATCAGGGAGGCGTCGCCTACTTTCATGGCTGCGCGGCCAACTATTTCGACGACGGCGTGGGCGATGCCGTCATCGCCGTGCTTCGACGGCACGGCGTGGAACCGGCCCTGCCGCCGCAGCGCTGCTCAGGAACCCCGATTGAGACCTACGGCCATGTGGGGTTGGCCAAGGAAGGGGCGCGGTTCAACCTGCAATCCCTTGCGCCGTATGACACGATCGTCACCGGCTGCGCCTCCTGCACGCTCATGCTGAAGGATTATCCCAAGCTGTTCGCGGAAGAGCCGGAGCGGCAGGCGGCCGAGCAGTTGGCCGGGAAGGTCATGCACATCTCGGAGTTTGTGGCGAAGTCTCCGAAGGCGCCGGCGGTTCGCGCTCCATTAACCGAGCCGCGCCGGGTGACCTATCATTCTTCCTGCCACCTGCGGGCGGCCGGCGTGACCAAAGAGCCACGGCGGATTCTCGCGGCGTTGCCCGGCGTCGAGTTCGTCGAAATGCAGGACGCCGATCGCTGCGCGGGCGGGGCGGGCACGTATGTGCTCAAGGACTACGACACGGCCCAGAAGATTTTCGAACGTAAGCGCCGGGCGATCGAGGAGAGCGGCGCGGAGATCGTGGCGACCAGTTGTCCGGCCTGCATGATCCAGTTGAACAACGGATTGCGAGGACGGACCCAGGTCAAGCATATAGCCCAGGTGCTTGAGGAGACCTATGACGCGGCGCAGGCTGATGCAAGACGGGAATCAGGGACCTGATGTTCAAGAAAGCGGATTGGATCTTCGTCGCCCTGGCCGTCCTGATCGTCGTCGGTGTCTCGCTGTTGCCGTCGCCGCGCGACCAAAACCCTGCGGTGCCCGGCACGCCGGACCACCAGGCGCTGATCGCCGAACCGGATTGTCTCCGCTGCCACGTCGCCGGCGGTGTCCGACCCTTGCCCGCCCGGCATCCGAAGCGGCAAGATTGCTTTCGGTGCCACCGGCGGATGTGAGGAAGAAGGGTATCGGGGTAGCGGGATAATGAGAGGGATAGCGGGATAACTGGGTAACGGCGTTATGAGGAGGAGACGGTGATAGCGGTATCCCGGTAGCCCCTTACCCCGGTACCCTGTTATCCGACTACCCCGTTACGCCGATATCGTTGAAATGGAGTAGAGATGGTGACCGTGTTGTTGTTCGGGCTCACGCTGCGCGACAGCGTGGGAGAATCGGAACTGGAAGTGGAAATCAGCGGGCCGATGTCCGTGAAAAAGCTGATCGAGGCCAATCAGGAGCGGTTGGCCGGCCTTGTTCCCTTCATGAACAGAGGGGAACTGCTGGTCACCGTCAACAAGAAAGTCGGGACGCTCGATTCGACCGTGAAAGACGGGGACACCGTCAAGCTCACCCATCAATTCAATCCCTCCTACGAAGGCGCCCGCTGGCATAATCCCTAAAGAAAAGCCAGGCGAGAGGCGAAAGGCTAGAGGCTAGGGGCTGAGAAGCTACGCGCGGCGTGATGTCCGGCTCGTCGGCCGGGCAGCCAACGGATCGTCGGGCCAGTGGTGTTTGGGATACCTGCCGCGCAATTCTTTCCGCACGTCCCGATAGCCCGAAGCCCAGAAATTGCCGAGGTCCTGGGTGACCTGCACCGGCCGGCCGGCTGGCGAGAGCAAGTGCACCATGACAGGGACTTTGCCGTCCGCGATGCGGGGGGTCTCGCGGCAGCCGAACATCTCCTGCAGCCGGACCGGCAGCACAGGGACGTCGCCCGCTTCGTAGTCCAGCCGGATGCGGGACCCGCTCGGCACGACGAGATGGGTGGGCGCGAGCCGGTCGAGCCGTCGTTGTTGCTCCCGGGTCAGCAAAGCCTGCAAGGGACCGGCGAGATCGAGGCGCTGTAAGGCATCGAGCCGGGTCACGCCGTCCAGGAACGGTCCCAGCCAGTGTTCCAGGCCGTCAAACAGCGCCTCGTCGGAAACGTCGGGCCAGCCGGACGCGGCGCCCTCCACCCGGCGCAGAAAAGCGACCCGCGCCCGCCATTGCCGCAACTCCTTGGTCCAGGGCAAAGAGGCCAGGCCCATCCGGCGAAGACCCTGCAGCAGCGTCGCGGTGATCTGCGCAGGGGCGGGATGTGAAATCGGCTGGTCCGCCAGCACCAGTTCGCCGAGCCGGCGTTGCCGCCGGGCCTGCACCGCTTGTGTCCGATCGTCCCACCACAGGGTCTCCACGTCCCGAATCTGATCGCCGCAGGAGGTTTCGAGATCCTCCCGCGACACGGGCGCGGCCAGATCAATTCTCGCCCACTGGGCGCCGGCGTCCAAGTCGGCAATGACGAGATAGTCCTCCGACGCGAGGGGCTCCGGTTGCGGAAAAGAGGCGCCACGACCGTTGGCCAACAGGTATCGGCGATCGGTCCCGCGCTGGCGTTGCGCGATCCGGTCCGGGTAGGCGAAGGCCAGCAAGACGCCGAGCCGCTCGAGATCGCCGCTCTCAGAGGCCGGCACCCGGAGTTGTCGTCGCCACTGTTCCGCCACGCGCCGCACGCGTTGACAGGCCGACCGGTCAACGCCGGCGCCGGGCGGCCCTTCCAACTTCCTGTCCCCCCTTGCCCCTTGCCTCTCGCCCCTCGCTTGGACTTCATGCAACACATCCAGCCGCAGCCGAAGATCCGCGTTTCGCCACCCGGGCTGGCTCCGCAGAAGATCCCGCTCGCTGAGCAAGGCCGCCACCTCGCAGGCGAGGCCGCCGAGATCGAGGGGGATCGCGTTCAGGATCATGTGCGCGAGGCGCGGATGCAGCCCCAGCTCCGCCATCTGCCGGCCATGCGGCGTGATCCGCCCCCGGTCATCCAGCGCGCCCAGACGTGTGAGCAGGTCCTTCGCCTGAGCGACAGCTCCGGCCGGCGGAGAGTCCGGCCAGGACAGGGCGTAGGGATCGGCGGCGCCCCAGGCCGCGAGTTCCAGCAGCATCGGGGCGAGGTCGGCATCCAAGATCTCGGGCGGCCGCCGCGCGGCCAGCGTCTGCTGCTCTACGGCGGTCCACAGGCGGTAGCATACGCCGGGTTCCAGTCGTCCGGCTCGGCCGCGACGTTGCTCGGCCGAATCCTGGGTCACCCGGATGGTCTCCAGCCGGGTGAGACCGGTGCGTGGATCGAACCGCGGCGTGCGCAAGAAGCCGGCGTCGATGACGACCCGAATCCCGTCGATCGTCAGGCTGGTCTCCGCGATTGAGGTGGCCAGGACGATCTTGCGCGCGCCCGGCGCCGCCGGCCTGATCGCCAGGTCTTGCGCTTCTTGCGGCAGGTCGCCGTGCAACGGCGCAACGACGGCGGTGGGATCGAGGCGGGCTTCCTGCAGGCGCCGTTCCACCCGCCTGATTTCGGCCATGCCGGGTAGGAACACGAGGAGGCTGCCCTGCTCCTGCTGCAGGGCGCGCCGAATGATCCGAACCATCTCTTGGTCCAGCGGTCCGGAGACCGGACGGTCCAGGTAGCGGGTGTCCACCGGAAACAGGCGTCCTTCGCAGGCGATCACCGGAGCGTGGTCCAGCAGGTCTGCGACCTTTTCGCAATCCAACGTGGCCGACATGACGAGCAGGCGAAGGTCCGGACGAAAGAGGCGCTGCGCTTCGAGACACAGGGCGAGCCCGAGGTCCGCGTGCAGACTTCGCTCGTGGAACTCGTCGAAGATGACGATTCCATACTCGGCGAGGGACGGATCGTGCTGCAACAGACGGGTGAGGATGCCTTCGGTCACGACCTCGATGCGCGTCGTCGGCCCGACCTTCGTATCGAGGCGCATGCGATAGCCGACCGTCCGGCCGACTGTTTCGCCGAGCGTCACGGCCATAAAGTGCGCGGCCGCGCGCGCCGCGAGGCGGCGGGGTTCCAGCATGATGATCCGCCGGCCCTGCAGCCACGGCTCATCGAGCAAGGCCGGCGGCACGCGGGTCGTCTTCCCCGCGCCGGGCGGTGCGGTCAGGACCGCGGTTCGACCGTTTCCCAACGCGCGGCGGAGACTCGGGAGGCTGTTCTCGATCGGCAGCGGATCCATGAAGGGGATTCGGCCACGTCCAGGTCGTCACGGGAGACTGTACCAGAAGTGTCCGCCTTTCTGCTGCTGAATGAAGGGGCCGGCCGCCGGCACGACGCTGTCGGCGCTACCCTCACCCTTCTCCCGCCAGCGGAGAGGGAAAACATTCTACCCCTCGGGAGCGAGGGATGTATGGGTGGTGAAACGGATGGCTGGCGGCTGATGGCGGATGGCTATTTCCGCGATGTTCGGGCCAGGGAGGCCCAAGTCTTGGGACCGACAATGCCGTCGGGCTTGAGCCCGTGCGTCCGCTGGAATCGGATCACGGCGGCCCTGGTCGCCGCTCCATAAATTCCATCCGCCTGGACGGGCCTGTTGTGTTGGCGCAGCCGGGTCTGGACGGCGCGCACGTCGGTCCCGCGCATGGGCGGGGATTGGAGACGCAACAGGCGCGCTCCCGGGAACGCCGCAGCTATCCGGCCGGCCCTGATTCCGCCGGAACGAAAGCCGTCTGCGCGGGACGAGCGAAGAGAGGCGGGGCGGGTCACCGGGCGATCGGCTTTTGCAGCCGGCGCCTGTTCGAGGGCGGCCACGCGTCGTTGAAGGTCACGGTTGCGTTGCGCCAGCGTCGCGGCGTGGCGCGTAAGCTCTTTGTGGCGACGATCCGCTTCCCTGAGCCGCCGGTCCAGGTCGTCCCGCTCATCCCAGGCCTCCTCAACCATACTCCGCAGTTCTTCGATCTGCGCTTGGAGGGCGGGGGGCCAATAGTCACAGCCGGCAAACACGGTTAGGAGCGGGACGGCAACCGCCAGAGGAAGCCACGGGCGGGCGAACGATTGACGCGACGGCGATGGAAGGGGTCCTGTCCTAGGCATGGACCGGCCCTGTGCCGGACGGGTTCGCAGCGGTTGCGACGGCGTTCTTGGTCGGATGGGAGCGGGTCGTATAGCGGACAGCCAGGATGGAGGACAGAGGACAGGCGAACCATTCGTCGCCTGCCGGATTTCTCCAGGTCGCGCCGAGCTCGGAAAGCCGGGAGGCGGCGCCGCCGCCGAGCACGGTTCTGTCGCCCGCCTTGAACTGATAGGTGCCGATCTCGAACGAGGATGGTTCGACTGGATGCCAGTTTCCGTCCGCCAACAGCACGGCCGCAATCCGGTCCGCCTCGATCGCCAAACGCTCTCCCATTCTGTCTCTCCCTGACGTGTCGTCGTCATCGTTCCGACCGCCTCGATCTGCTCGGGAGCAAGCCGGTTCGTTGGGTGCCTGGTGAGCAACATGCCTGTTCAGGGGTCCCTGGTCGGCGCCCGGCTCTTCCGGCGGTACAGGATCAAGAGGAGCAAGGCCACGGTGACAACCACGATCACCATGTCAGGAGACCCGTGACGGAGACCGGCCGTTGCCGGGGGCTCCCGATACCGGCCTATCCGGGATGGCGAGCAATTCGACATGCAGGATCAGGTCCTGGCCCGCCAGCCGATGGTTGGCGTCAAGGGTCACGGTGTCTCCGTTCAGTTCCACGATCCTCATGTGGATCACTTCGCCGTCGGTTCGGCGGACCTCCAGACCCAGCCCGACCTCCGGCTTCACGTCCTGCGCCAGGAGCCACGAGCGTTCGACTCTGCATCGAAGCTCTTCCCGATACGGTCCGAACGCGAGTTGGCAGGGGACCTTTTCGGTTTTGGATTCACCCGGCGTCATGTCGAGCACCAGGTGTTCCAGGCCAGCAAGAACCTTCCCCTGTCCGACGGTAAAGAGCAAGGGACCGCTCAGCAAGGACGAATCGACGAGGGTGCCGTCTTCCAACCATCCGGTGTATTCGATTTGCACCGTGTCTCCCCAGTTCACGCGTTGCATGGCCTCCTCCTGCACTCTGGCGACGGCCCGGCCGGGATGAATGAACACGCAACGGGCGCGCCGGGCTCAGCATTCTTCTCCTTCGTCCAGGTGGTGCTCGAAACAGGTCTTGTGCCACAGGCGCGTAGAGGGCGATGGTCCCGAATCCCCTGTGTTCCGCTCCTCGATCTCTTCAACCTCTTCAACGGCCGATTGGTCGCCGGGGCTGACAGGCTTTCCGCAAAAGACACAGGATCGGAGACGCGCACGATCCTGGCGCGCGCTGCTGCGACGAGTGGTGATGGCCATCAGGATGCTCCTTCCCCTCCCGGACCGGTGGATTTCAATTGCCGTCTGTGTCGAGCGCCGGACCACGGCAGCGGCGACGCAGGCCGGATCACACGGCGGCGATCCGGGGCCGCGACGTCGAACGTTCAAGCTACCGTGACCTGCGTGCGAGGTATCGTGACAACCCTCGTCTGGTCTTGGCGCCGAGCTGTTTCATCAGACGCGCGATGTATTCGCCGACGGCTTCCGCCGAAAGGTGGAGTTTCTCCGCGATCGTCTTTGCGGAGTACCCCCGGCCGATCAGGCGAAGCAGTTCCTTCTCGCGCCCGGGGAACCGTCGCGGCGGCACGGTCTCCGGTTGAGCATGAACGATCAACCCGCGTCTCCGCCCGGCCAACGAGCTGAGATACCGCCGCCCGCGCAACACCGTCTGAACGGCGCAGGGCAACTCGGTCGGAACGGTCGGTTTGACGAGGTAGGCGGACGCTCCTGAGCGGAACGCATCGATGATAAACGCCGGGTCTGTCCGCCATGAGGCCACGATGACTTTGGTGTCGTGCGAAGCCGCTCTGAGCCGGCGCACGACGTCGAGACCGGCACGGGATTGCGCCGGGAGATCCAACACCACGGCGTCGGGGCGTGTTCGGCGCACGGTCGTCACCAGCGTGTTTCGATCCCCCGGCGCCGAGATCAGATCATACCGGTCCTCGAACTGAAGACGGACATCTTCCATCAGGAGCGGATGCAGACCGGCCAAGAGGATCTGTGCGTGTCCCATCGTCACGACCCACTGCTCGCATGGAACAGACGGGGGTCATTGTCTCAGTAACGAGGCCGAAGCGGAACTAGGAACGTCCCTGGAGGATGGTGATCGATTTCCCTAGCGCTCGTCAGAATGAGGCGGCTAGGTGGAGACCAATCCATGGGTCATCGCGTACTTCGTCAGCTCGGCGGTCGTGCGCAGGCCGAGCTGTTTCATGATCCGCGACTTGTGAAATTCCACGGTCTTGACGGACACGTTGAGCACGGCGGCGATTTCTTTCAGCGAGCGGCCCTCGGCGACGAGTTGAAGCACTTCGCGCTGTCGAAGCGTCAGCTCGCTGTGCAGGACCGGGGGCCGCCCGGTGCGCTGCAGCAACGGGTCGAGGATGTCTTTGGCCAGCAGCGGCGACACATAATACTGGTTCCGGAGCACCGTGCGGACCGCTTGGATCAGTTCCGCTGCCGTCGAGCGTTTGAGGACATAGGCGGACGCTCCGGCGCGGAACGCTTCCGTCACGTACGTCGGGTCGGCGTGCATGCTCAGGAACACCAGGCGCGTATCCGGCACCAGGCGGCGTAACTGCCGCGCGGCGTCGATCCCGTTCAGCAGCGGCATGGAGAGGTCCATCAGGATGACGTCTGGACGAAGGCGGGTGGCCGCGTCCAGGAGCGCGCGTCCGTCGGCGACCTGGCCGACGAGATCGAACTCCGGCTCCAGCACTTTCTGGATGGCCTCCAGAAACATCGTGTGATCGTCGGCGAGGAGAAGGCGGGCCCGTTTCATGGCTGATCCATCGTCAACGGAAGGCGGACCGACACTTCCGTCCCCTGCCCCGGCCGGGAACGAAGCTCGACCGAGCCGTTGAGGAGCCGCACGCGCTCCGTCATGCTGAGCAGTCCCAAGCCGCGACTTCGCTGGCGGACCGCCTCGACATCCATGCCGACGCCGGAATCGCGAACGGTCAGGCGGATTTCGTCGTCCGAGCCGATCAGCTCCAACGTCACATGGGAGGCCTTGGCGTGGGCCGCGACGTTCCCCAGGCTCTCCTGGGCGACCCGATACAGGCACGTGGCGACGTCCTGAGCGAGGAACTCTGGCACGCGGCGTTTGATGAACCGGGCCTTGACGCCGGTCCGCCGGACGAAGTCGTTCACATACCGCTGCAGGGCGACGACCAGCCCCAGGTCCTCCACGATGGTTTGATGAAATTGATAAGCCAGGTGGCGCAGATCGTCGGACAACCGGACGACTTGTTTGTGGATCGCGCGGAGTTGGCGCTTGAACGGCGAGGACGAAGACCGAAGGCTTCCGTACACCGCCTCCAGTTCCAGGCCGATGACGGCCAACCGTTGGCTGACATCGTCGTGGAGGTCGCGCGAGATCCGCCGGCGTTCCTCGTCCTGCACGGTCAGCAGTTTCCCCGCCAGCGCGCGCAATTCCTCCCGGCTCCGCTCCAGTTCGGCGCGACTGGCTTCCAACTCGGCCTCCGCGGCCTTGCGCTTGGTCACGTCCATCCAGAGTCCGGCGAGGCGGCGATCGCCGGCGCCGCTTTCCCGGGTGAAGACGGCCGTATCCAAAAACCAGCGGTAGGTTTGGTCCGCCATGAGCCACCGGTACTCGACCGTGCACGCGCCGTCAGGGGGAAGCTTGAGGAACTCGGCCAGCACGCGCTCCCGGTCATCGGGATGGAGCCGGGAGACCCAGAGCCCGGGGTCCGAGGCAAATGCCTCGGGGGTGAAGCCGGTGATGCGCGCCGAATTCTGGCTGACCCAGGGACGGTCAAGACGTTCGTCGGGCGCGGCGGCGTAGAACACCACGGGAAGCGCGGTCAAGATCAGATCCTGATGCTTGTCGGCTCCGGCGATCATGTCATGCCGCTTGGCGAGAGCATAGAAGGGCCCGGCGCGAGCCGGGTTCGTGTTTACGGTACTCCCCGGGCGGCGCTTACACAAGTGCCGATGGGGGTGGTGTTGATGGAGACGGGACGGACAAGCGGGGAAACGGAGCGTCTCATGGGTTGGGTGGATCGTTACGGAGAGAGCGGGGTGAACGATTCCTGAAGGATGCGCTGGCCCTCCCGTGAAACAGCGAACCGGACGAAGGCCTCGGCGACCGGGATCGGCTGCTTGCCGAGCAACAGAAAGACGGGACGGCGGAGCGGGTACTGTCCGTTCCGCACCGTCGGATGGCCCGCTTCGACCCCGTCGATCAACAGGATCTTGATCGGGGTGCCGTACTCGGTCGCGTCGAGCGCGGCGCGCAACGACAGATAGCTCACGGCGCCGATCCGCCCCGAGACGCGCCTGAGTACGCGCTGATCCGAACGGATGACCGTCGCGGCCTTCGGGATCTGTCCGTTGATGCCGAGGGCCCGCTCAAACCCTTCATTGAGATGTTGGTCGGCGGGCCGTCGAATCAGTTCGACGTTGCCGGCGCCGCGCTCGTGCAAGGCGGACCAGTTCGCGATCCGACCCGAAAACAACTGCGCCACCTGTTGCGAGGTGACTTCGGTGACGGGATTCGTAAAGTTCACGATCACCGCGATGCCGTCCCAGGCGATCTGCGTCGCGGTGAGGCCGGGATATTCCTGGGCGCTCACGGCGACATCGGCTTCCCCGGCCTGGAGCATCTGCGCGGCGTGGAAATTCCGATTCCAGCGGATCTCGATCGCCGTCCCGAGGTAGGCTTTCTCAAACGCGCGGGCGAGGCGCTCGATGACGCGCCGTTCGGGGCCGGTGCCGATCACGGTGATCGCGCCGGTCACGCCGGCCGGCGGCGCCGGGCAGACACTCGTGGGCGCTGCGAGGAGAAGACAGAGCGAGAGCGGTCCTGCAGGCCCGCGTCCCGGTAATCGTTTCACAACAGCGCTCATGAACCTGCGGCTTGCCCTGTAGAACAGAACATAGCTAACAGCCGGCAGCGAATCGCTCACAGCTATTAGCTCGTGAGCGCCGGCTGCTCGCTATTTTCTCGCAGAAGTCGGTGTAGGCCGATTCACCGTGCCTTGTCAACTATCGGAAGGGTCGTCCGCGACCAAAACGTATTCAATTGCCAACCTGGTCGTGGTAGGGTTCGGTGTCGGCCCGCTGTGCGACGGGAATGCGATCGCACGGCTTGGGCGTTTCAGGCTGCGGAGCGGAAAAAAAGCGGAGATCGACCCATGGCCAGACTCACATGGGCAAAGACACACCCGACGGCAGCAGGCTGGTATTGGTACCGAGGCGAAGCCCACGAAGCGGATCCGTTCATCGTTCTGGTGGACGAACTCGGCCAATTCCAGTGGCCGGACGGCGGCTTTCAGGAAGTCACGCTCGTCCAAGGGGAATGGGCCGGCCCGATCGAGCCGCCGGAAGAGCCGTGATGACTCTCCGTCATCCACGGTCCGGCGAACGGCCGGCGCGTCAGCCGGGGTATTGAATCTGTCGATCGGAACGCGGCGTCATGGGCGCTCGGCTGCACAAGATTCTGATCGCGGGCTCGGTGGGCAACATCCTGGAGTGGTACGACTTCGCCCTCTACGGTTACTTCGCCCCGGTCCTCGCTTCGCTGTTTTTCCCCGGTGACAATGCGGTGGCGTCGCTGCTCTCGACATTCGGTGTCTTCGCCGTCGGATTCCTCGCGCGGCCGCTGGGCGCTATCCTGTTCGGGCATGTGGGGGACACGCTCGGCCGAAAGACGGCGCTCGTGCGGTCCGTCATGCTGATGGCGGTGCCGACCTGTCTGCTGGGCTTGCTGCCCACGCACGAAGACATCGGCGTCGCCGCGCCGCTCTTGCTGACGCTCCTGCGACTGCTGCAGGGCCTCTCAGTCGGCGGCGAGTTTGCGGGGTCCATGGCGTTTCTGGTCGAACACGCTCCGGTCGGCCTGCGCGGCTACGCAGGGAGCTGGAGCGAATTCAGCGCCCAAGTGGGCATTTTGCTCGGCTCCGGCACGAGCGCCCTCCTCACCGCGACGCTGTCTCAAGAGGCGCTCTATACCTGGGGCTGGCGCGTGCCGTTTCTCCTGGGCGTGCTTGTCGCGCTGGTGGCCGTGTACATGCGGACCGGTATCGAGGAGTCGCCGGAATTTGAACGGCTCACGAAGGTCGGAGCGGTGCCGCGGTTTCCCCTCCGCGAGGTGATGCTCCGTCGGCGGACCGAACTCGCGCAGGCCGTAGGGATCATCCTGCTCTATGCCGCCTCGTTCTACCTCGCGTTCGTCTACCTGATCACCTACGTGTCGCGCGTACTGGACTATCCGCTCGGCCCCGCCATGGTGAGCAACACCATCGGGCTTGCGGCCTTCACGATCCTCGTCCCCGTCATGGGCGCGCTGTCGGACCGCATCGGCCGGCGCGCACCGCTGCTGGCCGGAGCCGCCGGGCTTGCGCTGCTGGCCTATCCGCTGTTCACGTTGCTGGGCCGGCAAACCTTCGCCCCGATCCTGGCGGCCCAACTGGTTTTCGCGGTGCTGGTGGCCTGTTACGCCGGTCCGATGTGCGCCACCGTGGTGGAACTATTTCCCCCGCAAGGGCGCTATACAGGCGTCTCGGTCGCCTACAACCTGGCGCTGGCGCTGTTCGGCGGCACGGCCCCCTTGGTCGCGACCTTCCTGATCAAGCACAGCGGCAGCGTGACGGCGCCAAGCTGGTATCTGGCCGCCTGCGCGCTGGTGTCCGGCGCGACCGTGCTTTATGCGGTGCAACCCTCCCTGCGCCGGGAGATGGCCAAAAAGCCTGTGCCGGAGTGAGGTGAAGAGAGCGGCGACCCCTCCTGGACTCTGGTCTCAAGTTGAGTCCCTCTCCCGCCGGCCGTAGAATTTGATGCGAGCAGAAGCCTTCTCTCCGAAACGGACCGATGTTTCAGGCTGTGGAGCGAAGGAGGTGGGCGTATGATACGGGTGAGAGCATGGAGAGGCTGTCTCTTCTGGTTGAGCGCATTGAGCATCGCGACCGTCTGCCTCGCCGGATGGGGGAGCGCCGAGATGGCCGGTGGAACGGGCCTGGCGCTCGATCCGTGGCCCGCGGCGAACCTCCAGAACGGATGGCGCATCTTCATGTACGGCGTCACGGCGCAGGGTCGGATCGTTCAGAACAGTCACGGCATGGAGGGGGTCGGCTGCGCGATGTGCCACGGGGAGGACGGCCGAGGCGGCAGTATGCACGGCATGTTCGCGCCGAACATCACGTTTGCGTTTCTCAGCGATCCGCGGGGCTACCAAGACCCGCGCGGACGCCGGCGGCCGGCCTATAACGAAGAATCGGTCAAAGCGGCCATCGTGGCGGGGATCGATGCCGGGGGCAATACACTCGATCCTGAAATGCCGCGCTGGACGGGTCTGACGGCCACGGATCTGGAGGACCTGATCGACTACCTCAAACGACTGGGTCCGCCGAGCAGAGATCAGGGTTTCGGGTCGGAGGGAATCTAACATGGAAGCGCCCAGGCCGTGAGCCGCACGATCCTCATTGTCAGCGCGCACCCCGACGACATGGAAATCGGCATGGGCGGGACGGTCGCGATGCTGGCCGAAGCACAGGCCGTCATCACGTCGGTCGTCGTGACCAATGGCGGGCGGGCGTCGAATCCCTTCGGATGGACCGAGCAACGGATGGCCGAGGTGCGAAGGGAAGAAGCCCTGCGGTCGGCGCGCATTCTCGGTGTCAAGGATGTCCTGTTCTTCGACCAGCCGGATTCGGCGGACGAGATCAACATCAACACGGTCAAGCGGAAACTGAAAGAGTTTTTTCAGCGACTCGGGCCGGTTGAAGTCTATACGTTGCATCCGGAACAGGATCGGCATCCGGCGCACCGCTTAACCGGCAAACTGGTGCGCGAAAGCCTCGTCGAGGTCGGTTTTACACCGAGCGGCGGCCTCTGGGCCTACGAAGTCTGGGGGCCGTTCGCCGCGTGGGATCGCCTCGAATACATTGACGCTACCGTGGCCAAGAAGATGCTGGCGATCGCCGAGCATCGGAGCCAAGTGGCGACCATTCCGTATGGGGAAGGCGTCCTGGGATTGGACCGCTGGCGCGCCGTGTTCGCCGATCCCAAGGCCAGCGCGCCGGCCGGCGCATACGCGGAGGTCTTCCTCAGGGTCACGCTCTAACCGAACGAGCCACTATCCCATGCTGACTCATTAATTGTCTGGTGGGAGGTTCGTTTGGGAAGTTCTTGTTCGGCCCATCGCTGCCCGGGGAACTACGCTTCGTCTGGTCGGATGGTCTGATTCGGTTCTCTGAGGGCTGAATATTGTTTCAATAGTGGGAGGACGCCATGGCCATGAATCTCACGAGTACCCTCATCGGCGTTTCTTTTGGCATTATCTTCTGTGCCGGGCCAGGCCTGGCCGCGGAGCCGGCTGAGGTGGAAAAATTCGTGAACGCCCGCGTCGAGATCGGCGAGATGATGACGAATTATTTCCAGGGCGGGGAGCGGTTTGGGCAAGGGCAGCGGCCGTCGCCTGAGCAAATGCGCGAGATGGGCGCGGACATCAACGCGAAACTCAGCAAGCTCTTGGCGAAGTACGGTTTGACGGTCGAAGAGTACCGGCGCCGCAGCCCGGAGGTGTTCGCCGATGACGCGGCCGTCAAGCGGTATCTCGACCAACATCCTGACCTGAAGCGAAGATATGAGGCGCTGCCACTGGATCGGATGGGACGCGGCGGCAGCGGGAGGGGGTACTGAACAGGATGTGTTTGCTGATTTTGATCGGTGATAAGTCGGAAGTGGCTTTGAGGGAATTCTACAGGCTTCCGAGGAAGGCGCTCCATCGGCTTGCCAGGTCGTGGCCGTACACCCAATAGTAAAACGTGGTGCCTACGAGGGCGTGCGACACGGCCAGAGGCCAGAGCCGGCGGTAGCGGAGATACAGCAAGCTCCACATGGTCCCGCCCAGCGCCGCCAGAAACACGATCTCGAGATCGGTGGTGTGGACCGCGCCGAAGGCCAACCCATTCAGCGCGGACGATGCGAGCGGATGGAGCGACGGGCAGAGCGTGCGCACGCGGCCGAGCAAGTAGAACTGAAAGAGGGTTTGCTGGAGCAAGGCCCAGGGTAAGTACAACAGGACGGCGGTGGGAATGTAGGGATGGAGAATTCTCGCCCTTGCTCCGGGCCAGCTTGCTCCCTGATAGCCGATCGCCATTCCCACAAACAAAAAGAGGAATATCGCCGGCGTCGTGAGGGCCATCGTCGCCGCCGCGCACCGCCACCACTCTAGCTGTTTCCCTTCGACCGGCCACTGTCCCCAGATTTGGGTTCTGGTGTAGTTGGCATTAAGGAGAACGAGACTCAACGCAAAGAGGGCGAGGCCGAGATCCACGGAGATGGGTCTTCGTGGAAACAGCATCAGGAAGCCGCTCGACAGGACCCCCAAGACCAACAGCTCAGCCGCCACCCTTCGCCGTTGAGGCATACGACCGCCTTCGCCCGCTCGAAAAACAGAATAGCCCTCCTTGCCCTTTGGGCCGCCCCGCAGCATGAAAATCATGGCTGAGCGAGAGGCAAGGGGCTCAGGGCGAGGGGGAAGCAACTCCGGCCTCTAGCCTCGCGCCTATTTTTCCCCTACTCCTGACCATCGACCTGATCAGCCTGCTTCAGTCGCTGTCCTTTTTTCTCCGCCATGTCTTTACCTTTTTCTTGGAACTGATGCACCAGACTGCCCTGACTCTTCTCGCCGGCACGGGCGGCCACCTTATCGCTGAGATCCGACACGAACATGAAGTAGATGGTGGCGACGGCCAGAAAGCCGATCGCCCACGGCATGAACATCCGCCAGAACGGACTGCCGGTCAGCTTGCCGGCGCCATAGACCAGCAGGATGGCGAGGAAGCCGGCGCCTAGCGTGACCGTCTGATAGGCGGTGAGTCCCGGAATCATGGTGCTCGGCACCCGGTCAATCAGGCGAACGAGCAGGTCTTTGCCGAACGCCGGCGGCGGAGAACCCCGGCGTGAACGAGGAGTCTCAGGCTGAACCAGGCTTTCGGTGACTTTGACCCGGCTGCGATAGCGAGCTGGAATGTCCTCCAAGCGGTCCGTGGCCACGAGATTTCCCCGCTCATCCAAGTAGGAATAGATGGGCTTGCCGGCCCACGAGTCCGGCTGCCCTCCCGGCACAGAGGCGGCGGCGAGGACGGTCATCACGAGCCAGACGCCGATACGATATCGAGCCATAGGTAGGCGCCTCCGGTGCGGCTTTCCCGCGCCCCTCTCAAGGATAGCACCCGGCATTCTGCAAGCCGCGTAGGTCAGACGTGATCGCCCAAGACATCGGTAAGGACCTTCGTATCGAAATCGATCATCTTGCGTATCCTTTTCGATAACGCTCAGGACCCTACGCTCGGGCACGGCACGCCCTCTTAGCTTCTTTACACGCGCGCCCTTCCGTTTTCGCTCTGTAAATCCATCAGTTCCTGATCTGCACGCGCGGCCGCTCGTCGTTACACAACTTGGCATATCCGTTGCTCATGCTGGTGTGTGGGCGCGCAGGTGCTGCAACGACTCACCACCAATCCAGGAGGGAAAGGTCATGGAAGCATGGGGTATCGCGATGGCGGCATTCTCATTGTTCGGTATGCTGGCGCTGTGGGTCGCGTGTGAAAACATGGAGGACCAGCCGACGGCCACTTCTTCGAAGCGTACGTCCTGCGAAGGCTCGGAAGAGCGCGTCGAGTACAGGAAAGCCGCGTGATCGGTTGAACCGGCCGTTCACAAAACAGTCACAGGGAGAGGTCATGACAAAGCTACTCGACCGGTTCAACTACCAGAGTCGGCTCAGCCAACGCGTCGGAGTGCTGATTCTCTTGCTGATTTTGCCGTTGCCCCTCGGCCTTGCAGCCGCCGTGTGGATGACAAGGCCGGAGAGATTCCGGTGAGGTCGTCTTGAATCGGCGAGAGGGCGCAGGAGACCAGGAACTTGCTTGACTCACTCGGACCAAAGGGCTATGGTCGAAGCGTGGGAGGAGTGAAACGCCCCGAGGGAATATGGTCCATCAGGGGGTCGAGCGCTGAGGATGGTGTGCAGGCCCAGCTTCGACTGGGAAGCCTAAAGTCCTCCCGAGACCTCCGCCGTACCTAACCGCTCTCGGTAGGTGCGTGCTCCTCCCACCCTAACTTTCCGTTCTCAATGCCGGCCCCATAGCCGCTCGCGAAGACTCACGGCACAACGTTCCCAGTAGTGGCTCATCTCCTGCGCGAGCGACCTCAGCTTGCCGGTGCCCAAACGGAAAACGTCGCGCAATCGCACCAGGACCCGTTCCGTCGCGACCTCCGTAGTTCGAATGATGAACAGCGGGGAGAGCGCTCCATTCCGAGACGACACTCAGCGGCGAAACCGTCGAAACGCGGTGGGACCACGAGGGTATTTCCCCACTCTGATTTGCCGGTCCATCTCGAAGACGCCTTCGCCTATGCCGCCTTGGAGAGATCGGTTCCTGTAGCCTTCTCCTCTGCCCGAGTCTTCACGCTTGTCCGCGACGAGAAGAAGGATGCACTCATGACGATCAGCGTCGCCAGGACGATGAACCCGATCGTGCTGTCCATGATGAAGCCGAGAACGTCCCCGCTCATCTTCCGGTCACCTCCCTTCAAGCGGGCTGAGCGATGGACAACCGCACACGCCGCCGCTTCAGCGGCGCTCTGAGCGACACTTCCCACGCCTGTTGCTTAGGCGGCCGGTTTCACCGGGACCGTGTTTTTGATGAACGCGATGATCGGGTTGATGTCGTCCCGCGAGTAATAGCTTTTCCGCACGCCGACTTCCAGGACCTCGATCGCTTCACGCACGAGTTCGGAGGCCAGCGTCTCGTTTTTGTCATTGTAAGCTCTTGCGGCCCGATCGAGCAGACGAAGTACGGACGCTTGAGGCGTTCGAGGATCATTGAGGAACACGGCCCGATATTCCTTCTTGTTCAACTCCTGCTCGATTTGCTTGACCCACTGCGCTTGGTAACTGTCGTCTCCGGCGACCCAACCGATCCAATCGGCAGCCCAAGCACTCGACGAGATCAATGACGGCGCGGCCAGCAGCAATGACAACCCGCACCACACCGCGACCGCCTGAACCGTTCTCGACATACAGATCCCTCCTTTCTCCTGGGCCGTTCCTCGCGCTCCGGCCAATGGCCTGGGGACGAGAAACACGTGCAGGTTCTGCAGTACGGATAAATACCCGTGACGAAAAGTCAAGCGTCGGCGCCTGAGCGCGCGCCATGCGCCTGCCGCGCCAGCCCGTTGACAAGACAAGCGGGGGTGTTAATGCCCATATCACATATGGGTCGAGGGCATTCGCGCCTCGACGGGCGACGCGTGTGCTGTGGTCGTCCGGCGGAGGCGCACGTTCCGAATTGCCTCGGAAACTCCGGCGGAGCGGTTCGGCGACATCGAGTCGCGCGCTGTGTGAGCCGGGGCATTCCTGTTCGAAGTCGATAGCAAAGGAGGAGGTGAGGAGACCATGATTCGCAATTCTCGAATACTCATGATCGCCGCCTTGTTGGGCGCCGCGGTCGGCCTTGTGGGCTTTCGAGGGGACGTGACGCAGTTGAGCGACCAGCAGATCGAAGCGGCGATTCGGCAACGATTGGCCATGGACGGGCGTCTCGACGCCAAAAGCGTGTTGGTGAAGGTAGAGCAGGGGGCGGTGACGCTCAGCGGGACGGTGATGAATCTGGATGATAAGTTACTGGCGGAGGCCATCGTCAGCGGCACGATGGTCGGCATCAGATCCTTGAAAAACGACATCACGGTCGTTCGCCCCTCGACTAAAGACGACGATATCCGAAAGGCGGTCGAGGCCGCGTTACGGTCGGTGCCGGTGCTGCATGAGAGCAAATTGAACAGAATCGTTGTCCTCGTCCATGAAGGCGACGTGGTGCTGAAGGGCGCGGTGGAAAAGCCGCTGTATAGCCGCGTGGCGCAGAAGGCGGCGGAAGCCGTCCGCGGAGTCGTCTCAGTGGCGAACTTGCTGAAAGTGGTCGGCAAGCCGCGTCCCGATAGCGCGATCGAGAAGGATGTGGTGACCTATCTCGAGTGGGCTCCCTATGCGGACTTGGACCGGATCGAATATAAGGTCGAGGAAGGGATCGTGAAGCTCAAGGGGACGGTCCACCACCTCGCGGACAAGTATGCGCTCGCCAACGATATCGAAAAAATCCAGGGGGTGACCGGGGTGGACGTGTCCCAGGTTGTGGTGACTAAGGTTCAGCAGAAGGGATGAGCCTGATCGAGGCGAGCGACCGGCACATGGCGGGCGATGGTCGCTCTACAGCCGTTCACGGAGACTCATGGGGTACCGTCCTCGGCTGTGGTTCACCTCCCTGCGGAAGACCGAACGGGTGGATCCCTCGCCGCAACGAGGGCATTGGTTCCGCGGTCGGATTCAGCTAGACTCGCGGTAGACCATGGAGGCGAGCGGAGCCTCAACGAGCCGATTGGCGTTCGTCTTTGATTTGGACGGGACGCTGGTGGACAGCGTCTATCAGCACGTTCTGGCATGGCGGGAAGCCTTTCAGGCCGCCGGGATCGAGTTGGCGGTCTGGCGCATTCATCGGCAGATCGGCATGAGCGGCGGACTGCTCCTCAACGCGCTGTTGAGAGAGATCGGACGTCCGGTCACTCAGGACGAGGTCGAGCGGATCCAGCAGCGGCACGCGGAGGCCTATGCGCGGCAGGTTGGGTCGATTCGTCCGCTTCCGGGCGTGCGCGAACTGCTGGACACCCTGTCGCGGTACGACGTGCCGTTTGCGATCGCCACGAGCGGGCGCATGGAGAGCGCGGGGAGGACCCTAACGCTTCTCAACCTTGACGCTCGCGTGCCCGTCGTCACCCGAGACCAAGTCCTCCACGCGAAACCGGATCCGGACGTCTTTATCGCCGCGGCGCAACGCCTCGGCGTTCCCGTCAATCACTGTGTGGTCGTCGGAGACAGCGTCTGGGACATGCTCGCCGCCCGGCGGGCTTGGGCCTTGGGCGTGGGTCTGCTGTCGGGGGGCTATGGGCAGGACGAACTGGAACGCGCGGGCGCCTACCGGGTGTACCAGGATCCCGCCGATCTCCTCCACCATCTCGATGAAGTCGGGGTGCGGCTCGTTCGATAAGCGGGAAACCGCATAGCGATACCCAGAGCCGTCCGTTCACGCCGGAAGGATGACGAGTGCTTCAGAAAGGAGGGACCCCGTATATGAGGTGCGAATATGTCTTGACGGTCGGGGGAACCGTGCTCCTGTTCGCAACTACGGTGGCGCTGGGCCAAAGCCGGCATTTGACCGATGCCATCACCCATACCCAAGCGGCGATCGCGCAAGGTAAGCAGGGATATCCGGATGCGCTTGCGGCACAGGCGCGCGAGGCGCTCAGACATGCGGAGGCGGCGAAGAAGGAGGCTGCGGCTCCGCACCTGGATGAGGGCATTCGCTGGTTGAAGCAGGCGATCGAGCAGAGCACGCAAGGGCAGGGGGAAGCGGCGACCCAAGCGGCGGAACGCGCACTCGTGCAGTTTTCCGGGGACGGTCCGCCTCCGGCCCAATCCGCCCAGTCCCCACAGGAAGAAGGCGGATATTAGCACTGGTATGAAAATGCGGGTCCTGTCACCGACCAGCCGGGTACCCGTTGCTCCTCTCCGTTTGCAACGGGTGCAAGCTCGCACCCCGCCCACACCCGCCAGGCGGGTACCCGAGGGACCCCGCTGCGCGCGGACAGGCGCCCAGGTCGGTGCCACCCGCATTTTCATGCTCCAGGGTGGCCACTTGGTGGCCATGAATTACTGCTTTGAAAATAGGCGCGAGGCTAGAGGCCCGCGGCTAGAGGTCTGAGTCTCTCCCCTTTGCCCCGAGCTCCTTGCTTCTTGCCCGTTCATGATGTTCATCGTGCGCGGGTGAGCCATCGCTCATGAGCACTGTGGTGGACAAGACGACGGAATAACCGAAAGAGACAACCGCTTCGCGTGATTCGGATCAGGGGACGGAAACGGCGGTCACGATCCGGAGCCCTCCGGGGGGCGGCGGAGGTGCAGGCGCAACCGGCGGTCCCGATGTGGGCGGAGAGGGTGGTGGAGTGGGCGGCGGTGATGCGGCGGAAGGCGTGTAGGTCGCGATGTTGCTTTCGCTCGATTCGTTCCCAGCGTCGTCGAAAGCGGTGACCACATAATGCTGCACGACGGCCGGGGTGCCGATATTGAACGAAGTCGTGGTTCGGCCGACCGTGGTCAACAGCAAGGCGCCGGCCGACCCTTTCGTGCAGGGCAGTTGGCTGCATCGATAGATGTGGTACCCGGCCAGATCCGGCTCGGTATTGGCGTTCCAGAGCAAGGTGGCCCCTAGGCTCACGGCATGCCAAAAGACTGTGACCGCAACCAGCATGACCGACCGTCCGCGGCGCATCATCGCACGAGGCTCCCACTCGCTCGTGTTTGTAGCAACGTCCGGGCCGGAGCGCTTACGGATGACAACACGGCGATGTCCGGCGTGGACGACTGAGGTGAGCTCGGCCTTGTGTTGGCCTTCGCGGCCGGCGAGTGTAGGGTTTGAGCAGCAACCGCACCCTGTGCCAAACCGCCAACGCTAGGTCAGGGAGGGAATTTTCGGCCTGTCGGGCTCCGGATGGTCTAACCTACAGCCCAGACAGTTTCTTGGAAAAGTCCGCGGCTTGGATGTCGGCCCCATGCAGGCAGTCGGCGCTGTTGATCTGACCGCTTTCTGTTGGGCGGTCGGAAGGGGGCTCGCCGCACGGCACGTTCAGAACCGGTACCCAAGTTCGATGATGTGCAGATCGACGCCCAGGCTGGTGGGACCGTACACGCCGGCATCGGAGAAGTGCTGGAATCGGTAGCCGGCATGGAACATCGGAAACGGGTCGAGGCCGATGCCGGCCGTGCCGATGATCTGCGCCGGGCCGCCGAAGTTCTGGACGCCGAATTTGTGATTGGTGAAAAAGGCGAGGCCGGGTCCGGCGTCCACGGAAAGCAGGCCGTTGGGGCTGCTCACGGCGAGGGCCGGAACCACCGTCGCCATGAGGCCGCTGGTGCCTGCCGCCACAAGCTGCCCCGCGCTGGCGATCAATCTCGTTTCGAACGTCCAATCCGAGGGCCGATGCCGCCATCCCCAAGGAAGCCTTAGATGCGCCGCGACGTCGTACATCTGGAAATTTTCCTTTTGTTCCTCGCCTAATGGCGAGTTGCCTCCCAAACCGTACCGCGGGCCGACCCACAGCAGAGCCATCGGCTTGGCATATTCGTCCGCAAACGGTGTCTCGACCTTGGTCCCGGTTCGGGGACCAGCACCGACAAAGGCCATGGGGTCCGCCCAACCGGGAACCGAGACGAGCGTGGCAAGCAAAAGGGTGATCGGCAGAGCGTAAGCGAAGGAAGGCCGGTAGGCTTTCATATGGCCTTTTGACCCTTTCTGCTGGTGCCCACGGGTACGACGAGGCCGGGGATTGAAGGCACGGTCACCGGATGGAGTGGTGACGGCTCAATCGCAGTCTGAGTCAAACGTGGGGAAGCACGGGGAAATGAGCATTGAGCATGCCAGGGCGTTCCAGGAAGAGCGATCGTTCGATTCCTGGGGAAGACCGGATGTTTGCGTAGCGCCGAGGCCGGCTGTGGGAATGTTGGGCGTCAAGGATTGGTCAAAAATGTTCATGCCCGTCAGAATTCTGGCTGCTCCACCGCCTGAGCCTTCCCTCTTGAACGGGAAGAGGAGGGTGGAGGAAGATGCAGCTTGTTATGAGCGCTGCCATCCCTGAGACTCCGCCGCCGCGGTTTACGGCCCAGGAAGCTCGCGTGATCGCGCGCGAGCGCTTCGGCGTGAGCGCGACCCCTATCGCCCTGCCCAGCGAACGTGATCAGAACTTTTTGCTGGAGACCGAAACCGGGCCGGCGTTCGTGCTCAAGATCGCAAACGCCGCCGAAGCACGGGCGGTCCTCGAGGCGCAGCAGGCGGCGTTGGAGTTTCTGGCGGAGAAGGCGCCGGCTCTGCGCTGTCCGCGGGTGCAACGGACCACGACGGGCGAGACGATCACGGTTGTACAATCGTCCGACGGGACTTCGCACTTCGTTCGACTGGCGACCTATCTGCCCGGCCATCTGCTGGTGGAGGCCGCCCCGCATTCGCCCGAACTGCTGCGGAGTCTGGGCGCCTTCTTCGGCCGACTGGACCGGATCCTGACGGGCTTTACCCATCCGGCGCTCAAGCGCACGCATCTCTGGGATCTCCGACGCGCTGGGGCTGTCGTAGCCGAGCACGCGTCCTACATTGCTGATGGGTCGCGCCGCGCCCTGGTCGAGCGCTTCGTGGCGCGGTTCCGTGAGTGCGTCGAACCGGTGCTGCCGGATCTGCGGGTCAGCGTCATTCATCACGACGGCAACGACTACAACATCCTCGTTACCGGCATCGAGACCGGGGGCGAGGTCACCGGCCTCCTCGATTTCGGCGACCTGATCGAGTCGTGCACGGTCTTCGAGCCGGCCGTCTGTGCGGCCTATACGATCCTCGGCAAGCCGGATCCGGTGTATGCGGCGGCGCAAGTCATCGGCGGATATCATACCGCCTTTCCGCTGACCGACCAGGAACTGGGGCTGCTCTACGATCTGGTCGCCGTGCGCCTCTGCACGAGCCTGGCGCTGGCATCGTACCGGAAGATGCGGTTCCCCGAAAACGCCTACCTGACCGTCTCGGAAACGCCGGCGTGGGCGGCACTGGAACGGCTGGCCGGGATCAGCCCGCGGCTCTTCCAGTATGCGGTGCGGGACGCCTGCGGCCTGCCCGCCTGCCCGCGGACCGTTACGGTGGTGCGATGGCTGGAGACGAACGCGGAGACCTTCGCCCCGGTGGTCGAACCGGATCTCCGCAAGGGCGACTACACGGTCGTGGACTTGGCTGCCGGATCCCCCGACTTCGCCGAGATCGGGGATCTGACGGATACGCCGCGGTGGACCGATGCCATCTTCGGGCGGATGACGGCCGCGGGTGTCGGCGCCGGCATAGGACGCTACGGCGAATCCCGGCGGAGCTACACGAGCGCGGCCTATCGGCCGGCCGGGACCGAAGTCGAGGCGTGGCGCACCGTGCACCTCGGCGTAGACGTGTTTCTCGCGCCCGGCTCGCCCGTGTTCGCCCCGCTGGACGGGACGGTCCACAGTGTCGCCGACAACACGCAACCGCAAGACTATGGGCCGACGATCATCCTGCGACACGCCGCGCCGGGCGCGGGCGAGTTCTTTACCTTGTACGGCCACTTGAGCCGGGCGTCGCTCGAGGGGCTCGCGCCCGGCCGACGGATCGCCAAAGGCGAACGAATCGGGTGGATCGGCGACTCATCCGCCAACGGCAATTGGCCGCCGCACGTGCATGTTCAGCTTATCGTGGACCTGCTCGATCAGGCCGGCAACTTCCCCGGTGTCTGCGCCGCGCGCGACCGCCGGCTCTGGCAGAGTCTCTGCCCGGATCCCAACCTGGTACTGCGGATTCCCGATCTGCCGCCGCCGGACTCCGGGCGGAGCATCGGGGCGCTCGTTGACGCGCGGCGGCGCCGTCTCGGCCCGAACCTGAGCCTCAGCTACCGGCGTCCGCTCAAGCTCGTCCAGGGGTGGAAGCAGTATCTTTATGACCACCTGGGTCGCGAATACCTCGACTGCGCGAACAATGTGGCGCACGTGGGGCATGGCCATCCGGCGGTGGTCCGGGCGGCGGCGCGGCAGATGGCCCTGCTTAATACGAACACGCGCTACCTGCACGATCTGCTGGTGGAGTACGGGGAGCGTTTGTGCGCAACCCTGCCGGAGCCGCTGCGCGTCTGCTATTTTGTCTGCTCCGGCAGCGAAGCGAACGAGCTGGCGTTACGCCTGGCGCGAGCCCACACGCGGGGCACCGACGTGATCGTGCTGGAAGATGCCTACCACGGCAATACCACGTCGCTCGTGGACATCAGCCCCTACAAGTTCAACGGTCCCGGCGGCGCAGGCGCGCCGTCGCACGTCCACACGGTGCCGATGCCGGATGTCTATCGGGGACCCTACCGAGCCGGCCCGGATGCCGGCAAACAGTACGCCGCGCATGTGCGGGCGTCCCTGGAGCGGATCAAGCGGGGAAACCGGCGCCTCGCGGCGTTCGTCTGTGAGTCGCTGCCGAGTTGCGGCGGGCAGATCGTCCCGCCCTCCGGCTATCTGCAGGAAGCCTATCGCTTCGTCCGAAAGGCCGGCGGGGTCTGCATTGCCGACGAGATCCAGGTCGGGTTCGGGCGGGTCGGCTCGCACTTCTGGGGCTTTCAACTGCAAGGCGTCGTGCCCGACATCGTGACCCTGGGCAAGCCGATCGGCAACGGCCATCCGATCGGCGCGGTGGTGACGACAGCGGAGATCGCGGCCTCGTTCGCCAACGGGATGGAATATTTCAACACGTTCGGCGGCAACCCTGTGTCCTGCGCCGTGGGATTGGCAGTATTGGATGTGATCGCGCGGGAAGGATTACAGGAACACGCGCGGTCCGTCGGGGCCTCGCTGAAGGAAGGGCTGGCCGCGTTGATGGCCCGGCACGCGTTGGTCGGGGATGTCCGGGGCGAGGGGCTGTTTCTGGGCGTCGAGTTCGTCCGTGACCGGGACACTCGTGAGCCGGCCGGTCCGGAAACGGCGTACATTGCGGAGCGGCTGAAGGACCTGGGAGTGCTGACCGGCACCGACGGGCCGTTCCGCAACGTGCTGAAGATCAAACCCCCGATGGTCTTGACGATTGCGGATGCCGATCGACTGATTACCTGCCTTGACCGGGTCCTGGCCGAGCCGCGGCTCGGGCTCCTCCGCAGACCGCTCTAACCGCGCGACGCCGCCCGACGTGCTCAGGAAAAGATCCAGTCCCAGAGCGACGAGAACCAGTTCAGAATGGACGACAGCCAGGACTCATCGGCTTCCGCCGGGGGCGGCTGCGGTTGAGCCGGTGGCGCCGGCTGTGCGGAAGGTTGGACTTGAGGAGGCGGCTGCGGCGGGGGCGAGGGCGCTACGGCGACCGTTTCCGGTGGCGGGGTCGCGGCCGGCGGAGCTGTCGCGGCAGGTCCTGGGCCAGAGCTCAGATCAGGCTGCGGGGGCGTTTGCGCCGGAGTCGGCTCGGAAGCAGGCTCCGGCGTTCTGAGTTCTTTCTGGTAGCGGGCGACGAGGGCCTGGAGGGCGCTGCGTTGTTTTTTCGCCTCGGTGACCTCCCGGACCAGCGCCCGGTGATCGTTCTGCAACGCGGCGAGCTTCGCTTGGAGCGACGTCACCCTGGTCCGAAATTCGTGCTGGAAACGGTCGGCGGCATCTTTTTCGGCCTGGAGCTTCGCCAGGAGCTCTTTGAGTCGTCGGTCTTCCTGGTCGTTGAGCGCTTGCAACGCCTCCGCCTGCTGCGCCAACGCCTTGACCTCGGCTTGTGCGCGTTCCAGTTCGGCCTGGAATCTGTCGCGTTCCGCCGTCGCCAGTTCGTAGGTGCTTTGTGTCACGCATCCAACCGTTGTGAAAAGCAGGCTGCAGAGCAGTCCGGTGAGGACGTTCAGACCGCAGCAAGGAGCAAACGGGAATGCCTGCGCAGAACTCTTCGTCATGTCAGTCCTCGTCTTTTCGATCATCGGCACCCTCGTGGACCGCGTCCTTTCTCCGCATGACCACACATCCGCTTCGCCATGCTCCGTGATCCGCCACCGGCTGGGTTCCACCTCGCATGCCGGCTGGAGGACCAACCATAACCGCGCCGGGAACTGCTTACGTGAAGGTTCGAATCACCGGCGAGGATATGCCGTGATCACGCAGAAGTCAACGAACGGCTGAAACGGCGCGGGATGTGAGAGCGATTACCTGGTCGCGGGATCGGCGCCTAGCACCAAGCGATGCATGCCGAGCCAGAGACCGTGCCATTTCTCCATCGCCATCAGCGCGGCCGCGCGAATCGTTTCGCGGTGCTCCTCCAGCTCCGCGTACCCGGCCAGGGCGGCGCGGAGCCAGTCGCCGTGCTGCAGTTCCTCGAAAAGATGGGTTTCGAAAAACTTGATGTCCCGCAGCGAGAGCTGGGGAAAGGCGAGCAGGCCGCTGTAGAGATAGCGATAGGTGAGGCCGGCCGTCGTCTCGATGCCGAACGAGGCGCCCAACGCCGACGGCATGTCGCCGTGCAGGAACATCTCACCGACGCGGTCAATATACTCCTGCGCCTCCGGGCACAGCCGTTCCTGCGCGAGGACTTGGCGATCGATGCCCAAGCGATCGGTCAAGCGCAGCATCTGCGCGGCATGAACGTCCTCCGGCACCCCGTTTCCGTATTCCGAAAAGAGCACCCGCGCCAATTCCAGCCCGATCGTTTCGTCCTTGTCCGACAGGTTGTAGAGCAGGCCGATCAGAATCTTGCGGAATTGAATCCCGAACCGGTACCACTGGCGGACGAACCGCCGAAGTTGCGCCTCCGTGACGCCGCGCTGGAACGCTCGGAAGAACGGATTCGTGTGGGCGGGATGGGCTTGTAGCTCTCGCTCCAATGCGTCAAGGAAGGCCGAACCGGACCGATGCGTCACGGAGTGCGACATGGTTTCTGGTTCCTGCTCCTTAAGAACAGCTATCAGCCACCAGCCATTAGCCGCCGGCTTCACCCTCACCCGCCCCTCCCCCTTCAAGGGGGAGGGTCTCGGGGAGGGGGGTTACATCCTGCACAGGTAAGCCGCCGGCTCATCACGACCGGAAGGGGATCTTTCCCGCCGCGTCAATGGCGCCGATCAGCGGACAGTTGCGGGCAGAGACGCCACGCGTGACCGCTTGCCTCGCCGCTCGGAGGAAGAGAGCCTAGCGCGTACCCCCTCAGGCCGCTCGGCGTGCCGCCCCGGCTGTGCCCGGCAGCGGTTCTTGATACAACCAGGCACCCGCTACGGTGGCGGCCACCATTTCAATCAATCCGATCAGCATGGCGACGGACACCAGGCCGGCAGGGAACAAGCCCATGGGCATCCACGTGAGCGTCGGCAGGCAGTAGCCCAGCAACCAGACGGCGGCGCCTGCGTACAAGGCCGTGACCGGGCCGGCTCCGTACCGCGGCCGAATGGACGCGTAGAACCAGACCGCAAGAATCCCGTACACCAACCCCAGCAGCACATAGAACAAACTTCTGGCCGGGTTCTCTTGGACGGGTTTTCCCAGGGCCTGCATGGCGTCGCGCCACTCCGAGCCCAGCAGCACTCCGTTGATCAGCCACTGGACCACGTCGATGATCAGCCCGGCGACCAGGCCCCCCAAGAGAAGGCGATTCCAATTGATCTCTTTCATGGCCGTCCTCCTTTCCTCACTTGTGTGGCGACGCGCCCATCCAGATGTTCTTGGCGCGTCGAGAAGCACCGTCATGCGAGTCTTGTTCGATTTCGGACGATCACCTCACACTTCTTTGGCGAGTTGGACATAGCGGTGATAGGGAAGCAGCGTCCAGGTTTCCGCGGACAGCGCGCCCAGCGACAGGCTGATCATCGCCACCTTCGCGGCTTCCTCTTCGTTCGCCGCCTCGTAAAGGTCCAGGAAGTCGTGCGGCCCCAGCACTAAGTAATGGGAGAGCCACTTGACGCCGGGGCACTTCACCTTGACCTGATTCATCCACTGTTTCCCGTGTTCTTCCCGGAATTTGGGATCACGCGCCTCGTCCGGCGCCAGCTTGGTGAGTAACGCAAAGGTCGGCATGGCGTCCTCCCTGCTCAGAACACAGCCGTCAGCGGTCGGCCATCAGCCGTCAGTTCCCCTCATGACTCTCCTCTCCCACTCCCAGGGGGAGGATTAAGGTGAGGGGGTGAGCGCTTCAGCGAAAGCAAATAAAGAACAGCGCTAGCTGGTGGTTTTCTTTCTTGCTTCAGGGAACGGTACGAGTATGCTACGCCGGATCGCTGCGGAAGCCAAGAGGCGCATGCTGTGGACCGTGTCGGCGGCGGCCTGACGGGCAAACGGGAAGGTTGGTTCCGACCGCTCGGTTCAGCTAGACTGGCCCTATGTCCCTTGTGCTTCCTCAGTCCTGTGAACGCGCGCTACTGGAACGCTTCCTCAGAGCCGAGGCCATGGCTCTCCGGTCGGTCCGATCCGCGCAGGCCCAGGCTGTGCCGCCGCATGTGCTGGCGTTCCTGCGGCGGCACGAGGAGGATGAACAGGCGCACCTCCGACGGTTCGAAGCGCTGTTGGGTACGTCGTCGTGGGACCGGATGGCGCCGCCGCAGGTGCCGAGCCAATGGTGGGCGTTGGCGGTGCATCTCTATGGATACGAAGCGCTGGGACTGGAGTTCGCTAAGCTCCTGGCCGGTGTCCGTCCGGATTTAGCGTCGATTCTGGCGGACGAGGAAACGCACGTCGGGTTTTTTGAGCGGGAGATCCGTGCCATCCTGGCCGGCGGGGGCGGGGTGGCGACGGGCGCTCGCCTGGCCGCTCGGGCGTGGTGGAAGCGGCTGCCGCGGACGGTGGACCGCTATCTGGGAGACGAGAGCCTGGCCCCGTTTCGGGCCGATCTCCGCCGCGTGATTCTCCATTCCATCGAACGGCGTTTTGTTGCGCTCGGATTGCTGGCAGGGTCCTTCGAGTGGTCCTGAGACAGAGACGGTACGATCGAACTACGCGCTCGCCGGCGTGAGTCCGCTCACCGCGCCCATCTTGCGATATTTCTGTTCTCGTTGGGCCAGAAGCTGATCGACGGGGATCGTCTCGAGTTCGCTGAGGCAGGCGGTGAGGGCTTTGGCGATACGGTCGGCGACGAAGCGGGGGTCCCGATGGGCGCCGCCCAGCGGTTCCGGAACGATGCCGTCGATCACGCCCAGTTGCATCAGATCGGCGGCCGTCATCTTCAAGGCGGCGGCCGCATCGGGCACCTTGGCCGGATCGTCCCACAGGATGGCCGCGCAGCCTTCCGGCGAGATCACCGAATAGACGGCGTGCTCCAGCATCAGCACCCGGTCGGCGACGCCGAGCGCCAACGCTCCGCCGCTCCCGCCTTCGCCGATGACGATGGAGACGATCGGGACCGCCAGTCGCGACATCACGTACAGGTTTCGGGCGATGGCCTCGGCCTGGCCCCGTTCCTCGGCCCCGATCCCGGGATAGGCGCCGGGCGTGTCGATGAACGTGACGATCGGGCGCCCGAATTTCCCGGCCATCTTCATCAGACGCAACGCCTTCCGATAGCCCTCCGGGTTCGGCATCCCGAAATTGCGCTGCATCCGTTCTTTCAGCGTCTTGCCCTTCTGGTGTCCGATGACCATGACGGAACGGCCGTTGAACCGCGCGAAGCCGCCCACGATGGCGCGGTCGTCGCCGAAGAGCCGGTCGCCGTGGAATTCCACGAATTCCCGGCAGAGGTCGTTCACATAGTCGAGGGTGGTCGGGCGCTGGGGATGGCGGGCGAGCTGGGTCCGCTGCCAGGGGGTGAGATGGCCGTACAGCTCGTGCTCGACCTGGGCCAGCTTGGCCCGGAGTTTGCGGACCTCTTCCTGCGTCGAGGACTTCGGCCCGTTGGCCGCGGCCAGCTTTTCGATCCGTTCTTCGATCTCGCGGATCGGCTTTTCAAATTCGAGATAGTCTCTCATAGGCCCTCGGGGGATTTGAGAAGGATCACTGAGGGCAAGAAGCCTGCTCAGGATAGCAGAGCCACCGCCCCTTTGCCTAGCACTTCTTCAACTTCCAACACGAAATGCTCGCTGGGAAGGACCGTGACGTTCGGGAGCGGAGCCGTGTCCGCTTCCAGGTGTGGCGCCATTCGGAAGGTAAAGTAGACGGCGGTGGATCCCGGATGCCGCGACAACACTTGCTGTAACTTCGGTAACCGGCTCGCGACGTCCGGTGAGTCGCCCAGCCGGATATTGACCTTGGTGATGGCCTTGGCTTGCAGCTCCGCCAAGGCCTCGATCTTGCTGCCGCGGAGTTTCGTCCCCTTGTCTCCGCGATCGACGGTGCCGGTCACGCGGACGATCTGCTCCGGCGCGATGAGGTCGCTGGCCGCTTTGTAGAGATCGGGGAAGGCGATGACTTCCACCATCCCGTGCAAGTCTTCGAGCGTTAGATAGGCCATCCGGTCGCCCTTCTTGGTCAGCATGGTCTTGACGGTCGTGATGATCCCGCACAGCTTCACCTCCTTCCCGTCGGCCACGTCCGCCAAGCCCTCGGTGGTCGCCGTGGCCAGCGTTCGCACCGCGGCTTCATACCGGGCCAGAGGATGGGCCGAAATATAGAAGCCCGTCAGCTCGCGCTCGTATTTCACCCGCTCGCCCTGGTCCCATTCCGGGATGTCCGGCAGCTCGGGGTCATGAAGCTCGGTCGCCGACCCGTTTTCCAGGTCGCCGCCGAAGATGCTCGTTTGGCCCAGCGCTCGCTCCCGCTGCACGGTCGCGCCTTCCTCCACCGCCCGGTCGAGCACGGCCATGAGCTGCGACCGCCTGGCGCCGGTCGAGTCGAACGCCCCGGCCTTGATCAGGCCCTCCAGCATCCGTTTGTTGACCTTGTGGAGATCGACGCGGCGGCAGAAATCGAAGAACGATCGGAATCGGCCGGTCTCATTGCGAATCGCGATGATGGACTCGACCGCCCCTGCGCCGACGTTCTTGATCGCCGCCAGGCCGAATCGGATGCCGCCGTCCACCACCGCAAAGGTTTTCTGGCTCTCGTTGACGTCGGGCGGGAGGACCTTGATGCCCAAATCCCGGCACTCCGTGAAATAGCTCACGATCTTGTCGGCGTTGCCCATGTCGCAGGTCATGAGGGCGGCCATGAACTCGGTCGGGTAGTGGGTCTTGAGGTATGCGGTCTGATAACAGACGACCGCATAGGCGGCGGCGTGGGACTTGTTGAAGCCGTAGCCGGCGAACTTCTGAATCAGTTCGTACAGTTTCTCCGCTTTCTTCTCGGAAATCTTCTTCTTCCTCGCCCCCTCGAGAAACTGCGCCCGCAATTTCTCCATCTCCTCGGGCTTCTTCTTGCCCATCGCGCGCCGTAGGATGTCGGCTTGGCCGAGGGAGAAGCCGGCGACCTTGTTGGCGATCGCCATCACCTGCTCCTGGTAGACGATGACCCCGTAGGTGTCCTTGAGGATCGGCTCCAATTCGGGGACTTCATAGGTGATCGGGATCTTGCCCTGCTTGCGCTTGATGAAGTCGGGGATCAGGTCCATCGGCCCCGGCCGGTACAGGGCGATGATTGCGATGATGTCTTCAAACCGGTCCGGCCGGAGCCCGACCAGCAGGTCGCGCATCCCGGCGCTTTCCAATTGGAAGAGCCCGGTCGTCTTCCCGGAGGAAAGCAGCGCGAAGGTGTGGGGATCGTCGAACGGAATCCGGTCGATGACGAAGGGCGGGTTGTCGGGGCGCGCGGCGTTGATCAGTGTCACGGCGTGGTGAATCATCGTCAAGGTCTTGAGGCCGAGGAAGTCGAACTTGACCAGGCCGATCTTCTCCACGTCGCCCATCGAGTACTGGGTGACGATTTCGTCGTTGGTGCCTTTGTAAAGCGGCACATGCTCCGTGAGCGGCTGGTCGGAGATCACGACGCCGGCGGCGTGCGTGGAGGCGTGACGCGCCAGCCCTTCCAAGGACTGGGCGATGGACATCAGCTCGCGGACCTTGGGGTCCTTGTCCACCAGATCGCGGAGCCGCGGCTCCTGCTCCAGCGCCTTGTCGAGCGTCATTTTCAGATCGTCCGGCACGAGCTTGGCGATCCGGTCCACGTCCGCGTAGGGCATTTCCAGCACGCGCCCGACGTCGCGGATCGCCGCCTTGGCCTTCATGGTGCCGAACGTGATGATCTGGGCGACGTGGTCTTGCCCGAACTTCTCCACCACGTAGTTGATGACCTCGTTCCGGCGGTCCATGCAGAAGTCCATGTCGATATCGGGGAGCGAGACGCGCTCGGGGTTGAGGAACCGTTCGAAAAGGAGGCTGTAGACGAGCGGATCGAGGTCTGTGATCCGCAGCGCGTAGGCGACGAGACTGCCGGCGGCGGAGCCCCGGCCCGGCCCGACCGGAATGCCGCGCGAACGGGCGAACTTGATGATGTCCCATACGATCAGGAAGTAGCCGGCGAACCCCATTGTACAGATGACCGTCAACTCTTCCTTCAGCCGCAGCTCGTAGGCTTCGCGCGGGATGGCACTGGGCCGCTCACGCAACCGGGCGGCGAGGCCTTCGTGAGCCAGGTGCTCCAGGTACGTTTCGCGGGTGTAGCCGTCCGGGACTTTGTACTGGGGCAGATGGGTCTTGTTCAGCGGCAGGTGCAAGTCGCACTGTTCCGCGATGCGACAGGTGTTCAGCACGGCCTGCGGCAGTTCCGCGAACTCGGCGACCATCTCGTCGGTCGACTTGACGTAGAGCTGGTCCGTGTCGAACTTCAGCCGGTTGGGATCGTTGATCGTCTTGCCGGTCTGCAGGCACAGCATCAGGTCATGCGGCCTGGCGTCTTCCTTCTTGAGGTAGTGGCAATCATTGGTGCCGGCGAGCGGGATACCAAGCTTCTGGTGAATCTCGATCAGCCCGCGGTTGGCGATGCGCTGATGCTCCAAGCCGTTGGCCTGGACCTCCAGATAGTAATGGTCCTTCCCGAAGATCTCTCGATATTCCCCAGCGACCCGGATGGCGCTCTCCATGTCTTTCTGTCCGATGAGATACGGCACCTCGCCGCTGAGGCAGCCCGACAGGGCGATCAATCCCTCATGATGTTGCTGCAGTAAGTCCTTATCCATCCGTGGCTTGTAATAGAAGCCTTCAAGATACGCTTTACTGACGAGCTTGATGAGGTTTTGATAGCCCGTGAGGTTCGTCGCGAGCAGAATCAGGTGATAGTAGTCGTTGTGGGCGAGGGCGCTGTCCTTGGCGAACCGGCTGCCCGGCGCCATGTAGGCCTCGCACCCGATGATGGGTTTGATCCCCGCATCCTTGGCCTTCCGGTAGAACTCGACCGCTCCGAACATGTTGCCGTGGTCGGTCATGGCCACGGCCGGTTGGCCGAACCCCTTCACCTGCTGGACGAGCGGATCGATTTGATTCGCGCCATCCAACAAACTGTACTGGGTGTGGAGGTGGAGGTGGACGAATTGGGATGACATGGGGTGACTCAGCGGCGGATTCTAGTCGGGAGGGTGGGGGATGTCAAATTGAGGGGAAGGGGGATAAGAAACTTGCGGGTCCTGTCGCTGACCAGCCCAGCCGTGCTCGCACCCCGCCCGGTGTAGGGACCCCGCTGCGCGCAGCTGAGCGCCCTGGTCAGCGCCACCCGCAAGTCGCAGAACACGCCGACGCCTTCAGTTTGATGGAGAGGTGGAGGATGCCCCGTGTACTCTCTGGGGAAAAGGAAAAGGGGTCGGGGAAAAGGAAAAGGGGTCGGGAGTCGTTTCGTTACGTATGACATGATAGGCGAGAGCACCAGCGGCCACGCGGGGACGACAGCGCCCGGATGCGCTCCTACGGGAATCGCGGACCTTCTGTCAAGAATCGACTCCCGACCCCTTTTCTTGCTCGTTACCCGTAAGAAGCTCGAGGAAGTCGGTCAACCGGATCAGCCGCACACCTTTGTAAGTCCCAAGTATCAGGAGATGCCGATCGCCTGTGACAATGGAGTCCGCATGGGCGTGAACCGCGCACTCGAGGATGCGATTGTCGGGTTCATCTTCTACGACACGGAGACGGGAAGTGGTCCTGACGACGATGGCCACGCGGCTGATCGCTTGCACGAATTCCCGCGTCTTCTCCTCCGCCCAGTCGAACTTGCTCTGGAGGACCGTCGCCGTCTCGGTGAGGATCGGGACTGAAGTGAAGAGTTCGAATCTTCCGCGGAGGGCGCCGAGGTAGGCTTCTTCCGCCCGGCCGCCGGGAATCCCCAAGGCTGACACATAGATGTTCGTGTCGAAGACGACGCGCACGGTCAGCGGTCCTGGAAGACCAGGGCTTCGACATCGGCTTCCGTCAGCACCCCTTTCTTGCGCGCCTGTCTGGCACCATAGCGCTGAAGTGCGAGAAACTCCTCCTCCCGCCGGCGCTGCTCGTACACGGAGACCATCTCACGGAAGAGCTGGCTCTTGTTCTTCGCCTCAGCCTTGGCCAGCTTCTCGAACTTGGTCGCCAACTCGGAGGGGACCGAGACTGTGAGTGGCACGCGTCCACGCTTCATTTTCTCCTCCTCACTGTATGACAAAATTATACAGTCGCTCGGGGCATCGGTCAACGTTTAACTGTGAGGGAATTTAACGGGGAGGGAATTTAAGGAGACATTCTGCTTTTCTTGCCGTACGACGTGAATCACCGGCTGCGGAAGTTCGGATCGACAGGACAGGACCTGCCAGACCGCTCGGCACTCCTTTCTGCGCCCGGCGTTGCCTTGAACTTCATAGAGGCATCTGTTATTCTGCGCCCGCTTTTTCATCGTGCGTATTATTTTTCGAACCCCATCCAACGCGCAGCACAAGGAGCAGGCCATGGCCGGCATCGAGCGGGCATTGATCAGCGTGTCGGATAAGACCGGTGTCGTCGAGATGGCGAAAGGTCTGGCCGCGCTGGGCGCGGAGATTCTGTCCACCGGCGGGACGGCCAAAGCCCTGCGGGAGGCCGGCGTGGCGGTGACGGACGTGGCGGCCTACACCGGGTCGCCGGAAATTCTGGACGGCCGGGTCAAGACGCTCCATCCGAAGATTCACGGCGGGTTGCTCGGTCGCCGCAGCGTGCCGGCGCACGTGGCGCAGATGCAGGAACATGGGATCGGGCCGATCGATGTCGTCGTCGTGAATCTCTACCCCTTCGAGGCCACGATCTCCAAACCCGACTGTTCCTTCGACGACGCGATCGAGAACATCGACATCGGCGGGCCGTCGATGCTGCGCTCGGCGGCGAAGAATCACGAAGATGTCGTGGTGGTCGTCGATCCGTCCGACTATACGCGCGTGTTGGAGGCGCTCAAGGCGGGGGCCGTGACGCGGGAACTCCGGCGCGAGTTGGCGATGAAGGTCTTCCAACATACGGCGCGCTACGACAGCCTCATCGCCGACTATCTGGAAAAACAGGTGCAGGGGAACGAGGTCAAGTTCCCCGCGATCCTCTCGCTCCAGTTCGAACGGGTGGAATCCCTCCGCTACGGGGAGAATCCACATCAGCAGGGGGCGTTCTACCGCGAGCTCCTTTCGCGGGAACCGTCCGTGTCGCGCGCCAAGGTGCTGCACGGCAAGGCAATGTCGTACAACAACTATCTCGATGCGAACTCCGCGCTGGAGCTGGTGAAGGAGTTCGACGAGACAGCCGTCGTCATCATCAAACACAACAACCCCTGCGGCGCGGCGCTCGGGGCGACGCCTGTGGAGGCCTATGTGAAGGCGCGGGAGACCGACCCTGTGTCGGCCTTCGGCGGGGTGATCGCGTTCAATCGGTCGGTCGATCTGGCAGCGGCGAAAGAGATCACCTCGACCTTCGTCGAAGTGGTGGTGGCGCCGGGCTATGCGGACGATGCGCTGGTGGAGCTGAAGCGGAAGAAGGATTTGCGCTTGCTCGATGTAGGGCCGTTGGCGAAAGCCATGCAGGAGGGGCTGGATCTCAAAAAGCTGGTCGGCGGGTTGATCGTGCAGGATCGGGACCTTGGCAGTCTCGGCGACCTCCTGGCGTTGAACGTGCCGACGATGCGGAAGCCGACGGACGAGGAGTATGCGGCCTGCGCCTTCGCCTGGAAAGTCTGCAAGCACGTTAAATCGAATGCCATCGTCTACGCGAGGCCGGGCCAGACGGTCGGCATCGGAGCCGGCCAGATGAGCCGGGTGGATTCCGTGAAGCTCGCCGGCATGAAGGCGGTCCTGCCGGTGAAGGGCTGCGTGATGGCCTCGGATGCGTTCTTTCCGTTCCGTGACGGCATCGACGCGGCTGCCCAGGCCGGCATTACGGCGGTCATCCAACCCGGCGGCTCGATCCGGGATCAGGAAGTGATCAAGGCGGCGGATGAACATCAGATGGCGATGATTCTCACGGGGATGCGCCACTTCCGCCACTGAGCACGCCGTTGGGGATTGGAGCATTTTCCCATGTGATCATTGCCGCATTGATTGATTACTCTCGTCTTCGTCCCAACTTGTTTCACTCACGCAATCCTTCAATTTATGAAAGTTTTGGTCATCGGTAGCGGCGGGCGCGAACATGCGCTGGTGTGGAAGCTTGCGCAGAGCCGGCGCGTGGCCCAGCTCTACTGCGCGCCGGGCAATGCCGGCATCGAAACGCTGGCGACCTGTGTGCCGATCAAAGCCGAGGCGATCGCCGAGTTGAAGGCGTTCGTCCAATCCGAACGGATCGATCTGACCATTGTCGGCCCCGAAGCGCCGCTCGCGATGGGGATCGCGGATGAATTCCGGAAGGCCAAGCTGAAGATCTTCGGCCCCACCAAAGGCGCGGCCCGCATCGAGTCCAGCAAGGTTTTTGCGAAAGAGGTGATGGCGGCGGCCGGCATTCCCACGGCGGCCGCGCGGAGCTTCGACAAGGCCGGCCCGGCGCTGGAGTATCTTGACCGGCATGCGCTTCCGGTTGTCGTGAAGGCGGACGGGTTAGCGCAGGGCAAAGGCGTGGTGGTGGCCGCCACGCGCGAGCAGGCGCAACAAGCGGTGACGGATATCCTGGAGAAACGGGTCTTCGGCGAGGCGTGCCGGCAAGCGCTGATCGAAGAGTTCCTGGACGGCGAAGAGCTCACCATCATGGCCTTTACCGACGGCAAGACGGTCGTCCCTATGCTACCGGCACAGGATCATAAACGGGTCGGCGATGGCGACACGGGTCCGAACACCGGCGGCATGGGCGCCTATGCGCCGGCGCCGCTCGGCACTCCGACGCTGCGGGATGCGGTGATAAAGCAGGTCCTGCTGCCGGCCGTGGAGGCGTTGCTACGCACGGGCTGTCCGTTTCAAGGCGTGCTCTATGCCGGACTCATGATCGTCAACGGCCGGCCGTATGTGCTGGAGTTCAACGCCCGGATGGGCGATCCGGAAACGCAAGCGGTGCTGCCGCTGCTGAAAACCGATCTGGTGGATGTCGCGGAAGCGGTGGTCGAACACCGCCTGGATCAACTCGCCGTCCAGTGGCATGACGACGCGGCGGTCTGCGTGGTGCTGACGTCGGCCGGCTATCCCGGTTCCTATCGGATCGGGTTCCCGATTCGTGGATTGCCGGGGCGCAGCGCCTCTGACGAAACCATCGTGTTCCACGCCGGAACCAAACGGCAGGGGCAGGAGATCGTCACGGCGGGAGGACGTGTCCTCGGTGTGACCGGCAGGGGAACGAGCTTAGCGCAGGCTCGGGATCGGGCCTATTGCACGGCCCGCGCTATCTCGTTTGAAGGCTGTCATTTCCGGACGGACATCGCCGCGCGCGCGTTGCCGGCCGGCGTGTGAGCAACCATGATCGGTTCCATGGCAACCAAGGCTCGCGTGCTTCCGTGCCCGCAAGACTGTCCCGAAGAGATTGCGCGGGAGGTCGCGCGGGTCGTCCGAGCCGGCGGTGTCGTGGCCGTTCCGACCGAGAGTTTTTATGGTCTCGGCGTCGTTCCGACCGATGCGACGGCGGTCGCCCGCGTCTGCCGGATCAAGGGCGAGCGGGACCATAAGCCGATTCTCGTGCTGATCGCCGACCGCGCGCAGTTGGACGGGCTGGCCGCCGATATTCCCCCGGCCGCCCAAGTGCTGATGGACCGGTTCTGGCCGGGGCCCTTGACGATTATTTTTCCCGCGTTGCCGTCCCTGCCGGCGTTCCTGACGGCGGGCACAGGCTCGGTCGGCATCCGGTTGACGGCCTATCCGCTCTTGGCTGCGCTGCTGCGTCGAGTCGGCCCGTTGACGGGCACCAGCGCCAATCGCTCCGGTCAGTCGCCGTTTGAGACGGCACAGGCGGTGCGCAATGAACTAGGCGCAGACGTCGACCTGATTCTCGACGGCGGGCCGACGCCGGGCGGATTGCCGTCCACGGTCGTGGATGCGCGCGGCCCGATCAGCGTGGTGCGGGAGGGACGAGTTCCCCGGGCCGAGCTGGTGGCGGCGCTGGAACGTGCCGGCTTTCAGTTGAACGGATAGCGGTCCGCGCGGAGGGAGGGGCGAGAGGCGCTCTTCTTCAACCGGCTCTGATGAACAGGAGGTGCCAATGCACGCGATGATGTCATGGAGGTTCGCGGCGAGTGTGATGCTCGCCGTGGTGGTGGGAGGAGGGTTGAGCGGGTGCGATTACTGGCCGCCCGCGCTCCAAACCCAGATCGAACAGCTCAAGACCGAGCTGCAAACCGTGACCATGGAACGAGCGCAATTGCAGAGCCAGTTGTCCGCCGCCGCGAAGGCCCGTGAGGAGTTGCAAGCTCGGGTGGACGAACTCACCCGCCTGAATCGAGAAAAGACCGCGATGATCGCCACACTCGAGCACGGCCTGGCCGCCGAGCGCGACAAGCTAGCTAAATTGACCAAGGCCGGTGCAACCAAGGCTGCCGCAAAGGCGACGGCGAAATCCGCCGGCAAGAGCACGACGACTAAGAAGAAGACCACGAAGTCCTCAGGGACCAAGCGCAACTGAAGTCCTGGTCGGAGTTATGACGAAGAGGACGTGGAAGAAGGTGAGGCGGGGTTCGCCGATCCCGCCGCTGCCGGGGCGGCGCTTGTGCTTTGGCCCGCGGGGGCCGGGGCTGATGCACCGGTGGTCTGGGTCGCCGGCGCGCCGTCTTTCTTGCCGTCGGCCGCCCCGTTGCCGGATTCGGGTGAGGCGGGGGGCTTGAGCTTGTCGGAGTAATCGGTAATGTACCACCCGCTGCCTTTGAACATGATCGCCGGCGCGGAGATGACCTTGCTTACCCCGTTGCCGCAACGGCTGCAGGTCGTCAGCGGGGGGTCGCTGACTTTCTGTTGCACTTCAAATCGATAATCGCAGGTTCCGCAGAGGTATTCATAAATCGGCACGGGTTTTGTCCTCCTTTTCCTCGCCCCACCTCTCGGCAATCGCGTGTCAGCCCGAATGCAGATACTACTAACACAGCGTTCGGCGAAATCAAGGCCGGCGAGCGTTTCGATCGGGTGACAAACAGCGCTCCGCCAGCGGATCGCGCTCAGCCGAGTTGCCGCAGGGCGGCTTCCATGCGGTCCAGTCCGCGGAGAATGGCGTCCATCCCGGTGGCGTAGGACAGGCGGATATGGGCCATGCTGCCAAAGGGCTCCCCCGGCACCACCGCGACCTTGGCTTCCTCCAGCAGGTAGGTGGCGAGGTCCGAGGCGCTGGCGATGCGCCTGTCTTTCCAACGGCGAGGGAACAGGCCGCTGACGTTGGGGAAGGCGTAGAAGGCGCCGGTCGGGACCCGACAACTCACGCCCGGCATTTTATTGAGTCGTTCGACCATGACCCGCCGCCGCCGGTCGAATTCCGCGACCATCTGCGTGGTGAATGAGTCATCCAAGCGGAGCGCAGCCACCGCGGCTTTCTGCGAAATCGAGCAGGGGTTGGACGTGCTTTGGCTCTGGATGTTGGCCATCGCGGTGATCAGCTCTTTGGGGCCGGCCGCATACCCGATGCGCCATCCGGTCATGGCATACGCTTTGGACACGCCGTTGATGATCACCGTCCGCGCGGCGACGTCCTCGCCGAGCGTCGCGATGCTGCAATGCCGGACGCCGTCGTATACGATCTTGCCGTAAATCTCGTCGGAGATGACCACGAGGTCGTGGCGAAGCGCCACCGATGCGATGCCTTCGAGCGCGGCGCGGTCATAGGTGGCGCCCGTGGGGTTGCAGGGGCTGTTGACGATGATGGCCTTGGTCCTCGGCGTGATGCGCCGTTCCAATTCGGCCGGGTCAATCGCATAGCCTTCCTCTTCGCGCGTCTCCAGCAGGACCGGTGTCGCGTCGTTGAGCAGCAACTGATCCTGGTAGGAGACCCAGAAGGGCACCGGGATGACGATTTCGTCGCCGGCTTCGAACAGCGCCTCCGCGAGGTTGTAGAGCGAATGTTTGGCGCCGCAAGAGACCAGGATCTGCGACTTGTCGTACCGCAGCCCTGCTTCGGTTCGGAGTTTCTCGGCGATGGCGGTCCGTAGCTCGTCGATCCCGGACGACGGCGTGTATTTCGTGAAGCCGGCTCGAATGGCGGCTTCCGCCGCGGCCTTGATCGGCTCCGGGGTGTCGAAATCGGGCTCGCCCGAGGCGAAATCGATCACGTCGATCCCTTGAGCCGCCATGGCCTTGGCGGTGGCGGTGATCCCGAGCGTGGGAGAAGGCACGATGCGTCCGGCGCGCGCGGCAAGTTTCATGGTTGGAAGTTTCGTAGTCGCTGATCCAGGCGCTTGGCGACCTCGGGATGGAGGAAGTCGGTCAGGGGGCCGCCGTGTTTCGCGATGTCTTTGATGATGGTCGACGTCAGATACGAATACTCTTCACTCGGCATGAGGAACACGGTCTCAATGGTGTGTTCCAGCTTGCGATTGGTCAGCGCCATCTGAAATTCAAATTCGAAGTCCGAAATCGCCCGCAGCCCTCGGATCACTGCGTTGGCTCCGCGTCGTTTGACGTACTCGACGAGTAACCCTTCGAAGGTGGCGACCTCGACCCGCGGCATGCCCTCGGTGACCAAGTGCACCATCTCCAGCCGTTCGGATAAGCTGAACAGGGGATGTTTGCTCGGATTCGGCGCGACGGCCACGATCACGTGGTCGAAAATCCGGAGACTGCGGGTAATGATGTCGGTGTGCCCGTGCGTGATCGGGTCGAATGTGCCGGGGTAGACCCCTACGTTCATGAGACGCGCCCCATCTTGTCTTGCCCGCGGTAAACGGTGAGGGACGTGTCGCCGTATCGATAGCAGCGGGTCCGGGTCAACGGCCCCAGCGTGTCCGGCACCGGCGTCCTGGACGCGTGCTCCACAATCGCAATGGCGTCGCCTGCGATCAGTCCTTCATCGAGCCACTTCGCCAACCCGGTCAATTCCTCCTCCGCGGCGTACGGCGGGTCCGCGAAGACCACATCGTAGGGTCCATCCCATGACGCGCGGCGGCGGAGAAACCGATCGACACGGCCGGCATGGATTCCCACCCCATGCGTCAGGGCGCACCGCTCGAGATTGGCGCGGAGAACCCGAAGCGCGGCAGGATCGGACTCGACGAACGTCACGCGCCGGGCGCCACGGCTGAAGGCTTCGATCCCGATCGCGCCCGTTCCCGCGTACAAGTCCAGGACGGCGGCGTTCGGAATCCAGGCCCCGGCGATCGAAAAGAGCGCTTCCTTCACTTGATCAGACGTGGGACGCAACTCGGACCGTCGAGGGCCCAGCAGCCGGCGTCCCTTCAGGGAGCCAGCAATGACGCGCATGGTGTTTGTTGACGACGCGATGCGAGCGGCAGACTCTAACACAGCGTTTTTGAGAGGGTCAAGGCGGAGAACCTGGAGCGCAACGGCAGAGGAGTATTCAACCGTGAACGTGAGACTCGGAAAGACGATGGGGCTGCAGGGAACGCTTTGACGCCTCTTCGACCACTTGGCTATAATGACCCGCACGCGGCGGCTTTGTGCGGGTCATGCCGATCGGTTCAGAGCAGCGACCGAACAGCCGAACGATTGAGACAATGATGCGCGAGCAGTCAAGCGGTATGAACGGACCCTTAGCGGGTCCCGACTGCGTGAGCTTCGCGGACCGCCAAGCTCTTTCTCCGGTTCGTCGAAATGGTGCGATCGATGATCGCGCCGCAGTTAATACACTTCCACGCGTAGAAGATGAGGAAAAAATCAGAAAACCGTTCCAGCATCATCAGCCCTTTGCACTTCGGACATTCCATCGCTCCCTCCTGGGTGTCAGCGCTCACTGCTGCGGTTGGGTGCAAGCAAGTCCTGAACCGATCCTGAACAGAATTGACGGCTATTGGAAATTCAATGGGTTATGATTTTGTGAGGCGAGGATCGCGGAAAGAAGGTGTCCGGCGCTCGGTACAAAAACGTCCATCACATCAGTTTTTTGACCCGAGCAGGGGCGTATGATAGGGAAAAAGCGGGGCAATGGAATCGCCCATTGGCCGGCGACCGAGCGTCCTCGTGAGCGGCTGCTGCAAGAAGGCGCGACCGCGTTGTCGGATGCGCAGCTCCTGGCCATCTTGCTCCGGGTCGGTCGGCAGGACGCCTCGGCGGTCCAGGTCGCCATGGAGCTGCTGCGCCATCTCAGGGGTTTGCAGGGGTTGGCGCACTGCGGGCTCGACGAGCTCTGTGCGATCCCCGGCGTGGGAGCCGCGAAAGCAGCCCAACTCAAGGCCGCCGTCGAACTGGGGCGGCGTGTCCTGGCAGCGCCGCTCTCCACCGGCACCCGAATCCGTTCCAGCGCCGATCTGTTCAAGCACTACCATCCCCACCTGCGTGATCTCCGGCACGAAATCTTCAAGGTCATTCTGCTTGACGCCAAGAACACGGTGATCCGGGAAGAGACGGTTTCCGAAGGCAGTCTGACGCTCAGCATCGTCCATCCGAGGGAAGTGTTTACGCTCGCGGTGCGCGAATCCGCGGCGGCCGTCATTTTTCTGCACAATCATCCCAGCGGCGATCCTTCGCCCAGCCAAGAGGATCACCACTTGACCGCGCGCCTGGTGGCGGCGGGAGAGGTGCTGGGGATTCGTGTGCTGGATCACCTCGTGGTCGGCGACGGTCGCTATGTGAGCTTTGCGGATCAGGGCTGGCTCAAGGAGGCCGGCGGCATGGCATGAACGCTTCGGCTCTATCGGCCGGAGGAGGGACCGGGAACTCGCCAATGTTGTGATCTGAGAGGGTCCTTCACGGCCACATCAGCGGAGGAGGACATCATGAAAGAATCCCGCGTCGAGTCGGTCAGGAATGTCGCAGTCGTGTCGAACACCGGGGCCGGGAAAACTTCCCTGACGGAAGCGCTCCTCTTCACGGCGGGTGCTATCCCGACGATGGGATCGGTCGCAAACGGGACGACGGTATCGGATTTCGAACCCGAGGAAATCCATCGGCGGATCTCGGTCAGCACCAGCGTGCTTCATTTCGGATGGAAGGACACGACGGTGAATCTGCTCGACACACCGGGCGCCCTCAGCTTCCTGGGTGAAACCCAGACGGCTCTCCGCGCCGTCGACGGCGTGGTGCTTGTCGTCGGTGCGGCGACCGGGGTCCGAACCGAGTTGCGGCGGATGTGGCAGAGCATTCGAGAGCTTCGCCTGCCGTGCCTCGTGTTCGTGAACGAGTTGGACAAGGAGGGGACATCGTATCGCGCCGTCATCGAGGAATGCGAACGGACCTTAGGCCTGACCGCCTTGCCGATTGCGGTACCGATCGGAGAGGGTCAGGCGCTGGAGGGTGTCGTCGATCTGTTGCAGGGCGCGGCGATCCGGTCGCGAAGCGACAGCCCCAAGGTGCAGGCGGGGAGCGTGCCGGCCGACCTGGCCGGTGTCGTCGCCGAGGCGCGCAAGAAACTGATCGAGGGCGTGGCCGAAGTCGATGATCGATTACTGGAAAAGTATCTGTCGGAAGGCGATCTCGATGCGGTCGAGTTGCTGCAAGGCCTCCGGAACGGGGTGCTCACGAGCAAGTTCGTGCCTGTGCTCGGCGGCTCCGCCGTGCGGACCGTCGGAGTCGCGACGCTGTTGGACGCGCTGGGTTCCCTGCTGCCGTCGCCGGTCGACAGCGCCACGTTGCGGCCGCTGGAGGGGGCACATCCGTATAACGGCGAACGGGTCATGCGTCAACCTTCTCCGTCCGACCGTTTTTCGGCGTTCGTGTTCAAGACTCTCATCGATCCGTTCCTGGGACGGATGACCTATGCCCGCATCCTGTCCGGAACCCTGGCGGCGGACTCGGGATTCTTCAATGCGACCAAAAAGGTCAAGGAAAAAGGCGGGCATCTGTTTACGATTTTGGGGAAGAAATACGCGCCGGTGCCGTCGGCGGTCGCCGGCGACATCGTGGCGATCGGGAAACTGAAAGACACCCAGACCGGCGACACGCTCTGCGACGAGCACGACCCGATTCTCTATCCGGGGCTTCAATTGGCGCGGCCGGTCATGTCGTTCGCCGTCGAACCCAAGTCCAAAGCGGACGTCGAGAAGGTCAGCCTCGGACTCCATAAGCTCATCGAGGAAGATCCGACGTTGGAGTTCACCCGCAATGCCGAGACGAAGGAAATGGTGCTCAGCGGGATGGGGCAGCTCCATATCGACGTCACCTTCGAAAAGCTCCGGCGCAAATACGGGGTGGAGGTGACGATCCATACGCCCAAGGTGCCCTATCGCGAGACCATCAAGACCGTGGCCCAGGCGCAAGGGAAGTACAAGAAACAAACGGGCGGCCACGGGCAATATGGAGACTGCTGGCTCCAGCTCACGCCGCTCCCGCGCGGGAAGGGATTCGAGTTCGAAAACAAGATCGTGGGCGGCGCGATCCCGCGGAATTTCATTCCCGCCGTCGAGAAAGGCGTGGTGGAGGCCATGCACGAAGGCGTGTTGGCCGGATTTCCGGTCGTGGACGTGCGCGTGACCGTGTACGACGGGTCGTACCACGTGGTAGATTCGTCGGAACTCGCCTTCAAGATCGCCGCATCGATGGGGTTCAAGAAGGCGATGGAGGCCGCGCATCCGGTGCTGTTGGAACCGATGATGAGCGTCGAAGTCAACGCCCCGGAAGATTACGTGGGCGCCGTCATCGGTGATCTGAACTCGCGGCGGGGACGCATTCTGAACGTGACGGCGACCGGGGGGATGCAGTCCATCAAGGCCGTCGTGCCGCTGGCCGAGATGCTGAAGTACGATCCGGCCTTGAATTCCATTACGGCCGGCCGAGGGACGTACACCATGGAGTTCCTGAATTATGAGGAGGTCCCTCGTGAACTGGCGGGACGGATCATCGACGAACACAAGGCGGTGAAACACGCCGTCGCACAGTGATGGTCAGCGGTCTGAGGGTTTCAAGACGACGTAGAAAGCCCGGCTCTCGCGGAGCACGCGTAGCAGGATCGTCTCACCGCGTTTGATCTTCGCGACGGCGGCGGTGAACTCATTGACGGTGGAGACTTCCGCCCGGTTGACTTCCTTGATCAGGTCTCCTTCGCGGAGCCCCTCGGCCTGAGCCAGGCTGCCCGCTTCCACCTTGGCGATCAGGACGCCTTTGTGGTCCTTCAACTTGAACTTTTCGGCCAGCGCGGCCGTCAAATCCTGCACATCGATGCCTAACTTCAGCTCGCTCCGAGACTGCGGCAGCGAGGCGACGATCGCGTTTTCCCGGCGCTCGGTCAACGCGACATCCAGCAACACACGCTTCCCGTCGCGCACGACCTCGATTTTCGCGACCGCACCGGGAGGCAGCGCGGCGATCAGGCGCGAGAGCTTGTTGGGCGTCTCGATCGCCGTCCCGTCGATCTTGGTGATGATGTCGCCCGGCTTGATGCCGGCCGCCGCCGCCGGATCGTTCTCGAACACTTCGTTCACGAGGACGCCTTCCCCTTCGTTGACGCCGAATTTCTTGGCCAGATCCGCCGTCACCGGCTGAATGCCGACGCCCAGCCACCCGCGCACGACCTTGCCTTTGACCAACAACTGCTGGATCACCTGCTTGGCCATGTTCGCCGGAATCGCGAAGCCGATCCCTTGGGCGAAATTGATGATGGCGGTGTTGATGCCGATGATCTCGCCGCGCAGGTTGAAGAGCGGTCCGCCCGAATTGCCCGGGTTGATGGAGGCGTCGGTCTGGATGAAATTCTCATAGCGGGACAGGTTGATGTTATCCCGCCCGATTCCGCTCACGACCCCCAGGGTCACGGTCCGATCCAACCCGAAGGGATTGCCGACGGCGAGGACCCACTGGCCCACCTTCACGGTGTTGGAATCTCCGAAGCGCGCGTAGGGCAACGGGCGCTCGCTGGTCACTTTCAGCACCGCCAGGTCCGTGTCCGGATCCTTGCCGACGACTTGGGCGATCAATTTCGTCTTATCGGATAACCGGACTTCCACCTCGTTTGTGTCGCCCACGACATGGTTATTGGTGACGATGTGCCCTTCAGGATCGATGATCACGCCGGACCCGGAACCAGGAGAATTGGGCAGCCGTTCTCCGGGGAGGTCCTTGGAGCGACCGGGGCCTGAGACCGGAAAAATACTGACCACAGACGGCTTGGCTTTTTCGGCCAACTCCGTGATGACACTCTGGATTTCTTCCAAAAGGCGAAGACCGCTCGGTCCGGACGAGGACTCCGCGGCGTTCCCAACAACACACGGCAGCACAATCGCGAGTATCGTGACCACCCAAAGTACCGGAAGTCGGGTTTTGGAAAAGACGATGTTGCGCGTCACGGGAGCACCATCACAGAAAAAGACAAAGGGACGTATTCGATCCGCTGAGCCAAGGTAGCAGCGTCACGCTATTGTAACCGATCGCCGACCCCAAAAGCGGGGCAGGACCTCCGCGAGATCGTCCTGCGGGCCGAGCAGGATGACCACGTCGTCTGTTCGAACGGTCAGGCTCTCGGTTACAGGCAACAAGAACGGGCCTCGCAGGATCGCGGCGACTCTGACGCTGGGCGGCAACTCGAACTCCTGAACAGACCGGCCAACCAGCAGCGACTCTCTCGCGACCGTGACACGTTTCATCGTTGCCGAGCGAAGTGCCAAGTCTTGATGAATTCTAATCATATCTTCATGCGCCGCTTCAAGTTTCAATTCCCGAATCAGGCTATCCAGACGCGCGAGGAGGTGCTTCAGGTGCCGGACTTGTCGAGCGGAAGCCTCGAGAGTTCGTTTGACCTCGTCGATTTCTGGCGGTGGCGACGCAGGGCGGTCGTCCATGTGCGTCCTCCTGTCCAGGGTGTCGGAGAGGCGCCGGCCCAAGTCCTGATAGATCGCTTCTAGTCGATGCGCCATGGAGGCGGCTTGCCAATGGAAGCGGAGGATCTGGACCTTCCGATTGACACGCTCGGAGATCGCCAGGGTGATTTCCTGCAGGGCTTTCGCGGTGACGGTGAGTTCTTTGCGGATGCGGGATAGGAATTCGAAGATCATGAGCGGTGCAGCACAGAAAGTAAACGCCAATAGTCCGATAAGGGAGATTCTGTTAACTAATAACTGTTGGCCTCTGTCCGATCTTCGGCTCGGTTCCACTCCATAGCCGGTTGAGGTTTTCTCGATGCTTCAACCAAATGAGCCCACAGAGGATCAGCGAAAACCCCACAAACTCCCAACTGCGCTGGAACGCGCCGCCCAGAACCGGTAGAAGCCCGAACGCGACCAGTGCTCCTACGGAGGAATACTTCCACACCGCGACGGTCAGCAGCCAGACCAACGTCGCTGCGAACCCAACGGTCGGCGCGACGCCGATCACTGCTCCCAAGGCCGTCGCCACGCCTTTGCCTCCGCGAAACCCCAGAAAGGCCGAAAAGACATGTCCCACCACCGGACACAGGGCCACCGCCAGCGCGACGGCTTCCGGCTCCAAGCTCCGGGCGGCAACCCACCCGACCAGCCAGCCTTTTCCCAGATCGCCGGCAAGGGTCAACAACCCGGCTTTCTTGCCCGCGACCCGGAGCACGTTGGTGAACCCGACGTTTCGGCTTCCTGCGGTGCGCGGATCGACCGTTCCCAGCCATTGACACACCACGATGCCGAAGGGAATCGCCCCGAGCACGTATCCTGCTGCTCCCATGCCGACGGCGAGCCAAATCTGTTCCATGAAGCAAACGGCGAACGGCGCAAACGTTCGAGGGCGTGCTTACAATCCCTTGAGGGTGACTTGGCGCCAGAAGTTGAACAGGTATTTGGCTCCCGAGACGTAGCCGAGCACCAGGGAGACATACAGCGTGACGGTTCCTGCCGCGTGCAGGTTGCCGAATGTGGCCAAGACGGTGTCCTCGAGCACCAGGAACACGACCGCCACGACCTGCAGGGCCATCTTATACTTGCCCGTCAACTCCGCCGACAGAATCATGCCCTCGGTCGCCGCAATAGCCCGGATCCCGGTCACGGCGACTTCGCGGGCGATGATGAGAATAGCCACCAGCGCGCTCACCCGGTCGTATTGCACCAGCAAGATCAAGGCGGAGAGAACTAACAATTTGTCCGCGATCGGATCGAGCAACCGGCCCAACCGGGTAATCTGCGATCGTCGGCGGGCGAGATATCCGTCCAACATGTCCGTGACCGCCGCCACGACAAACACCACGGCCGCCGCCAGCGACCGCGCAGGCGTCGGCGTCGCAAACAGCATCACAAAGACAGGGATCAACAGAATGCGGGAGACCGTCAGGAGATTCGGCAGGTTGATGTTGGTCTCCTGCGCGGCCGATTTGGCCAGACCGATCCCCGCTTGCTTCCACACGTCGCTGACGCGCATACAGGCTGCCTGCTGGTTCCGCTTCTCCAGGTTCGAGAACCGCCGCCGGCGAGCCTCCATCAGTCCGCGGCTGCGGCGGATCGGCGCTCCTTTACACCATTTACACAATGCCGTGTTTGAGCAGATCGTGCAGATGAATCACCCCGACGATCTGCCCCACCGTATCCACCACCACAAGCGAGGTAATGGAGAAACGCTCCATCAGATGCACCGCGGCGGTCGCCAAATCGTCCGGGGCGATGGTCTTGGGATTCCGGCTCGCGAGGTCCCCCGCCGTCACGTTGCCCAGATCTCCGCCGCGCTGAAGGAAGCGCCGCAGGTCGCCATCGGTAATGACCCCCAGCAGCCGGCCCTCCCCGTCGACGACCGTGGTCATCCCCAGTTTCTTGGCCGTCATTTCCAGGATGGCGTCGTGACCGGACGACTGGACGCCGACGCGAGGCAGGGCCTCCCCGGCATGCATCAGGTCACGCACCTTCACCAACAGCCGCCGGCCCAACGTGCCGCCCGGATGAAACAGCGCGAAGTCCTCTTGTTTGAACCCGCGCTTCTGGAGCAGCGCAATGGCCAGGGCGTCACCCATGGCTAATGTCGCGGTCGTGCTGGCGGTGGGCGCCAAGCCCATCGGGCAGGCTTCCTCTTTGACCGACACGTCCAGCACCACGTCGCTGTTTTTCGCCAAGGTGGACTCGGGGCGGCCGGTCATGGCCACCACCGGGATGCCCATCCGCTTCACGAACGGCAACAGGTGAAGCACTTCTTGAGTTTCCCCGCTGTTCGAAATGGCGACCAGGACATCCTTTCTCGCCAGCATGCCCAGATCGCCGTGAATGCCTTCGGCCGGGTGCAGAAAAAAGGCGGGGGTCCCCGTGCTCGCCAGGGTCGCGGCGATCTTTTGACCGATCAGCCCGGATTTGCCCATGCCGGACACGACGACCTTGCCGGCGCACCGCTGCAAGAGATCGACGGCTTCCGCGAAGCGATGATCGATCCGATCCACGAGCGCGCGGATCGCCTCCGCCTCGATTTCCAAGACGCGTTTCCCCTGCTCAATGCTCATATCTGCCTCAGGCTTTGGGACCGACGGCGTCACAGATGCGCAGGATTCGCTCAAGCAACGCTTTCAATTCCGAAAGGGGCACCATGTTCGGGCCGTCCGAGAGCGCCGAATCCGGATCGGGATGGACTTCCATGAAGAAGCCGTCGCATCCGGCCCCTGCCGCAGCGCACGCCAGCGGCGCGACGAATTCCCGCTGACCACTGGATTTCGTCCCGGCTCCGCCGGGTAATTGGACGCTATGCGTGGCATCGAACACGACCGGGTAGCCAAGCCGTCGCATGATCGGCAACGACCGCATGTCGACCACCAGATTGCTATAGCCGAACGAGGAGCCCCGCTCGGTCAAAAGAATGTTCCGATTGCCGCTGTCTTCGAGCTTCTTGACGACGTTGCCCATTTCCCACGGCGAGAGAAACTGTCCCTTCTTTACATTCACCGCGCGTCCGGTTCGGGCCGCCGCGATCAATAGATCCGTCTGCCGGCATAGAAAGGCGGGAATCTGTAGCACGTCTGCGACGTCGGCTGCGGCCTGCGCTTCTTCGACCGTGTGGACGTCGGTCAGCACGGGAACGCCGACCTGCTCTCTCACCTTCCGCAGGACAGCCAACCCCTCCCGGAGCCCGGGACCGCGGAAGGAATCGATCGAGCTGCGATTCGCCTTGTCATAGGAGGACTTGAAAATATACGGCATGCCGAGCGTCTTGGTGATCTCCGCGATCCGCTCGGCAGTCTCCATTGCCAAACGCTCGCTCTCGATCACGCAGGGACCGGCAATCAAAAACCGGCGGTGCGCCGCGCCAACTTTGAACGGCCCCAGATCTACCTCATACATCGCATCGCCTCGTGTGTCTCGTCCGATGTCCGGCGTTCCAATCCACAACCGGCGCTGTGCGGCGACCCACCATGCCGATCTTCCCGTTTACCGGCCACATTTTCTTCGCAGCGACGCCGCCACAAACGCGCTAAAGAGCGGATGAGGATGATGCGGCCGCGAGGTGAATTCCGGATGAAATTGTGTCGCCAGGAACCAAGGATGATGGGGCAACTCGACGATCTCGACCAGCCGTTGGTCTGGCGACACCCCACTCAACACCAGACCGTGACTGGTCAGCACGTCCCGGTAGGCGTTGTTGAATTCGTACCGGTGCCGGTGACGCTCGCGCACCTCCGACACGCCGTAGGCTTTGTGGGCCAGGCTACCCTCCAGGAGGCGGCAAGGATAGGCGCCCAACCTCATCGTGCCGCCCTTGTCATGAACCGAGCGCTGGTCGGCCATCAGGTCGATGACGGGGTGCGGGGTCTGCGGATCGAACTCCGCACTGTTGGCGCCCGCCAGTCCGGCAACGTTCCTCGCCAGTTCGATCACCGCGCACTGCATGCCCAGGCAGAGACCGAAGAACGGAATACCGCGCTCGCGTGCATAGCGGATCGTTTGAATCTTGCCCTCGATCCCCCGCGCCCCGAAACCGCCAGGAATTAGGATCCCGTCGGCGTCCCGTAACATCTGCTCGGTGCCCACCCGTTCGAGCTCTTCGGACTCGATCCACCGGATATTGACGCGCGTCTCGTGATCGATGCCCCCGTGGACCAACGCTTCGGCCAAACTTTTGTAGGACTCCTTGAGCCCGACGTATTTGCCGACCAAGGCGACGAGCACCTCATGCTTCGGGTACTTGATTTTCTGGACCATCGCGTCCCACTGGCGCAAATCCGGGGGACCGGTCTCCAGGCGCAGTTGCCGTACGATCAGCTCGTCGAGCCCTTCCTTGCGGAACACGATCGGCACTTCGTAGACCGTCTCGACGTCTTTGGCCGTGATCACGGCCTCTTTCTCGACGTTGCAGAAGAGGGCGATCTTGGCTTTGATGTCGGGCGGTAGATAGCGGTCGGTCCGGCACAACAGGATGTTGGGCTGGATGCCGATCTCCCGCAGTTTGTTGACCGAGTGCTGCGTCGGTTTCGTCTTGAGCTCGCCCGCCGCCCCGATATAGGGGACCAGCGTCAGATGCACGTACAGGACGTTGTCCCGCCCGACGTCGTAAGGCATCTGGCGGATGGCTTCCAAAAATGGGAGGCTCTCGATATCGCCGACCGTGCCGCCGATCTCGACGATGGCCACATCCGTCCCTTCCGCCACCCGCCGGATCGACTGCTTGATTTCATCGGTGATGTGCGGCACGACCTGGACGGTTCCGCCCAGATAGTCGCCGCGGCGCTCTTTGGTGATGACTGAATGGTAGATCCGGCCGGTCGTGTAATTGTTCTCGCGGGTGAGCGTCAGCGAGGTGTACCGTTCGTAATGCCCGAGATCCAGGTCCGTCTCGGCTCCGTCGTCCGTAACGTACACTTCCCCGTGCTGGTACGGGTTCATCGTACCGGGATCGACGTTGATATAGGGGTCGAGCTTCAGGAACGTGATCTTCAAGCCCCGGCTTTCCAGCAAATTGCCGATGGATGCCGAGGCCAGGCCTTTGCCCAACGACGAGACCACGCCGCCGGTCACGAAGATGAATTTGCTCATGGCCGTTGCCTCGTCAAGATCGGTCTCAGCACCGCGCCGCCTCCCGTTGTTGCAACGTTTTCTCGGCCTTGAGCAGGTCTTCCGGCGTGTCGATCCGCAGGGACGGGTGGCGCGTTTCCCACACCCGGATGCGGATGCCGTGTTCCAGCGCGCGGAGTTGTTCGAGCTTCTCAGCGTCTTCCGCGCTCCCAGTCGGCAACTCGGCCAATCGAAGCAGCGTCCGGCGTGTATAAATGTAGAGACCGAGGTGCATGTAATGCAACCCATGCCGGAGCGCCTCGTCCGCATCGTCCCGCACGTGCGGGATCGGCGCGCGGGAGAAATAGAGCGCATCGCCGCGCGCGTCGGTGACCACTTTCACGACGGCGGGATTGCGAAGGTCGTCGGCGGACTCCAGTCGACGCTTGAGCGTGCCCATTTCCGCCTCGCTCGCGAGAAACGGTTCGACGAGGTCCGTGAGCAGATCGGAATGCAGCAGGATCTCGTCGCCTTGGAGATCCACGAAATACTCGCCCGCCCGCTGTCGCGCCACTCCCGCCACCCGGTCGGTTCCGGTTCGGAACGGTTCTTCGGTCATGACGACCAGCCCGCCGAACCCTTCGACCGTCTCGCGGACGCGGTCGTCGTCGGTCGCGACGATCACCGCGTCGATGGCCCGGCAGGTCCGCGCCCGTTCGTACACATGTTGGATCAGGGACTTCCCCATGATCTGGACCAGCGGTTTGCCGGGGAACCGCGACGAGCCGAAACGGGCGGGAATGACGACTGTCACCGGTCCGGCCGGTCTACGCATGTTCCAACGCGTCCGAGAGTTGCTGAGGGGTCACCGTCGCGGTGCCGACCATGCCGACCACGATCCCGGCGGCATAATTCGCCAGTGTCGCCGCCTCGCGCATGGAGGCGCCGGTCGCCAGGGCCAGAGCCAGGGTCCCGACGACGGTGTCGCCCGCGCCCGTGACATCATAAACCTGCCGCGCGCGGGTGGGAATATGCCAACTCGCGCCGTCGGCCTCATACAGGCTCATTCCCCGTTCCCCGCGGGTGACGAGGACCGACCAGCACCCCAGGCGTTGTCGAATCATCGCTCCGGCTTCGTTGACGGCCTGGTCGTCGTCGCCGTGCACGCCCGCGGCTTGGGTGGCTTCGAGATGATTCGGGGTGACGACCGTCACGCCCTTGTAGTAGCCGAAGTGTTCGACTTTGGGATCGACGATGATCGGGATGCGGCGCAGCGCGGCCAGTCTGGTGAGTTCGGCCATCAAGGGCGCGGTGACGACGCCTTTGGCGTAGTCCGACACGACCAAACAGGAGATCTCCCGCAGTCGCGACTCGACATACCGGACGATCCGTTTCTGGAGCGGGGCTTTCAATTCTGTTCGCCGCTCGACGTCGTACCGGACCACCTGCTGGTTGTGGGCGATGACCCGGCTTTTTCTGGTCGTCGGCCTGTCGGCGTCGATGATCACGCCGCCCCGTCCCTGCCGGCGCAGACCGAGCTCTTTGAGCAGGAGCCGGCCGCTCTCGTCCGCGCCGATGACCCCGCAGAGATCCGCCCGGCCGCCGAGCGACAGGATATTGTTGTAGACGTTCGCCGCTCCGCCGAGTTTCAGCGATTCGGATTCGACATGGACGACGGGCACCGGGGCTTCGGGTGAGATCCGGTTGACGCGGCCCCAGATGTAATGGTCCAGGATCAGATCCCCGACGACCAGCACGCTGGCGTGGGGAAAGCGCTGGATGTGCCGCTGAAGCGCTTGAAGGGAGGCGCCGGATTCGCCACGCTCGGTTTCCGAAACCGTGCCGGCGCGCGCGGACCGGCGCGCACTGCTCATCGAACGGCCTGGCCGAGTCGTTCCCATCGCACCCACTCCGTCCATTTGCCCTGTCCGCTCCATGACCAGTAGATGCGGAAGGCTTTTCCCCGGATTTTGTCCGCGCGCACATATCCCCAGAACCGGCTGTCGAGGCTCTGGTCACGGTTGTCACCCATCACGAAATAGGAATCTTCGGGGACCGTGACCGGACCGAAATTGTCGCGCGGGTTGATGGTGCTGTCGATCACTCCCGGGTCCACCCGTTGGGTATAAGCCTTGTCGTCGAGCGGAGCGCCGTTTACGTACACGATCTTATTGCGGATCTGGATCGTATCGCCGGGCAGCCCGATGATCCGTTTGATGAAATCCTTGTCTTCGTCCTCCGGGTAGCGGAACACGATGATATCGCCGCGCTGCGGCTGCCCGAAGCGGATCAGCGTATACGAGGAATAGCAGGTGATCGGAGGAAAGCTCAGGTGCGCCTTGCAGTTCGTCGGCCACTGCAGGCCGTACGCCAGTTTGCTGACCAAGATGTGATCGCCGATCAGCAAGGTGGGAATCATCGAGCCCGACGGAATCTTGAAGGCCTGGACGACGAACACGCGGATCGCGAAGGCCAGAATCATGGCGACGACGATGGCCTCCACGTATTCGCGGAGGACGGATTTTCTGGCCTGTACCGGTTCGCGGGAGGCCGAGACCGCGTCCTCTTCCAGGAGCGGCTTGGAGATCGGCGGTTGCGACGCGACCTCGGTACGGGGCGAGGAGGTGTCCTCCAGGCCCGGGCGATTGGGGTCCATGGTCATTCGTCGGTCACCTTCAGCAGGGCGAGAAACGCTTCCTGCGGCACTTCGACCCGGCCCACCTGTTTCATCCGCTTCTTGCCTTCCTTCTGTTTCTCCCACAGCTTGCGTTTGCGGGTGATATCGCCGCCGTAGCATTTCGCCGTGACGTTCTTCTTCAGGGCGCCGATCGTTTCCCGTGCGATGACTTTGTTGCCGATCGCGGCCTGGATGGCGATCTCGAACATCTGCTTCGGAATCAGTTCTTTCATTTTTTCGGCCAACTGTCGTCCACGGTGATAGGCCCGCTCGCGATGGGTGATGAACGACAGGGCGTCGACCGGCTCGCCGTTGAGCAGGATGTCCAGCTTCACGAGGTCCGATTCCCGGTAGCCGATCACTTCGTAATCCAATGAGGCGTAGCCTTGGGTCTTGGACTTCAACCGATCGTAGAAATCCAGGATGACCTCGTTGAGGGGCAATTCGTACGTAAGCATGACGCGGGTCGGATCCAAGTACTGCAGGCTTTTCTGAATTCCGCGCCGTTCCTGGCACAGCCGGAGGAGGCTCCCGACGTACCGTTCCGGCGTGATGATCGTCGCCAGGATGAACGGCTCCTCGAACAGTTCGATCGCATTGGGAGGCGGCAGCTTCGCGGGATTGTCGATTTCCAGCACCTCGCCCGCGGTCGTCAGGACGCGATACACCACGGTCGGCGCGGTGGTGATCAACGTAAGCCCATATTCCCGTTCCAGCCGTTCCTGGATGATCTCCATGTGCAGGAGGCCGAGGAATCCGCACCGGAAGCCGAATCCCAGCGCCAGCGACGTTTCCGGTTCATAGACGAACGAGGAATCGTTCAAGCGCAGCTTCTGCAGCGCATCGCGCAGGTCTTCGTACTTCGCCGTGTCGGTGGAGTACAGGCCGCAGAAGACCAGCGGTTTGACTTCTTTGTATCCGGGGAAGGGAGAGTCGGTCGGACGGACCGCGTCGGTGATCGTGTCGCCGATCTTGACGTCCGCGACTTCCTTCATATTGGCGCTGAGGTAGCCGACTTCGCCGGTCAGAAGCTGCGCGGTTTTGGTCCGCTTGGGCGTGAACTGCCCCACCTCGGTCACCTCGAAGATCCGGTCGTTGGACATGACCTTGATCTTCATGCCGGGCCGCACCGACCCGTCGATGATGCGGATCAACACGATGACCCCCTGGTAGTTGTCGAACCACGAGTCGAAGATCAGCGCCTTGAGCGGCTTGTCCGGCGAACCCGAGGGCGGCGGAATCCTGGCGACGACGGCTTCCAGCACATCCGGCACCCCCCTCCCCTCCTTCGCGCTGACCAAGAGGGCGTCGGCAGCTTCAAGCCCGAGGACTTCCTGGATCTGCTGCTTCGTGGCCTCGATGTCGGCGCTCGGCAGATCGATCTTGTTGATGACCGGAATGACGACCAGGTTGTTCGCCATCGCCAGGTGCACGTTGGCGATCGTCTGGGCCTGCACGCCCTGACTGGCGTCCACCAGCAACAAGGCTCCTTCACAGGCCGCCAGGCTGCGCGACACCTCGTAGGTGAAGTCGACATGCCCGGGCGTATCGATCAGATGGAGGGCGTACGTCTGCCCGTCTTTCGCCTGATACCGGATGGCGACCGCATGGGCCTTGATCGTGATCCCGCGCTCACGTTCAAGGTCCATCGCGTCGAGGATCTGTTCTCGGAACTCACGGGCTGTGATGGCGCCCGTGGCTTCTAGGAACCGGTCAGCGAGGGTCGATTTGCCGTGATCGATATGCGCGATAATGGAGAAGTTCCGGATGAGACTTTGCAAATCCCGGCTCATGCCTTGCGAAATCGGCCCATTATATGCGCTCGGTTCCGGGTTGTCAAAGAGAACACCCCTCATTATAATCCGGCATTCGCTCGTCGTTCCGAGCGCTCGATCGCCTCGACCGCCGTTCGGCGGTCGGCACGCCTGGGCCGATTCCCGTTCATGAAGTCACGTTCCGACGCTGATCAACTGACCCGGTGGGATCGGAGGTATCTGTGGCATCCCTTTACCCAAATGCGGGAATGGGAGCGCGAGACGCCGATCATCATCGAGCGCGGCAAGGGGCCCTACCTCATCGACGCGCATGGGCGCCCCTATCTGGACGGCGTGTCGTCCATCTGGGTCAACGTCCATGGTCATCGCCACCCGGTGTTGGACCGGGCGATCCGCGACCAACTCGCGCGCATCGCGCACAGCACGCTGTTGGGGCTCAGTCATCCGCCGGCCATCAGGCTCGCGCGCGAGTTGGTCCGTCTCGCGCCCCGCGGCTTGACCCGCGTGTTCTACTCGGACGACGGCTCTACGGCCGTGGAAGTCGCGCTAAAGATGGCGGTGCAGTATTGGCAGCAACGTCGACCCCGCGTCCGTCCGAAGAACACCTTCCTGCATCTGACGCTGGCCTACCACGGCGATACGGTCGGCGCCATGAGCGTGGGCCGGATCGAGACGTTTCACGCGCGGTTCACTCCGCTCCTCTTTCCCACGCTGACCGCCGATGCGCCTTACTGTTATCGGTGCCCGTTGAAACTCGCCTATCCGTCTTGCGGGATGGCCTGTCTCGACCCGATCGAGCAGGTGCTCAAGGCGCGACACCGGGACATCGCCGGTTTCGTCATCGAGCCGCTCGTGCAGGCGGCGGCCGGGATGATTACGGCGCCGCCCGGTTATCTGAAACGCGTCCGCGACCTCTGCACGAAATATCGCGTCCTCTTGATCGCCGATGAGGTGGCGACGGGCTTCGGCCGGACGGGGACGATGTTCGCCTGCGAGCAGGAGAGCGTCACGCCGGACCTGATGGCGATCAGCAAAGGTCTGACCGGCGGCTATATGCCGCTGGCGGCGACCTTGGCGACGGAGGAGATCTATCGGGCGTTCTTAGGCCGGTACGAGGACTGGAAAACGTTCTTTCACGGACACAGCTACACCGGCAATCCGCTCGGCTGCGCCGCGGCCCTGGCGAATCTGGAGGTCTTCCGCGAGGAACGGACGCTGGCTCACCTGCGCTCGAAGATCGCGGCGCTGAAGCGGTTGCTGCGCCCTCTGGCGAAGCTGCCCCATGTCGGCGACATTCGCCAACGGGGATTCATGGTGGGAATCGAGTTGGTCAAGGATCGCGCAACGCGGGAACCCTACCCGTTGGAGATGCGAATCGGACATCGGGTCGCAATGGAGGCCCGCCGGCGCGGACTGCTGATCCGCCCGCTGGGGAACGTGGTCGTGTTGATGCCGCCGCTCTCGACTCCTCGCGCGGCGTTGGTCCGTATGGTGTCGATCATCGGCGCATCCATCCGAGCGGTGGGTGGTGCGACCGGCAAGGGTTGAGCGGCGGCGATCGCCTCGGGGATGGCGGCATGGTGACGAGCGATTTTCTGGTGATCGGCGGCGGCATCATCGGATTAAGTATCGCGCGGGAACTGCGCCGGCGGTTTCCTGACGCCCGGGTCGTCCTGATCGAGAAAGAGCCGGTGTGCGGCGTGCACGCCAGCGGCCGCAACAGCGGCGTGCTCCATGCCGGGTTTTACTACTCCCCGGACAGTCTCAAGGCCACATTCACCAAGCTGGGGAATGAACACCTGACGGCGTACTGCGAAGACAAGAAGCTGCCGCTCAACAAATGCGGCAAGCTCGTGGTGGCCAAACAGGAAGGCGAACTGGCTGCGCTGGACGAGTTGCTCCGGCGCGGCCGCGCGAACGGGATCGCGCTGGAGGAGGTGACCGAACAGGAGGCGAAGACGATCGAGCCGCGTGTCAAGACGTACCGACGGGCGCTGTTCTCGCCCCGGACCTCGACCGTCGATCCCGCGGCGGTCGTGAACGCCGTGCAAGCGGACGCGGTGGCGGAAGGGATTCAGATTCATCACGGCACGGCGTATGTGGGCCGGAACGATCGGCAGGTGCGCACGAATCGGGGGACGTACGAGGCCGGGTACCTGGTCAATGCGGCGGGTCTCTACGCCGATAAGATCGCCCGGGACTTCGGGTTCTCGGAACACTACCGGATTCTGCCGTTCAAAGGCTTGTACCTGTATTCGAGCGAGCCTCCCGGGGCGATTCGCACCAACATTTATCCCGTGCCGGACTTGCGCAATCCCTTCCTCGGGGTGCACTTCACCGTGACCGTATCCGGCCGGGTCAAGATCGGGCCCACCGCGATTCCGGCCCTCTGGCGGGAACACTATCGGGGGCTCGCCAATTTTCGGCCGGGCGAGTTGCTCGAAGTGACGTGGCGAGGACTTGGACTGCTGATGCACTCCCGGTTCGATTTCGCGCGGCTGGCGCTGAGCGAGATGGCGAAATATTCCCGCTCACGCATGGTCGCCTTGGCGGCCGAGTTGGTCGAAGGCGTCGAGTGGCGCCATTTCCGGCAGTGGGGAGATCCGGGTATTCGCGCGCAACTGTTGGATGTCCGAAAGAAACGCTTGGAGATGGATTTTGTCGTGGAAGGCGATCATCGTTCCGTCCATGTGTTGAACGCCGTGTCTCCGGCCTTTACCTGCGCGCTGCCGTTCTCCGGCTACGTGTGCGATCGGATTCGCGCGCTGACCGGCTGAAGGCCGCGGCTGGTGCGCGGTCAGAACACGTCGACCCGTTCGCCTCTGCCCACCTTCAGCCGCTCGGCGGCGCTGGCTTCTTTGAGGAAGATTTCAAGTTGGCCGTTGCTGTTGATCAGCGCGCGGGGTTGGTCCGGCGTGCCTTCGCTGTAGCTGTCGACCAGGCCCTCGATGGTGATTCCGGCGAGGCGGATGATCGGATCGCGTTTGGTTACCCCTCGGACTTCTTTCACGTGCGCGGACGAAAGATTGGAGATCAGGTTGCCGAACCGGTCGACATAGACGATCCGCCCCGTCATGACCTGTTGGTCCCAGGCCGGCTCGACGATCGGGAGCCGGACAGGGTCGCGAATCAGCCGGCCGAATGACCCGAGGGCCATACCCTTCGTCAGCCACGCCGCCGCCGGGGCGAAGAGATCGCGGCCGTCGAATGTCGCCCCTTCCGACTCCAGCCGGTACTGTCGATTCTCGATCTGCCGCACTTCGACGTTCGTCTCTTCCTGATAGATATAGCTGAGCAATCCGTTGTCCGGAGCGACGAAAAAGTAGCGCGAGCTGCTGACCAGCAACGGCCGTCGACGGCTGCCGACGCCTGGATCGACCACGGCCACGTGCACGGTCCCCTCGGGAAAGTAGCGGTAACAGGACTTCAACAGATACGCCGCTTCTTCGATCTGGTGGGAGGTGACCTGGTGGGACAGATCGACGATCCGGGCCTGCGGGTTGATCCCGAGGATGACCCCTTTCACGCTGGCGACGAAGTAGTCACGGTCACCGAAGTCGGTGAGCAGTGTGATGATGGAAATGGCAGGAGGCATCGTCTTAAGACCGTGACGCGTGACGCGTCACACCTGTTTACAGTTCGTCGAATCGAATCTCGATGATCTCGTACTCCACGAGGCGGGCGGGCGTTTGTACTTCGACCAGCTCGCCGACACGGCGGCCGATGAGCGCCTTGCCGACGGGCGATTGAACCGAAATTTTCCCGTTCTTGAGATCCGCCTCATCCTGGCCGACGAGGATGTATTGCTTTTTTTCCCCGGATGCCTGTTCGATCAGGACGACGGTCGCGCCGAAGACGACAGTGTCGCCGGACAGGTTCGCGGTGTCGATGATCCGCGCGTCCGCCAGCTTGCGCTCCAGCTCCGCAATGCGCGCTTCGATGAACCCCTGCCGCTCCTTCGCGGCCTCGTATTCGGCGTTTTCGCTGAGATCGCCGTGCCCTCTGGCTTCGGCGATCGCTTCGATGACCTTCGGCCGCTCGACCTTGCGCAGCCGGTCCAGTTCGGCTTTCAGCGCCTCATACCCTTTTTTGGTGATCGGTGTCGGCATGCTCCCTCCGGACCTTGACGCCCAGCTATCCCTCAAGCCGGCGAGACGTGCGCGAAAAGCGAGACTTGCCAGTCGCGCCAGTCTCGCGTTTCAGCGCTGAGGCCTCGCGTGATACTCCTGCAACGACCGGATCGCCAATTCCTTTTTCATCATGGCTTCGATTCCCATCACCGCCGCGCGCGCCCCCCGCATCGTGGTGTAATAGGGGACGTTCTTGTGGAGCGCTTCGCGCCGGATGGAGACGGAATCGGCTTGCGACGAGGCGGTTCTGACCGTGTTGACGACCAGACAAATCTCCCCGTTCTTGATATGGTCCACGATATGCGGCCGGCCTTCTTTCACCTTATTGACGGTGTCGACAGGCAGCCCTCGCTCGCGCAAATAGGCGGCGGTGCCTCTGGTGGCTTCGATCTGGAAACCGAGCGCCTCGAGCCGTGCCGCGACCTCGAAGGCGGCCGGGCGATCTTGTTCCTTCACGCTGATAAAGGCTCGGCCCGCTGTGGGTAAGATGGCACCGGCGCCGGCCTGGGATTTGGCGAAGGCCCACCCGAAGTCGCTGTCAAGACCCATGACCTCGCCGGTCGACTTCATCTCCGGTCCCAACAGGACATCGACCCCGGCGAATTTCGTAAACGGGAAGACCGCTTCTTTGACCGACACATACGTGGGCGCCGGGGCGTCGGTAAAACGCAGGTCCTTGAGGCTCCTGCCCAACATCACTTTCATCGCCAATTTGGCGAGGGGGACGCCGATCGCTTTGCTCACGAACGGAACGGTGCGCGACGCCCGCGGGTTCACTTCGAGCACATACAGCATGCCGTCCTTCACCGCGAACTGCGCGTTCATCAGGCCGATGACGCCCAATTCCAACGCCAGCGCCGTCATCTGTCGTCGGATCTCCGCGACCATCTTCCGATCGAGGGTATACGGGGGCAGCGAGCAGGCCGAATCGCCCGAATGGACGCCCGCTTCTTCGATGTGCTCCATGATGCCGGCCACGACGACCGTGCGGCCGTCGGAGATCGCGTCGGCGTCCACTTCGATCGCGTCTTCCAGGTATTTGTCGATCAGGACGGGATGCTTGGGGGACGCTTTGACGGCGGACCCCACATAGGCCAGGAGGCCGGCCTCGTCGTGCACGATCTGCATCGCTCGCCCGCCGAGGACATAGGAGGGGCGCACCATCACGGGGTAGCCGATCTCCCGCGCGACCTTCACGGCTTCGTCGATCGAGCGCGCCATGCCGCTCGCCGCCTGGCGCAGGCCGAGCGTGTTCAGCAGGTCCCGGAATCGTTCCCGGTCCTCCGCCCGGTCGATCGCGTCGGAACCGGTTCCCAGGATCGTCACCCCGCCCTGCGCCAACGGCACCGAGAGTTTCAGCGGGGTTTGTCCGCCGAACTGGACGACCACGCCGAGCGGACGTTCCCGGTGGACGATATTCAGCACATCTTCTTCGGTCAACGGCTCGAAATACAAACGGTCCGACGTGTCGTAGTCGGTGCTGACCGTCTCGGGATTGCAGTTCACCATGATCGTTTCCACGCCCTCCTCGCGCAGCGCCATCGCGGCGTGGACACAGCAATAGTCGAACTCGATGCCCTGCCCGATCCGGTTGGGTCCCCCGCCCAGAATGACGACCTTGCGTTTGGAGGTCGGCCGCGCTTCGCACTCGCGACCATAGGTGGAATACAGGTAGGGCGTGTGGGCCTCGAACTCGGCGGCGCAGGTATCGACCCGTTTGTAGGTGACCGCCGGACGGGCATCGGAGGTTCCGTCGCTCATCCGCCGAATCCGGATCTCCTGCGCGTCGAAGCCCGTCAATTGCGCGAGACGCTCGTCGGCAAACCCGAGTTCTTTGGCGTGCCGGAAGAGTTCCTGATCGGCCGAGTCGATGGCCGCCCGGCCCTCGCCGGCGAGTCGCTGCTCGAACCGGAGGATCTCCCGAATCTGCTCGAGGAACCACGGATCGATCTTCGTCAAGCCGTACAACTCCTCGTTGGTCATCCCGAGCCGCATCCCGTCGGCCAGCCGCCACAGGCGGTCCGGATGCGGCGTGCGGAGCAGGGCTCTCACGCGGTCCACCGTCTCGTCGCGATTGATTCCCTCCGGCACTCCGCGGTCGAGGCCGAATGCCGAAGTCAGGCCGAACCGGTCCACTTCCAGTGAACGGACGGCTTTCTGCAGCGCTTCCTTGAAGGTCCGGCCGATCGCCATGGCTTCGCCCACCGACTTCATCTGCGTCGTCAGCGCCGGATCCGCGCCGGGGAATTTCTGGAACGCGAAGCGCGGGATCTTGACGACCACGTAGTCGATCGTCGGCTCGAACGAGGCTTTCGTCACGCCGGTGATGTCGTTCGTGATCTCATCCAAGGTATACCCGACCGCCAGCTTGGCCGCGATCTTGGCGATCGGAAAACCGGTCGCCTTGGAGGCCAGGGCCGAACTGCGGGAGACGCGGGGATTCATCTCGATCACCACCATCTCGCCGGTGTCCGGATTGACGCCGAACTGGATATTGGAGCCCCCGGTATCGACGCCGATTTCGCGGATGATCCGGACCGCCGCGTCCCGCATCACTTGATACTCTTTGTCGGTCAAGGTCATGGCCGGCGCCACGGTGATGCTGTCTCCGGTGTGCACCCCCATCGGATCGACGTTCTCGATCGGGCACACGATCACGACGTTGTCTTTCAGGTCGCGCATCACCTCCAGTTCGAACTCTTTCCACCCGATCACCGATTGCTCGATGAGCACCTGCCGGACCGGGCTCATCGCCAGGCCCCATTCGACGTGCCGGCGGAACTCCTCGATGTTGTAGGCGATGTTGCCGCCGGTGCCGCCGAGCGTGAAGGAGGGGCGGACGATCACCGGAAATCCGATCCGCTCGATGTGGCGCTCCGCTTCGGCGAGGGATGTGGCGATCCCGCTGGCGGGAACGGCGAGCCCGATCCGCCACATGGCCTGGCGGAACGCGTCGCGGTCCTCCGCCTTGTGAATCGCCTCCGCCGAAGCGCCGATCAGTCGAACGCCGTATTTCTCGAGCGTGCCCCGCTTGGCCAGGCCCATCGCCGTATTCAACGCGGTCTGCCCGCCCATCGTGGGCAGCAAGGCATCGGGCCGTTCCCGCTCGATGACGAGCTCCACGACCTCCGGCGTGATCGGCTCGACATACGTCCGATCGGCCAATTCGGGATCGGTCATGATGGTTGCCGGATTGCTGTTGATCAGCACGACCCGGTAGCCCTCTTCCTTGAGGGCCTTGCAGGCCTGGGTGCCCGAATAATCGAACTCGCAGGCCTGCCCGATGACGATCGGGCCGGAGCCGATCAGCAGGATGGTCTCGATGTCGGTTCGTTTCGGCATGGCGCTTCCTAACGAGCAGCGAGTAGCCAACAGCCGGTGGCTATTCGCTGTGTGCTGCAAGCTGTTCGCTGCTTATCCGGTCTTCGGCATCGGTCCGATCGGTGGTTGATACGGTTCCCGGGGGTGAACCGGCTCAAGGCCCTCCGCCGGCCGGTAGTAACGCATGGCTTCCGGGATCCAGGCCTCGATCTGGTTGATCCGGGTCACGTCTGAGGGGTGCGTGGACAGAAACTCCGGAATGGCCTGCTGGGAGCGAAAGCACAGTTTGCCGATCATCTGCCGGGGGCAGCCGCTCATCCGCTCCCAGAACGCCACCGCCTCGCGCGGGTCGTATCCGGCTTGCGCCATCAGGCGGAGGCCGATGTAATCGGCTTCCGATTCCTGCTTGCGATTGAACGGCAGCGACACTCCCACGCCGTAGGCGCCCATGGCGCCCATGGCGACGCTCGGATTGACGGCGCCGGTCGCGGCCCCGGCCAGGGCGCCGACCTGGGCGATCTGTTCGAGAATCCCGCGACTCATCCGTTCGGCGCCGTGCCGTTGCAGCGCATGGGCGACCTCGTGCCCCATCACGGTCGCGAGTCCCGCCTCGTTTTGCGTAATCTTCAGGATACCGGTGAACACGGCGACCTTGCCGCCCGGCAGCGCAAAGGCGTTGATCACGCGATCGTCCTGGATGACCGCGAACTCCCAGTGATACTCGGGTTTGTTGGCGACCGCGGCGATCCGCTGGCCGACCCGGTGAACCATCTCGTTGATCTCGGGATTTTCGTTCAACCGGGTCTGGCGCAGCACTTCGCGGAAAGCGCTGACGCCCATCGCGATCTCTTTTTCCTCCGAGAGGAAGATGAGCTGGTCGCGCGCCGTGCCGGGCGCGCGAACGCATCCGACCAGATATGGTAGGATGCCCCCGGCGGCCACGATCCCCAGCACCGTCTGCGCGCCAAGGCGCAGCAGCTCCCGCCGGCCTACGGACACGGCTAACTCCACGTGTCTTCCCTCACGCATCTCCGGGTCCCGTTGCTCCGGGAATGTAACGGGTGCCACGCGTCACCCATCACGCCCTGTGTTACGGCATCCATAGATACATGAATTGCGGCGTGCCCCCGCGCACCAGCGAGAGCAGGTCGAGGTTCGCCATCGCTGCGAGCCCGTCGCCCGCGCCGAACAGTCGCGAGTAAATGTTGTTCTGATATTCCCCCGGGCGCCGGTAGACCACGACCCGCGCGTCCGTCAGCCCGGCCCGCTTCTTCGCCGTCTCGATGGCTTGCTCCAGATAGCCGACGTCGTCCACCAGCCCGACGGCTTTGGCCTGCTCCCCGGAATAGATCCGCCCGTCGGCGAGTTTCTTGATCTGGTCCATGGACAGATTGGGCCGGCCTTCCTGGACCACCGTCAGAAACCGCTGGTAGAAGGAATCGATGACCCCTTGGAAGATCGCGCGCTCTTCCGGCGTCATCGCGCGGAACGGCGACCCCATGTCCTTGCGCGGGCCGGACGTGACGGCGGTCGCTTCGACGCCCACTTTTTCGAGCAGGCCGCGCGCGTTGATGGTCAGCATGATGACGCCGAGACTGCCGGTCACGGAGGACGGATGGGCGAGAATGGCGTCCGCGCTGGCCGCGATGTAATAGCCGCCGGAGGCGCCCACATCCAGAATCGACGCCACGATCGGGATTTTCCGGGAGGTCTTGAAGGCCTTCAATTCGTGATACAGGATGTCGGACGCGGTGACGGTTCCCCCGGGGCTGTTGATCCGGATCACGACCGCTTTCACCTTGTCGTCCTTGGCGGCTTTCGTCAGCTCTTCCTTCAACGTCGCGACCAGGCTGGGGCGCGAGATGAAGCCGTCCTGTTCCTGGGAGCTGATGATGCCGGACAGATCGACCAGCAGGACTTTGGCATCGCCGGCGCCGCTCACCTGGACTTCTTCCAGGGGGCCGGGCGGAGGCGGCAGATTGATCGTAATGCATCCGAACTGGAGCGGAACCGCGAGAAAGGCGACAAGACCGACGCAGGTACGGAGCCTGTTACGCATGAGCGTTCTCCATCAGATGCACGAATTCTTCGAACAGATAGGCCGAATCATGAGGGCCAGGAGACGCCTCGGGATGATATTGCACGGAAAAGGCCGGCTGATCCAGACACACGAGTCCTTCGATGGACCGGTCGTTCAGACTGAGATGCGTGATCGCCGCCCGCCCGCAGGTCGTCTCCACGATCGGCGGCTGAGCGGGAACGGGATCCGTGCCGTGCGGGATCTGGACGGCGAAGTTGTGGTTCTGCGACGTGATCTCGACCTTTTTGGTTCGCAGGTCCATCACCGGGTGGTTGGCGCCGTGGTGTCCGAACTTCAGCTTGTAGGTGCGCAGGCCGAGGGCCAAGCCGAGAAGTTGGTGACCGAGGCAGATGCCGAACAGCGGGACCCGGCCGATCAGATGCCCGACCGCTTCGATCGCGTAGGGTACCCCTTCCGGATCGCCCGGACCGTTGGACAGCACGACACCGTCGGGCTTCATCGCCAGCACGGCCTGAGCCGGAGTCGAGGCCGGCACGACCGTCACGGCGCAGCCCACATCGACGAGCCGCCGCAAAATGTTCCGCTTGACCCCGAAATCATAGGCGACCACGCGCCACGGTCTGTTCCGCGGCACCGGGCTCCCGCTACCCGCAACCTGCCCGTTGCCGGCCGGGTTGGGCGCCCACGGGCCGGATCCCTCCGTCCAGTCATAGGGCTCGCGACAGGTCACTTCCGCGACCAGGTCTCGTCCGATAATACTCGGTGCGGTCCCGGCTTTTTCGACCGCCCGTCGAGGGTCCAAGTCCACGTGAGAGATCAGGCCCTGCTGCGAGCCATGCTCACGGAGGTGCCGGGTCAGGGATCGGGTGTCGATCCCTTCGATCCCGACGATACACGCCTCGCGAAGATACTCGTGCAGCGTGGCCCGGCTTCGCCAGTTGCTCGCCAGCGTGCTGGCCTCATGGACGATAAAGCCCTCTCCCCAAACGCGCCGAGACTCCACATCCTCCGGCGCCACGCCGTAGTTCCCGATATGCGGGCAGGTCATGGTGATGATCTGGCCTTTGTACGAAGGATCGGTCAGGATCTCCTGATAGCCGGTCATGGCCGTGTTAAACACGACTTCCCCGACGGTTTCGCCCTCATAGCCCAAGGCGCGGCCCTCAAAGATGGTTCCGTCGGCCAATGCCAGCACGGCTTTCTTCATCACGCGTTCCCCTGCGGGCGGAGCCAGCTCCGCACTTTCACGGTTATCAGCACGATCCCTAATCCCAGGTTTAACAGGTACAGGATGCGCACCGGCCAATGCAACCGGAAGAAGGCGGCAAACGCCGCCTTGCGCGCCTCTTCGCCTTGAGCCGCGAAGGCTTGCGCCTGTAAGGCCGCAGCCTTGGGATGCAGCCCGAACACGATCACGGCGGCGACCGACGCCATTGTGCCCAGCAGCACCCATTCGGCGCAGGTGGCGGAGAGAACGGGCACTCCCTGTCGCCCGATCCACGTCCGCCAGCCGGCTCCTACCATCAAGACCGCGATGGCGACGAGCACCAGGCGATTATACCCTTCGAACGAGCGGGTCAAAAATAAACCGCCGACATCCTGCCCGCCGAAGGTATTGAAGACGGACGGAATCACCGCTGCGACCAGCACGACGAGGCCGCCCGTCCAGACACCCAATGCCGTGAATTCCAGGGTCAGGCAGGCGACCAGGCTCCAGCGCAACCCACGGCTCACCGCGCCTCTGGCTCCACGGGCTTCAGTTCGTAGACCACGCGTCCGTTGACCAGCGTCGTGGTCACCCGGCCTTTCACCTTCCACCCGGCGAAGGGCGTGTTCCGGCTTTTCGAGCGGAAGCGGGTCGGATCGACTTCCCATTGGGCCTGCGGATCGACAAGGGTGACATCCGCATCGGCGCCCGGCGCCAACGTGCCTTTGGCCAGCCCGAACGCCTTGGCCGGCGCCACGGTCAACTTGGCGACGGCAGCGTCCAGCGTCAGCACGCCCTCCTCCACCAACGCCAACGTCAACGGCAGCGCGGTTTCGAGGCCGACGATTCCGAACGGCGCCTCCGCGAACTCCTGCTGCTTTTCCTGCGGCGCATGCGGCGCATGATCCGTGGCGATCACGTCGATGGTGCCGTCCCGCAGGCCCTCTTTGACGGCCTGCACGTCCCGCCAGGTCCGCAGCGGAGGATTCATCTTCGCATGGGTGTTGTAGCCGCGGCAGACTTCTTCCGTCAGCGAAAAGTGATGTGGGCAGGCTTCCGCGGTCACCCGGATCCCGCGTGCCTTCGCCTCGCGGACCATGCCCACCGACCCCTCCGTGCTGATGTGTGCCAGATGCAGCCGCGCCCCGGTCAACTCCGCGAGAGCCAGGTTGCGGGCGACCATGATGTCCTCCGCTGCTGCGGGAATGCCGGGCAGGCCCAACTCCGTGGACACGAGGCCTTCGTTCATGCAGCCGCCTTCCGCAAGGTGTAGGTCTTCGCAATGGTCCACCACCGGCAGATCGAACGCCAGCGCGTATTCCATCGCCCGGCGCATGATCAGGCTGTTCATGACCGGCCGACCGTCGTCGGAGATGGCCACGCAGCCGGCCCGCCGCAAATCGCCGATCTCCGCCAATTCTGTTCCTTCGGACCCTTTGGTGATCGCGCCGATCGGGAACACCTGCGCATTCCCCGCCGCCTGCGCCCGCTCCAGGATGAATTCCGTGATCGACTGGTTGTCGTTGACCGGATCGGTGTTGGGCATGCAGCACACGGACGTGAAGCCGCCAGCGACGGCCGCGGCCGTTCCGGTTTCGATCGTTTCCTTATATTCGAACCCCGGTTCCCGCAGATGGACGTGGAGATCCACAAACCCCGGCAGGACCAAGCGGCCCGTCGCGTCGAGGACCGTCGCGGACCGCGGAGCGGAGAGGTGTCGCCCGACGGCGGCGATTTTCCCCTCTTCGATCAGGATGTCCGCCACGCCGTTCACCCGTCCCGGATCGATGACGTGCCCGTTTTTGATCAGAATCGTCACGCTTCACTCGCGCTGCTGAAAGATCTATCTAACGATCTGTTGATCTGATGATCTGCTGAATTATGGGATTGAAATCATCCAATCGACAAATCAGCAGATCGTCAGATCAACAGATGACATCTTTTTCAGTTCGCTCCCGACATCAGATACAGGATGCCCATGCGCACGGCCACGCCGTTGGCGACCTGGTCCAGAATCACCGAGGACAGGCTGTCCGCGACCTCCGGCGCGATCTCCACGCCCCGATTGATCGGGCCCGGATGCATGACGATGGCGCCCGGCTCGGCCAACTTCACCCGTTCGGCCGTGAGCCCGTACAGGCGCGAGTATTCCCGGATCGTGGGAAACAGGGCCCGGCCCTGCCGTTCCAATTGCAGGCGAAGCATCATGATCACCTGCACGCCGCGCAAGGCCTCTTCCAGGTTGTAGTAGACGCGGGCGCCCATCCGGTCCACGGCGGGAGGAAGCATCGTCGGCGGGCCGACGACTCGGACCTCCGCGCCCAGCTTGGTCAAAGCATAGATGTTCGACCGCGCCACCCGGCTATGGGTCACGTCGCCGACGATCGCCACGCGCAGCCCCTTGAACGGCAGTTTTCGCTCGCGAATCGTGTAGAGGTCGAGCAGCGCCTGCGTCGGGTGTTCATGCCACCCGTCGCCGGCGTTGATGACGGAGGACTTGACGCTGCGCGCCAGGGTTTCCGCCGCGCCGGCGGCCTGGTGGCGCAGGACGATGATGTCCGCCTGCATCGCTTCGATGTTGCGCGCCGTGTCGAGCAGCGTCTCGCCTTTGACCACGCTGCTGGCGGAGGGCGAGAAATTGATCACATCCGCGCTGAGACGCTTCGCGGCCAACTCGAAGGAGGTGCGGGTCCTGGTGCTGGGCTCGAAAAACAGGTTCACGACGGTCTTGCCCCGGAGCGCCGGGACCTTTTTGATTTCCCGTCCGGTCACCTCTTTGAAGGAATCGGCCGTTTCCAGGATGAGCATGATCTCGTCGACGGACAACGTCGCGAGGCTGAGCAGGTCTTTGCGCTTGAGGCTCACGGCTCCCTCCGTTTACGCCTTCAGGATGACCACTCGGTCCTCTTCCCCTTCTTCTTCGAGCAGCACCTTGACGATTTCGTCCCGCGACGTGGGAATGTTCTTGCCGATGTAGTTGGCCTTGATCGGCAGTTGCCGGTGCCCGCGGTCGACGAGCACGGCCAGTTGAATCTCAGCCGGCCGGCCCAGGTCGATCAAGCCGTCCATGGCGGCGCGGGTCGTGCGCCCGGTGAACAGGACGTCATCGACCAGGACGATCTTCAGGTCTGAGATGTTGAACGGCACGGACGTCTTCCGCAGCACCGGCTGATCCTTGCGCAGGGCGAGATCGTCCCGATACAGGGTGATGTCGAGTTCCCCGATCGGCACCTGCGCGCCTTCGATGTCGAGAATGCGTCGGGCCAGGCGGTGCGCGAGATGCACGCCACCGGTGCGGATACCGACCAGCGCCAGTTCCTTGGTGCCTTTGTTCCGTTCGAGAATTTCGTGGGCGATGCGGGTGAGGGCGCGCGCGATATCGCCCGCGTCCATGACCGGCCGCTCCTGCGGTTTGTCCGTCCGCGCGCCCGTCGTCATGCGGTTTCCGGGCATAAAAAAACCTTCCCATCGACGAGCGATGAGAAGGTGGTTGTCGGTCGGGTAAGACCCGCCGGGCCGATCCTCATGGGCCGCACTCCTTGCTCACCTCACTGGATGAGCGTTAAAGGTGAGCGCATCTTATCGGGTTCGGCCGGAGGCTGTCAAGGCCGGAGCTAGCCTTTTCTCGTCTGCACCAGGGTCAAGCCCGGTTTGAGGCGAGCCTTCGGGAGAATGGTCCGGTGCATCCGGAACGTCGGCAGGGTTTCTACCGGTTCCTCCTGAAGCAGTTCAAGCGCATAGGCCCTCGCGAGATGACCCAATATCGGCGGCCCCGCCACGAATGCCAGCCCGCCGGGGGTGAGCGCGCCTGCAAGACCGCGGATCGCGTCGCGAAGCGCGTCGGGGTGGTCGAAGTCGGAAAAGGGCACCCAGTGATAGATCATGTCATACTGCTTGGAGTACGCCGCCTTGCGGCAGGCCTCCGCGGGGAAGAAAGCGACCCGTTTGACGGCTTCCCACTGCCGGCCGGCCGAAGCCGCGTGGTTCCACAGGAGCTGGGCGTGCTTCTGAGCCAGCGCCGGACGGCGGTACAGCACGGTATAGTTTCGCGCTCGGTCCGGCTTGATGCAGGCGCCGAGACCGGCGTCGAAGTTGTCGATCAAAACGGCGGCGGCGTGGGCGAGACGGGATGCGAGCGGCTGAGCGTCTTCGGCGAGGTCCTGCAGGAAATCGGCAACAAACGGCTGCGACGCCGCTTCGTCGATTTCCGTCTCGTCGTCCGGATAGAGCAACACCGAGCCGAACGCCTCGGCGGCGGAAACCGTCGGCGGAGACCCCTGGAAGAGGTCCCTCCATCCCCAGGGTGCCGTCCCCACTCCTGGAGGCTGAGAGCAGTCGCGGATGGCTCCCCAGGCGGAATTGAGCGGGAACGTGGCCCGGCGCTCGCCGTCGCGCAGGACCAGCACCCCGTTCGACACCTCGGCGCTCCGGGCGTAGGGCGCGAGGCCGCGCGGCGGAGGCTTGACGTACGGGAGTCCCGTTGGATCGTCGGCGACCGTGACCTTTTGGATGGTCTCGCCTTTGATGGTGACGCAGAGCTGACGCGCGGAGTCGAAATAGCGCCGCGGCGGGTCCGGCGCCGGCAGCCATGCGACCTCATGTGATCGCGACGGGTTCATAAAAATCGGGAAGGGGTCTTGCCCGCCGGGCGCGGTCGGCGTAAAAAATCCGCTGAACAACCGGAACGCGGCCTCGGATGGATAGGTCGGAATCCCGCGGTAGCGGAGCGCCAGCGGATTCGGCCGGCCCTCATTCTGATCGTCGTACAGTCCGCGGATGAACTCGAACGCGGCGGATCCGGTTCCGGGCAGCAGGGATTGAAACAGTTCGACCACGGGCAGAAAATCGATCCGGTCCCAGTGCATCGCGCCCATGCAGGACATGAACCGGGCCCGTTCGAAACCGCCGCCGTCCAGTACGTAGAAGGCGTCTTTTTTGTGCCGGATGGTCGCCAGGCCGCGCGTATCGATGACCAGGTCGTCGTCCCCGTAGAAAAAACGGACTTCCTCGAGCGGGACGCCCATCGCCTGCGCGGCCATCTGACGCAGATCGTCCGCTTTCAGTCGTTCCCAGCCCGGTTTGCGGGAGAGATCGAGGGTCGTGGCGTGCACGAGGCCGGCCGGCTTCAGGCCCACCCATTGGCCCCAATCGAGTTGGAACCGCGCGCGGACGAGCCGCGCGTTGCCCGCCGACGTGATCTCCCACTCGCATTCATGCAGCGGGTTGCCGTCCGGATCGGTTGCGAGAAACCGGCGTCCGGCTCGCTCGTAGAAGATCAGGTGCCCGCTCGGCCGCCGGCCGTAGCGCCCGCCGGCCGCGGCGAGATCCTGAACGTAGGGGAGATTCGCGGGAAAAGTGACGTTGCCGGGACGTGAAAGGGCGGCATGAACCACGGCGTCCACTGAACCCGTCACTCTCTGATCTGACCGCTTCCCAACACGATGAACTTAAAGCAGGTCAACTCTTCCAGCCCCATCGGGCCGCGCGCGTGAATGCGGGAGCTGCTGATGCCGATCTCCGCGCCGAGCCCGAATTGGTAGCCGTCGTTGAGTCGCGTGGAGGCGTTGACCAAGACCGCGCCGGCATCGACCTCCCGGAGGAACCGCATCGCCCGGCTGTAATCGGTGGTGATGATCGCTTCCGTGTGGCGCGAGCCGTACTTCGCGATATGGTCCATCGCCTCATCCATATTCTTCACGACTTTGACCGCCAGGATGAGATCGAGAAACTCTTTGCCGTAGTCGTCGTCTCCGGCCGGCGTGGCTTCCGGAACGAGCTGGCAGGTCTTGGGACAGCCCCGCACGTCCACCTTCGCGGCTTGGAGTTTGGGGATCAGGCCGGGCAACAGCGCCCGTGCGCTGGTTTGATGGACCAGGAGCGTCTCCATCGCATTGCAGGTGGACGGCCGCTGGACCTTGGCGTTGAAGCAGATCCGCTCGGCCAGAGCCAGATCGGCGTCCGCATCCACGTAAATGTGGCAGACTCCCTTGTCGTGCTTGATGACTGGGATCGTCGAGTGCTCGCGGACGGTCTGCATCAGCGACTCCCCGCCGCGCGGGATGATCAGGTCGATGTACCGGTCCTGTTTGAGCAGCGCCACCGCGATCTCCCGATCCGGCCGATCGACGAACGAAACGGCGCCGGCCGGCACGCCTTCCTTCTCCGCCGCTTCGGCGAGAATCGCCGCGATCGCCGTGTTCGAGTGGATCGCTTCCGATCCTCCGCGGAGCACGCAGACGTTCCCGGACTTGAGGCAGAGCGCGGCGGAGTCGGCCGTGACGTTCGGACGGGCTTCGTAAATGATGCCGATGACTCCGATGGGGACGCGGACCCGTCCCACTTGCATCCCGTTGGGTCGCAGCCACATCTTGGGGACTTCGCCGAGGGGGTCCGGCAGCTTGACGATCTCGCGAATGCCGGCCGCCATCTCGGCGATCCGTTCGGGCGTCAACCGGAGGCGATCGGCCATGGCCTTCCGCTCCGGCGCCGGGTCGAAGGCGTCGAGGTCCTTCTCATTGGCTGCCAGGATCTCCTCGGCCTTCATTTCCAGGGCTTCGGCCATGGCCGTCAGGGCTCGGTTCTTCGCGTCGGTCGACAAGGTCGCCAACCGCCCGGCCGCCGCCCTGGCCTTGTGGACCAATTCCGCGACATAGTCTTCCGGTGACTTCGGGGCGATCTCCTGATCGGTTGCGGCAGCCGGTGTTTCCATTGTTCCTCCGGGACTCGAGAAGTCGGCTCATGCACGGTGATCGGCCGCTCAGTCTTCGGCTGATCGCGCGCAATGCGAAGGGAGAATACCCTCCCCTCTTGAACGCCGTCAAGGTTCCGTTCAAGGGTGCGCTAGCCGGATGGAGCCGGAGTCGACGGCGGCGGTTGCGGCTGAGGAACGGCAGCCGGGTTCGGCACGATGCCGGGTTGGAGCGGGACGAGCGAGCCTGCGGAGGGACTCGGATATTGAAACACCCAATCATGGTAGGTCGGCAGCCCCTCGAAGTGTCGCACCGCGAGAGGAAAGTCGTGCTTCCTGAGCGGCTTGGCCTTGCTCCGGCTCCGTACGCCCATAATCCCGCCGGTCGGCGCGCGGACCAGCTCCCATTCTCCCCTTCCCACAGGGTCCAGGTAGACTTTCCGCAGGACGGGCTTGGGTTGTCGGGTCAGGTCGGCCAAGGAATTAGGGTACACCTCGCCCGGGATCACGCGGCCGGCTTTCATCTTGGCGGAATAGAGAGCGAGGGCGTTCTGAATCTCGATGCCCTTGGCCAGGAGATCGGCTTCCAGTTCCCGCTGCACCATGATCTTCCATTGCTTGGCCGCAACGGAGAGCGAGATGCCGATCAGCACGACCGAGAACATGGCCAGGAGGTACGTCGCTCCCCGCGTGTTGGCGAGACAATCCGACCGGACGTTGGTCATGCTGCGCCTATTTATTTTTATTGTTGAGGTGGCGGAGGCTGCTGCGGCTCCTGCGCCAGGGGCACGATCTGCTCGACGCGCGAGCCCGTCTCCTGGAGGGTCACACCGTCCGGCGTGATGGTCTTGACCAGAAACCGATCCTCAATGGTTTCGCCGGCCTTGACGACGTGCACCTCTTCCTGTTTGACGAGCAACGCTATTTCCCGTATGCGCCGGGCGTCGCCCAGTTGCATGTAGCCCAGGTAACGGAACCGGGCCAATTCAGCCGAGGCCGCCTGCTGTTGCAAGGCCTCCGGCGATGTCTGATCCGGATCCGACGGCAACGGCTGGGCGGCGTTCATCGCCGGGGCGGCATCCGCGCGGGGCGGCGCAAAGATGTTCCGGGGGGTCGTGAACGTGGCCTCCCGCAAGGTCCGACTGGCCGCGAGAAGATCCAGATTGACATGCAGGCCGGTTCCGGCCCGCCGGGTCGGCGCCGGTTGACCGGAGACCGTTCCCGAGACGTTGGTCAGCGGGGCGTGAGCCGGCTCTTCCCACTCGGTCGCGCGCCACAGGGCAAGCCCCGCCCAGATCGAGCAAAGGACCCCAAGGAGCAGCAGTTGGTGCCGGTGGCCGAGGCTCATCCGGTTCAGGGCGCGGCGACGCGGCCCGCCTCCCCTCTGAGATAGGTCGCGATCTTGATGTTGAACGTCAGCCGTTCATCCTGACTGTCGCCTGACCGGACCAGATCCAAATCTTCGATGAACAGCAACTCTTCCGCCGTCTCCAGGTTGTAAATGAAGCGGCGCAGATCTTCGTACCGGCCGCTCACCGATCCCTGCAGAACCGCCTTGGTCGTGCCGGGCACGCCGGTGGCCTCGGTTCGATAGGACAGCGCCGGGAGCGTCACGTTGTCCCGCTTGGCTTCTTCCGTCACGCCGAGGGCCAGCGGCGCGAAATCCCGTTCAGCCAGCAGCACGGCCATCACCTGGTCGACGTCCTGGCGGACCTTCTTCGCTTCCATGTGCTGGACGAGCCGCTGCCGAGCGGCGGTCCACTCGGCTTGCACGGCCGTCCGTTGCTCCTCGGCCGAGGCCAGGAACGTCGTGTGCACGATCAGATAGACCGTGGTCAGGAGGCCGGCCAGCCCGAACCACGGGAGGAGCGGTCCGTACGGTTGGCGCAGCAGGCGAACGAGCGCGTCCATTGGGCGATTCACATCCGTTGGGGTCGATAGCGTAGCGTCAGGTCGAACTCGACCAATCCGTTGCCGGCATCCCGGTGCTGTCCCAACACCGGATCTTTGAACGTCGGGTGATCCTGCAGCGCGACGGCGAGCGCCGTGACGTCCTCGAGGCTGAAGGCGGCGCCGTTCAACCGGATGATCGAGCTGTTGGGGTCGAGCCTGATGCTGTTGATCGCGAGGCGAGACGGAATGGCCTGCTCCAGTTCCGTGAGGAAACGGGTCCAGGAGAACACGCGTTTCTCCAGGAGCTGATTGGCCAGCGCCACCTCGCCGGGCAGTCGCTGGAGCGCCGCGTCGGAGAGATCGATGCCTTCCTTGGCCGATTCGGCCACGAACGCCCGGTCCTGTTCTCTGACCCGCTGCAAGGCAACGGCGATGTCGTTGGCCTCGCCATGAGCGGTCCAGATCTGCCCCAGATCCCAGACCGTTGCGGCGGCGGCGACGACGACGAGCACGATGAGCCCGAGCCGCGCCGGCTTGGCATACCAGCGAAACCGGCTGCTGAGATTGATCCGGAACGGATTCGACCTCGGACGACGCCCGCGATGTCTGAGTAGAATGTGCGTCACCCGCTGCACGCGTTTTCCCTCCGGTTAGAGCACAGCGAGCAGAAAGCAGCGAACAGCTCTGAGCCAGTCGTTCTTCGCATGCTCATGCTGCTGCGTGAACAGAGATGCATCACGACGGTGACAGGACACCCGCGATCGCGGGCATGGCGACCGCATCCGTGACCTTGCCGGCCGGCTTCCACCCGGCTCGTTGGATCTGGCTCCAGTTCAGCGGCTGGACCGTCAGGTCCAATTCCTGCGCGAGCATGTCCGGCAGCTCCGGGTCAGGATCGTCGGCGGCGAACACCAGTCGTTTCAACGCCAACCGAGGATAGCGTTCCCGGCAGGCCTGGATCGAGGCCAGGCATTCGTCGATCACCTTGCGGCTCTGCTCTTCAGGCCCGGCGTTGGAGCCGTCTTCGGACGACCCGGACGCGCCATGCAGTTTGGTGCGGAGGAACGCCAGGCGTCCATCGTGGAACAGAAACAGCGTCAGACCGCCGTCCGCCACATTCAGCCACATGAGATCTCCGGCCGATGCTCCGGACCAACCCGTCGCCGACGCCCAGAGATTGAAGAGGCGGAAGCTGACGATATCCACCTCCAAGGGAATCAACCCGGCTGATTCGCAGACCGCTTCGTATTGCGCGAGGACCGCTTCTTGGACGACGACCGCCAGGACGGTGTGCGGGCCCTTGGCCGGCCGACCGAGGGACAGCACTTGCGAGACGACTTTGGCCTCGGCCAGCGGCACGAGTTGCTCCTGGCCGACTCGCCAGCGAATCAACGCCTCGCGTTCCTCGGTCCGAGCCGGGAGTTGATCCAATTGAAAGACGACGGCTCTGACGCACAGATCGGGCAGAATGAGCGCGATGGGCAGCGGGATCTGCCGGACCAAGGTGCGTCCGGCGACACGGAGTTGGCGTTCAGGCCCGATCAGGCCGCGGAGGCGCGCTTCCAGCGCCGTCGCGTCGGCGATATTCACGTCCACCGGCGAGACTCGAATCAACCCCGGAGCCAGCTCCGTCACCGCGCAACGATGGCGGGTCCGTCCTTTCCAGTCCCGGCGGGCTTCCGCCCAAACGAGCCCCCGGGCCCCGATGCGCAGGCAGTGTCGAGGCCGGCCGGCCATCCACGGCCACATCGTCAACCCTCCTCGCTGAAGGTGACGCGATTGATTTCCTTCAGCGTGGTTTCCCCGTGAAAGACTTTTTTGAGCGCCGACTGTCGCAGCGTGATCATGCCGTCCGTCACCGCCCGATACCGGATCTCGGAGATCGGCCGGTCCGCCATGATCATTTCCTTGATTTCGTCGGTCAGATTCAGAAACTCCGTGATGCACTTTCTGCCGCGGTATCCCGTGCCGTGGCAGTCGTGGCACCCTCGCCCCTGGTAGAAGGGCGTCTCCTTGTATTGGTTGTAATCCAGTCCGGACTCTTCGGCCAACGCTTTGTCCAATGTGATCTGTTCGCGACAGGACGGGCAGATGATCCGGACGAGCCGCTGGGCCAGCACGCAGTTGAGCGCGGACAGGAAATTGTAAGGATCGATTCCCATCGAGGTAAACCGGCCGATGACGTCGAACACGTTGTTGGCGTGGACGGTGGTCAGCACCAAGTGCCCGGTGAGGGCCGACTGAATGGCGATTTGAGCCGTTTCCGGATCCCGGATCTCCCCCACCATGATTTTGTCCGGGTCGTGACGGAGAATCGACCGGAGACCGCGCGCGAAAGTCACCCCTTTTTTTTCATTGACCGGAATCTGTACGACGCCCGGCAGTTGGTATTCGACCGGGTCCTCGATCGTGATCAATTTATCCTCCTGGGTGTTCATCTCGCTGATGGCCGCATACAGCGTCGTGGTCTTGCCGCTGCCCGTCGGTCCGGTCACCAGCACCATGCCGTACGGTCTGGCGGTCGCCCGGCGGAACCGCCTGAGATCCTCCGGGTTGAACCCCAGCCGGTCCAGCCGCAAGGCGGACACTCCGGAAGTGATCGCTTCCCGATCCAGGATCCGGATGACGACCGATTCGCCGAACACGCTGGGGAGAATGGAGACGCGGAAGTCGACCGTCTTGCGGTCCATTCGCACGCGGAAGCTGCCGTCCTGGGGCACGCGCCGTTCGGCGATGTCCAGGTCCGACATGACTTTGAGACGGGAGACCAGCGGCGCATGCAGCTTGATGTCCAAGGGTTCCATGGCCGGCACGAGGATGCCGTCCACTCGGAACTTCACCCGGGTGGCGCGGTCGGCCGCTTCGACGTGGATGTCGCTCGCCCGACGTTGCAGCGCGGTCAGGAGGATCGTATCGATGAGTTTGACGGCGGGACTCTGGTCTTCGCCGGCCTGCTCGACGGTCAGGACCTCCTCTCCCCGATCGTCCTCTTTGACCAGGACCGAACGATATTCCGCTTCCAATTCCCGGAGAGCCTGACTGGACCCCTCGCTGTGCTCCAGCGCGTTCAGGATCGCGCCGCGCGGACTGACGATCAGGCGCAGCGGCCTGTTGAGAATCAACTCGAGCTCGTCCAGGGCCAGCAGGTTGTGCGGATCAGGAATGGCGACCGTGAGCACGCCGTCCCGTTCGATGATCGGCACGAACGGATGCCGCTGCATCAGCTTGACCGAGATGCTCTGGAAGAATCGCGGATCGACGCGAAACTCGACGAGGGGATCGTACGGCAGACCGTACTGCGCGGCCAGCGCGCGGGCCAGTTGCTCCTCCGTGATCAGACCTTCGTTGACCAACGCAGTGCCCAGGGTTGCCGGGGTATCGCCGAACCGGCTCACCGCCTGGTCGAGGACCGAACGGGTCAACGCGCCCTGTCCGATCAGAATGTCGGACAACGATGGTCGTTCCAGACTTCGTCGCATGGACGCTCTCCTATAAAAACAGCTTAGAGCTAATAGCGAAAAGCGAATAGCCGGTAGCGAACAGTCAAGAGCCCAAACAGGCGCATACTTACTGCACGGTCCCGGCCATTTGGAAGACCGGCAGGTACATGACGATCACGATGATCCCGACCAGGACTCCCATGACCAGCAGCAGCACCGGTTCGATCCAGGTCGTGAGCTGAGTCAGCCTGAGATCGAGATTCCCTTCGTAAAATTCGGCCACGTCCCTGAGCATCGCCTCCAGCGAACCGGTCTCCTCCCCCACCGACAGCATTTCAATCGCCAACTTAGGCAGAATCTTTGGGGCCTCCAGCGCCGCCGCCAAGGTCGATCCCTCGCGGATCTGCCCCACCGCCGTCGCCAGGCCTTCGGAGATGAACCGGTTCGACACCGCGCCCCGCGAGATCTGCAGCGCATCCACCAACGGCGTTCCTCCGGCCAGCACGGTGGCCAGCGTGCGCGCGAGCTGAATCGTATGGTGCTCGATGAAAATCTGACCGAGCAGGGGCAGGTGCAACAGCCAACGATCCACCGTCCGGCGGCCGGTCTGCGTCTGGTACCAGGCGCGCAGGGCGGTCGCCGACACGGCGAGCGCGATGAGGAACGGAATCGCGTTGGCTTGACCGGTCTGCACCAGTTCGATCAGAGCCTGGGTGGCCGGAGGCAGGGATCTCGCCGATTCGCCGTAGACGGCGACGAACGTCGGCATCACGTAGGCGAGGAGAAATCCGACCACGGCGATGCCGATGACGATGAGAAACGCCGGATACGCCAGCGCCTTCGTCACCTTCTGGCGCAGGCCCAGCATCAGCTTGAGATAGACGATGTACCGGCGGAGGACCTCGGGCAGATTACCGGATTGCTCGCCGGCCCGCACCGTCGCGACATAGAGTTCCGGAAAATGCTGCGGATGCTTGGCCAGCGCGTCCGATGCGGACGCACCGCCGCGGATGTCCTGGCGCACAGCCCGAAGGACGCTCTGAAACCCCGCATGCCTGGCCCGCTCGATAAGCAGATCCCAGATTTTGAGGATCGGCAGGCCGGCCTTGACCAAGGCGAGCAGCTCTTGATTAAAAATCAAGAATTCCTGGAGCGGAAGCTTGCCCCAACTGTGCTTGAGACCGACGGGCAGCGCGCCGGCCGCGCCTTGGCGCTGGAGCTTGAAGACGAGGAGCCCTTGGCTTTCCAGTTTCGCCCGGACGGCGCCTTCGCTCTCTCCGTCCATCTGGCCATGCGAGGTCGTGCCGTCCGGGCGGGCTACCCTATACACGAATGTGGGCATGGATCACTCTGAGCAAATCTGGTGGGGGTGTCCCGAAGCGGCATAGGGTGCTACGGCGCCTGCACGCCGTCCTTCCGAGTTCCTGGGACAGTCGCCGGTCGAGCGTCGGGGAGCCACAGGGCCTGACCGGGTTCGATGCGGTTATCCCGTAAGTTGTTAAGGGCCCGTAGCTCCGCCAGGCTGACCCGATACCGTTTGGACAGGCTCCAGAGCGTATCTCCCGCTTTGACCGTCACGGTTCGCGGCGGCGCCAGGAGTTCGGATTCAGCCGCGCGCCCGGTGCCGTTGTCGGCCTCGGCCGTCGAGACGTTCGGGATAGGGGTCCCGTACGGTTCCGCAACCGCGGGCAGGCTCGCGTGCTCCGCGCGCACGGGACTCCGCGACGCTTTGCGCGGCGCCGCAGCCGGCGCCGCCTCCCCCGACTCTTGCAGAAGTTTGCTGTGCTGAGCGAGCTGCCGTTGCAGGTGTCGAAGTTGCGCCTGGAGCTGCTGGCCGGTGCGGGCGATCCGTTCCCGTTCGTTGCGCGCAGCCGCCAACTCCTCCCGTTGGAGGTCGATGACGTGTTTCGCTTCGGCCAGCCGCCGTTCGGTTTCACGCAACTTGCCTTCGAGTTGGGCCCGCGCGACCTGGGCCTCCCCGAGTTCTTTTCGACGCGCCTCGAGCTCGCCGCGCAGGTCGGTGATCGTGCGTTGGGCGTCACGCATCGCCGTCTTGAGCGCGTCGATGGTGAGTTGCAGATCGGCCACCTCCGGCTCGACCATCGGTTCCAGTTCGGCGCAGCCGACACACAACCACAGGGCCGGGATCAGAAACGCCCAGGGCGCCGCTCTTTTCACGACGTGAGTCTGGTTGTCGGATGAATGGTTCATGCTGTGTAGAGATAACAGCCGTCAGCTTCACCCCCACCCTTCCCTCCCCCTTCAAGGGGGAGGGTCTCGGGGAGGGGGTTTTCGGATCAAACAGGGTGAGCCCAAGGCTCACGAAGACTGAATCCGAACCACGTGGGTCGGTGCGCCGTCACCACCGGTTATAGGGCACGCCGTTCGTGCCGATCAGGTCGGAGCCGGAGTAGACATCGAAGACGCCGCCTTCGGTCGGCTCGGCGATTTCCTGCCATGTCGTCGTGGAGCCCGTGAACGGGTCCGCCGGGATTCGACGCAGATAACCCGCCGAGACCAATGCTTGCAAGGAATCAGGATATTTCCCCTGGTCGGCTCGATGCTGATCGAGCAGATCACGGAGCGTAAAGAGGTCTTGTCGCAGCGCGGCCTCCTTGGCCTTGCGGACCGCCGTTTGATAGGACGGCACAGCCAGCGTCGCGAGAATGCCCACGATCGAGACGACCATCATCAACTCGATGATTGTAAAGCCGCGGGACCCCCACCGCCGTTGCTTACCAATCCCTGTACTTCGTTCCATCCAAGGCCACATCCTGACTCTGTGTCGAAACATCGTACACGTCATCGCCGCACCAGGACGTCGGATTGGGCGGATCCCGGTAGCACCGCAGCAGCCAGTCGGGTTTGCCCGTGATCGGATCCACCGGAATGGCCCGCAGGTACCGACGCATGGTCGTCCCGCGGACGGTGGCCTCCTGGCCGGTGAGTTTGACGCCGAGGAGCACATCCAGAGATTTGGGGTACCCGTACACGCTGGTCACGTCCTTGCACGTCAGTTTGTTCTTGAGACAGGCTGGACCGATCAGCATGTCGCCGTCGCGGTTCCATTCCAGCTTGAACGTATCGATGGCGGCCCTCATCGTGCGCAGGTGTTGGCGGAGTTCGATCTCGCGAACCCGTTTGCCGGACACCCGGCTCAACGGCATGGCCACGGAGGCCAGAATCATGATGATCGTCAGGGTGACCAGCAGTTCAATGAGGGTGACGCCGGACTGTTTCACCGTACTCTGACCACTCCCTGTCCGACCGCCGAGCGGTCCTCCGCGCGTTCCTGCTCGGATACGCCCGGCATTTCCACCTGCAGCGGCGAGACCCCCGGCGTCTTGGCCAGGAACGTCACCATGACGAGCGGGCCGTCCCCGGAAAGCGGCGTAGTCGGGCGACGCAGAGTCAACTCGACCGTGCCTTCGCGCGGGTCGGCGGCGGCGGTCACTGTCCCGCCTCCTTCCCCTTGCTTGAGCAGGTCGCCCTCCATGGCTCTCCGAAACTCCAACACCTGAGGGTCATAGCGAAGCGTGATCTTCCCTTCCTGCAGTCCACGGAGATGCTCGGCCATGACATCCAACCGAAGCTCGCGCCCGACCTGCGCCGTCAGGTCGGGCGGTTTCAAATAAAGCGACGGCGCATCTTTGGCGGACGACGATGAAGGAAGGCCCGTCGGCCCGGACGCTCCGTTTTGACCATTGCGATGATTCTGATCGGTCGAAGAGCCGTGGAGTGTTCCGTTTCGTCTCAGCTCCGGCGGACCGGAAGTTTTCCGGAGGTAGCCGGGGAACATTGGAGCGGTGGCGTAGAGCGTTTCGGTCCCGGACCAAAAGGCCTGGGTCTCGGGGCCGGGCGGGACCATGTTCTGAACGATGTGCGGCGTAATGGTCAGGATGACTTCCGTCGTCACCCGCTCGGTCCTGAATGAACTGAGCAGATCGCCGATCACCGGAAGGTCGCCGATCCAGGGGATCGTCGTTCGGGTCTTGCGGTCTTCTTCCTGAATGAGACCGCCCAGCACGATCGTCTCGCCGTCTTTGATATTCAAGATGGTCTCCGCGGACCGGTTCCCGAATCGAAATTGCTGGATGAGGGGGGATTGTTGCAACGTGACCTGATCGCCGATACGAATCACCTCGATCTTCATCTTCAACGACAGTTCGTTGGCCAGCCGGATGGCCGGCTCGACGGTCAATTTGACGCCGGTGTCCCGAAACTCGATCGACGTCACGGTGGAGGTGGTCGGGACGGCGCCGGTGGCGGCCTGACCGGGCAAGACATTGGTGGTCGAGAGCAGAATCGGTTGTTTGTCGCCGATGTTGATTTCCGCTTTCTTGTTGTTCACCACCCGGATCTTGGGCGCCGCCAACGTCTTGGCGTCGGTTTGCTGCTTGAAGAAGTCCAGCAGGACTGTGCTCGGCAGACGGAAGAGATAGCTGTCCGGGCCCAGGCTGGTCAGTTGGCGGTAGGTGAACTGCTGCGGGTCGGCCGCCAGCACCCCGGTGAATCCCGGCGGGACCAACCCCATGCCGGCCTGCTTCGGATAGTTCAGCCCGTAAATTTGATTCTTGGTCCGATTGACTTCCAGGATTTCGACGTCGAACAACACTTCGGGTTCCTGGCGGTCGTTGGCGAGGATGATCTTCTCGGCCAGTTGCAGCTTTTCCGGCTGGTCGCGAATGACGATGGCGTTCATCTGCTCGTTGGCGTGCATCCGCTTGCTGTCGAGCATGCTCTTGAGCAGGACCAACATATCCTTGGCCTTGGCATTGGACAAGTAAAAGGTCCGGATCATGAGATCCTGGTATTGCTCCTGTTTTTGCTTGGTATTGGGACTGATCAAGAGCAACTGCGGCCCGACCCGGCGGGCGAACAGGTTGTTGCTGTTCAGGATCAGATTGATCGCCTCTTCGAACGGCGTGTCCTGAACGGAGATCGTGATCGGATCGTTGCGGACGTCCTTATCGAAAATAAGGTTGATGCCGCCGGCCTTGGCGACCCCTTCCAGCACTTCCTTCAAGCCGGCGTTCCGAAAGCGCAGGGTGACGGGTTGGCTGAGGCCGGTGTCTTGCTTTTGGGCTTCCTGTTCCTCGCTGATTCGCGCGATGCCTTCGACAGCTTGACCCAATGCGGGGTCGAGTTCGACCGCGCGTGCATAGTATTCCAGGGCTTCCTCGGTTCGCCCCAACCGCGACAGTTTCTCAGCCTCGCGGGCCTGATCCCGCGCTTCTTTGAGACGAAGGGCCTCGGCCAATCCGGACTGATGTTCAGGATTGGAAGGTTCGATGGAGAGGGCCTGTTTAAATTCTTCGACGGCTTGTTCGATCTGTCGCTCTTTGAGCAGCGACCGGCCGCGTTGTTCATGTTGCGCGGCGGCCCGCTCGCGGGCCAGCGCATACTTGCGTTGGAGACCCAGGTCGAAAGGGTCCTCTTTTAACGCCTGCTGGTACGCCAACGCGGCCTCTTCCCAGTTGCCGCCGGCCAAATGCTGGTCCCCGCGTTTCGCGTTCGGCGAGGTCAGGATCGAGCACCCCGCGATTGTCGACGCGATGGTCAACACAAGCGCCGCCTGCCGACCCAGCTTATTCATTCTGCCCATGAGTGTTCGTTCTCCGGCCTGCGGCAGAGGCTGCCCTGCCTAACAAAGTTATGCAGGTTCGATGCCTGCCAAGTGATTGGGCGAGAGGCTCTCCCCACTCACCGCGCGCCTCAAGGTGTCTACAGTCGCCAATACCGGAGCGAATGCGGCAGAGCGTCCGTGTTAAGGACCCCTTTGACGTCGATGATGACGCCCTCGCGCTTCCGCCGTAACGGCTGCAGCAACTCTCGCACGGTCATCGTCGTATAGGCGCGATGGGCGACGGCCAGAACCAGGCCATCGACCTGTCTGATCCGGTCCCACGACGCGAGATGGATGCCGTATTCAGCCACCGCCTCTTCCGGTTCAGCCAGGGGATCATGCACAACGACCTGGACACCGTATTCCCGCAACTCGTTGATGATGTCCGGGACCCGGCTGTTCCGCAGGTCCGCGACGTTTTCTTTGAAGGTGAGGCCCAGCACGGCCACCTTCAGAGCTTTGACCGGCCGTTCCAGTTGACTCAGGAGTTTGATCGTCTGTTCCGCGACGAATTTACCCATGCCGTTGTTGATCCGGCGGCCTGCCAGAATGACTTGCGGATGGTATCCGACCGACTCGGCCTTGGTCGTCAGATAGTAGGGATCGACGCCGATGCAATGGCCGCCGACCAGGCCGGGGGAAAATTTGAGGAAATTCCATTTGGTTCCGGCCGCTTTCAGGACGGATTTGGTGTCGATGCCCAAGCGATGGAAAATCAAAGCCAGTTCGTTCATGAGGGCGATGTTGAGATCGCGCTGGGTGTTCTCGATCACCTTCGCCGCCTCGGCGACTTTGATGCTCGGGGCCCGATGGATGCCGGCTTCGACCACCATGGCGTACGTGTTCGCCACGATCTCCAGCGATTCGTCATCCTGCGCGGAGACGACCTTCACGATCTTGGCGAGGGTATGTTCCTTGTCGCCGGGATTGATCCGTTCAGGCGAGTAACCGAGTTTGAAATCGATCCCGCACTTGAGGCCGGAGGATTGTTCGAGGATGGGCAGGCAGACTTCTTCGGTCGCGCCCGGATACACGGTGGACTCATAAACCACGATCGTGCCGGGAGAGAGGTTGGCTCCGATCAGCTCCGACGCTTTCTTCAAAGCGGTCAGATCGGGCTGATGGGCTTCGTTGATCGGAGTGGGAACCGCGACGATGATGAAATCAGCGGATTTCAATTCCGCCGGCTCGTATGTGTAGTGGACGCGCGCCGAGCGGAGATCATCGGCGGAGACCTCGCCCGTTCGATCGATGCCTCGGCGCAGCTCGGCGATCTTCGCTCGGTTGATGTCAAAGCCGATGACCGGCGCATGTTTTCCGAACGCGACCGCGATCGGGAGCCCCACATACCCGAGCCCCACCACGGCAATTCGTCGCCCTCGCTTCTTACCCCTGACTTGTCCCATTGCGTCCTCTATGTGTTCAGAATTTCTTGAAGAATGACAGAACATGAATTTTCCGTCAACGAAATAGCCGTTTGATCCATGTTGGGAAATCATATCTATGTTGGACGCGACCCGTACTGGTCGACGCCATTTCGGGTTAGCCAACACAGTTAGCCCTACTCCGAAAAAATTTTCCTCGGTGAAACTGCTTTTCCCTGCTTCCCGAAAAGGTCCCCTCCCTCTCACGAGAGGGAGAGGATACAAGGTGAGGGTGGTGTCCGAGAAGAACCCCCTCACCGCTGCCTCTACCCTATAGGAACGAGGAGAATATAGGCTCACGGTCGGAAAGAATTTCGGATTAGGGTTAGCCCTGATTCGAAATCCTGTGAGGCCATGAACCATCGCAAGATTTTCCTGCCCTATCACCCGGGACGGCGCAAGAGCGACAGGTTCTTCGAGCAATGGCTTCGATAGAAGAAAGTGTGGTCCGGGGGAAGGGCGTCATCCCTGGCTCTTCTCTGTCAACCGGATGAAAAGGCATACAGTGGTTGGGCCTCAGGAAAATCAAAGAATTGCGTTCAGATCAAGCCTCCAAAGAGAAGTGAAATGGTAAGAATATAAGCATGTTAAGATGAATTTTTAAAGTCTATGTAGAGGTGTACAGGGATCAGATGACCTCCTACACCATGGCCTAGATAGATCATCGTCTCCTATTACACAAGAAGAAGATGGATAGACGCGGTTGAGTCGTAATGCATGAATTTACTTCTCTTTTTACAGTAGCAAATTTTGAAACCAGTAGCAGCACCTTTTAGGCATTTCTCTTGCTCTCTTCCCGGGTGATTGGTCGGTCGGTTATTCGGATCGTCCAAAGAAGGAGGGAAAGGGAAGGAAGAAAACATTCCGGAAGATTGTCGCAGGCGATAGAGCGAAGCGGTGACAAAGGCAAACTGTCCGAGAGGACAGGACGCAAAGCCAAGAGACCGGGGTCGGGAAGAACTTGTTCCCATGGTTGGTCTGGCTGCCACCAGGATGAGTGACTGCCGATTGGTGCGCACGCCCGTCCCGTCCGTGGACGGGCGTTTTCGTATGGCGCGTATGATGTGGTGGTGAGCCAGATCGGACGGAGGAGCGATACGATGCACCAGTCAAAGGATCGAATCATGCAGTTGCTCAAGACGTTGCTTCTCAGCGGAGCCTTGAGTTACTCTGTTGTCGGCCTGAACGTGAGCGCACTGGTCGGATTGGCGACCGTCGCGGACAGAGCGGCGGCGGCAGAGTCCCTTTCCTCTGCGACTTCTTCGACGATTCCGCAGAAGAGCATCCAACCATCTGATCCCAAACACGGTCAACGTTCTGTCAAGGGCCGTAAACTGATCCGCCGCCCGTCGGCCAGGCAACTGGTTCCCACTACTCCATCGACACTGTCCAGTCCGGCTCCGGTTCAAGGTGCTCCGACGACTTCACCCGTCAGCCCTACAACGAGCGACAGTTCCACAACCGGGCAAAAGGAAGGCTCGACAACGACTTCTTCTTCTGGAGGAACCACGAAAAACGCCCCAAGCGGGACCGGTTCCATCTCGATCTCGACGGTCACGTCTTCATCCGTGTCGGTGCCGACGACCTCGTCTACAAGCACCGGTTCAAGTTCAAACCTGACCTCGGCCGCGAGTGCATCCACCGCGGCTCCGGCGTCTAACAGTTCTTCGTCGGGAAACAGCTTCGCGGGCAGAGCGCTCCAAAAGCTGTTGACTCAAATGCCCAGCTTGGCCGATATTCTGTCGCCACAGTCCTTGTCCACTCCTGCATCGCCACCGCCGTCCACAACCAGTCCTACTATTGGAAAGACTCCGGCAAGCCTCTCATTCTCGGCCGTTCAAAACGGTTCGAACCCGGCCGGCCAAACCGTCACGATCAGTAATACCGGTTCCGAGACGCTGAATTGGACCGCCGTTTCAAGCGCAAATTGGTTAAGTCTCAACGGAGCCGCTTCGGCGTCCGGAACAAATAGCGGATCGTTCACCGTAGGCGTCAATCACTCCGGACTCGCGGTCGGAACCTACAATGCCTCGATTACGATCAGCGCGACCGGTGCGACAAATACACCGCAGACGGTCCCTGTGATACTGACGGTCACGGCTGCGCCGACACCGACCATCGGTTTGAGCACAACGAATCTGTCGTTCACCGGTGTCCAAGGAGGGGCTAACCCAGGCAATCAGGTAATCACGATCACCAACACGGGATCGGGTACGCTGGCGTGGAGCGCGGCTGAGAACGCAGCCTGGCTAAGCGTGAGCCCGGCATCGGGAACCGGGAACGGATCGATCACAGTGAGTGTCAACACGGCGGGATTGAGCGCCGGCACCGTCAGTGCGCCGATCACGATCACAGCCTCGGGCGCCACCAATACGCCTCAAACCGTCACCGTCTCCCTGGTGGTGACGGCTCCTGCAACCCCGGCGATCGGCTATAGCCCTGCGAGTCTGAGCTTCACCGCGACCCAGGGCGGGGCCAATCCAAGCAATCAAGCGTTGAGCATCACCAACACCGGAACCGGGACATTAAGCTGGACTGTCAGCGACAATGCGACGTGGCTCACGCTTAGCCGTGCGTCCGGAACCGGAAATGGTTCAGTGACAGCAAGCGTCAGTGTATCTGGCTTGGCGGCTGGCACCTACAATGCCGCCATTACGATTGCCGCAACCGGCGCAACGAATACCCCGCAAACGGTGCCTGTGACGCTGACCGTGAGTGCCGCTCAGACTCCGACGATTGGCTTGAGCCCGACCAGCCTTTCGTTCACCGCCGCTCAAGGGGCAGCCAACCCAGCGGCGCAGACGGTGAACGTGACAAATCCAGGTAGTGGAACCCTGACTTGGACGGCCAGCGACAATGCATCCTGGCTGACGTTGAACACGACATCGGGCACAACGACAACGGAAACCGATCCGATCACAGTTAGTGTCAACACGTCGGGCTTGTCTGCTGGCACCTACAACGCCGTCATTACGATTACGGCCAGCGGCGCAACGAATACCCCGCAAACGGTGCCTGTGACCTTGACCCTCAACGTGCCGGCGACATCGTCGGCTACCCTGACCTGGAACGCCAACACGGAGAGCGATTTGGCCGGGTATAAGGTTTACCGGGCGACGGCGCCGGGCGCCTATGGAGCTCCGATCGCAACGTTGCAAGGCAACGTCACGAACTACGTGGCTACCGGGCTGCAGGTCGGCACGACATACTATTTTGTCGTGACCGCCTATGACAGTGCGGGAAACGAAAGTGCGTATTCGAACGAGGTCAGCAAGAGCGTGTTCTGATCTGGATGGGGACCAAGTATAATAAGCGAGCGTGAAGCGGATCAGCAGGGTAAGAGGAACAGACGTCTTTGGTGATGAGGAGGTATCAAGGTATGGTTACGACATCACGGTGGGCCATTAGACTGATTGTGGTCCAGATTGGACTTGGACTACTGGTAGGCTTGCTGCCGGCATCGGCCGTCAATGCGGCAGCGCCGCTCCGCGCCAATCAGCCGTATGCGGAAGCTGAACTATGTGCGAGGCCGGAGGTGATTTTCTGTGAAGATTTTAATTACCCGCAGAATTTTACCAAGACCTCCCAGGGAAATCCCGACTATGGTCCATGGTTGACGAATTGGATCAATCCGGGACTCGTCAATGGCGTATTTGGTTTCGTCTGGGGCACAGAAGGGCGGCAGATCAATCCAGCGTCACAATACCCGGTTAAACCCAGCGGCGCTATGCCAAGCGGTAGCCAACCTGACCATGTCTGGGTCGCAAATTGGGACTCAAGTAAAGGGCCCGCAAGCAACGGCTCGACGTTCGGGCAGATACGTAATCCAGGTCCAAGCGGGACTTACGCGAATGGCACGGCGCCCACGAAGGATATCTATATCCGCTTTCAATACTATGTTACGGCCGACTACACGTGGCCTGGAGACCCTAAAACGGACAAGTATACGTACATCAATGGCACCGCCACGTGTGGTGGTATTCCCGGTGTCTACGATAATAAAATTCTTTACTTTTATCCGGCCGATATGATCAGCCCGACTGATGCGTCTTATGATGCCGGTCTTCACACTCAAGGCTGTGTTTACAGTGCTGTCGACAACGCTCAGTTTGCCGATGCTATTGCGATACGGTACGGAGACGCAGGGGAATACAAATTCTACCCGGGATGCATCAATTGTATTATCAACGGCACATATCAAAATTATTTTCCGTTCCAATCGTTGGCCTTGCAGAATCCAAATGACCAAAAACTTTTTCGGCGGGTATTTCGGTTGAACAAAAGCAAGTGGTACACGTTCGAGCTGCGCTATAAGCTGGGATCTGGGCAAAATGTCGCTGATGGCTTGACAGAATTGTGGGTTGATGGAGTCAAGATCTATTCGGAGACAGGGCAGCGCACTTGTGGGTCAGGAAGCGGTGACACGACCTGCTCCGGGATTGGAATAATCAATCTGGTCGCCTATCACAATTCTGCTGATCCTACTAAGTGGGATGGCCAGCAAGTTATCGACAACCTCGTCATCTCTCGTTCCTATATTGGACCACCCACCGGAGGTTCGACCGACACTCAACCCCCTTCTGCACCGATCAACCTTCGAATTCAGTAGTAGTTCGGGCAGATGTTCAACGCTTCTCTTCCTCAGAAAACCGGACCGCTTTCAGAATTCAAGAAAGCTGTGCGAGCAAGCCAGCGCGAGGCAACACAATGCTGGATTGACTCTTTCAACTCCTAGAATGGTGGAGCAGGAAGTGAAAAGATGGAAACTCAGAGGTGCCTTAAGGCTAAGAGGTAGGATTTGCAGGAGGAACTAAAAAGCGGGTTTCTATCTCATCAATGGACTGTTGAAGGTAATTGGCTATCAAACGGTAACCTTGTGCGTTGAAATGTCCATGGACTCGGAGCGGGTATAAAGATAGAGGATCCGGATGATGACTCAAAAATTCGTGAACATCGATGATAGGTATTCCCAGTTTCTGAACAGCCTCCAGGACCCCGGCTCTGTGGAAAAGCGAATCGTGGTCCCGGTGCGTCTGATTGTATCTGGTGTAGTCGGGAATATACACGAAATACATCCGACCGCCCCACGCCAGAGCGCGGTTTCTGGCTTCGGCAAGAATTTTAGAGAACAGATCGGAAGGCGGGGGCGTGGAAGGAGGAGAAGCCGGCTTGTTCACCCCCAATCGCGTTCGCAAGTGGTACAGCCTTAGAATCTTCGCCCACTTCTGCCCTCTTATTCCCTCCCGCTGTCTTCGTTCTTCTTCCTCGGACTCTACGTCAGCTTGAGCCTCGGCAAGAAATGGTTCTAAAAGCAAAGTATCTATTTTATCCTGCTGGTCGAACAGGCCCAACTTGAATTGCCGGTCCAAGTATCGCAGGAAAAAGGGAAATGTCTGCTCTCGTACAAGATTGTACTGGTCGTTTTCCTCGAAATACATCCACAGAACAATGCGAGGTGCCACGGGTTCCGCATATTCCGTCAAGATCGCCAGTTCGATCAAAGGCCCGCTACCAGCCATGCCCAAATTGAGCGCTCTGATGTCATAGGCTCGAAGATGAGAGGCGATGTCTTCCCCTTGTTTTACGCAGGCTCCATGCGCGAAAGAATCTCCGATAAGAACGACATCGACTTTCCCCTTCTGGTACAACCCGATGGGGTTATTAAATCCATGTTCGTCACTTTCATATGTGGCGAACTCTCCCCCTTCGTTGCAAAAGACCGTTACTCTTTTTGATAAGCCGCTTAGCGGAATAAGTTGTCCATCGTGAACCCGACCCGCATTCCCTTCTGCCCATAGTCTTGGCGTAATAGAAGGAACCGCCTGGACACCGCTCGCCTTGAGATTGTCGATGAGTTCAAACTTACTTCGCTGATCGAACTTCGCTCCCGCCAAGCGGGCCGCAAAAACTCGATCATCCACATCAGTCTGGACAAGCGACAGCACGATTTCAGACGACAAAATCGTGACTCCGACAGAAACGGTAACTAACGCAAGGTTTATCCTGATCGATTCCTTCAGAACCAAATAAGCGACTGTGTATGCCGTAACCCCCAGTAGTTCACAAGCCCCGTAAAAAATAAATGTCATCCCTAAGACATCTTTTCTTGTCCAGGTGTAAACAAAACCCAATAGGATAAGGAATATGGTTCCCAAAAGAACCGCATCCGCTGTCGAAGCGATAGGCGATCTTTTCTGTACTTTACTCACATCGTCCTCTGGTTCTCAGCCGATGCACATTTGAGCGTCAGTCACAACTCATCGCTTTGTGTTAGTGAGGTTCCAAGGTGTGATGGAAGTAGAGGGTAGAGAAGGTTGAAATGAGGTGCAGATGAATCGGAAGTGAGGCTCTTTAACTCGGTTCTTGCGCGAGTTGCAGAACAGTCTGAGATTCAGGTGTCATGATAGGTGTTCCATTCTCATGTGCCAACTCACCAACCCGATAAGCATAGGCGCGCAGCGCGCCAACGAAAAATAGGTGTACGTAGAAGAACTCAATATATTGGAGATCGGCAAACAGACTGGCGATGAGAAATCCGACAATACCTGCCTGCGCGCCACGCATTTGAAAATGCAAGTTTCGAAATCGCTCGTCAGCGCCGAAAACGGAAGGCACTTGAAAAACAAGGCCGCGCAGGACAATACATAAAAATAGCATAAGTCCTACCAGGCCGGATTCCGCCAGCATGCCGGTATAGACGCCGTGAGGCAGCCTTTCTTTGCCGAATATGATGTCATACATTACAGGGTCCTGGACCAGGTCTGAAACCTTGTCGACATAGGTTTCTTTTATCGCAGAAAAGTTGTTCAGGCCAACACCCGCGATCATGTGATCCTGCCAAATTCGCAAGGCAATACTCCACAAAACAACTCGCGATTGTGAGGAGGCATCCCGCTGTTCTTCTGGGACAAAGATGGTGCTGATCCGTTCTTGATAGGATGCCGGTTGCCATATGATGACCGCTGCGGCAACAGCGGCGGCAAAAATCAACGCCTTTGTCCGCTGCCGCATCAACAGGAAAAACATTCCGCCCGCCCCTACAAGCCCTAAGAATCCACCACGTGATGAAGTGTACATCAGGCACAGTACGATCGCTATCGCGCAGCCGATCAACACGAACTTGAGCATTTTCGCTAGGCGTGGATCCATCGCTCGCGCCAGTATAAGCGGTATGACGAGAACCAGCGCGGCGGAAATTTGGCTTGATCCACCAGGCCACAAATCGTCTAACCGGAAGTTTCCCGAGACGCCTTGTAGAAATCCCCAGAATCCCAAAAGGCCAAATGATACGGCCGTCACCCAGATATAGTGCTCGAAACGTTCTTTCGTAGTAAGTGTCTTGCTCAAAAGAAAGCAAAGGGCGAAGATCTTCGTCATATCAAGCGCTTTTTCAAGGCTGCGATCGAATGACGCCTCTGCAAGGAAAGTGACGACATACAACCAAACGATGTATGTGAGAAACAAAAACACATACCTGGTTTGATACTTGCCTTGAATTTCGCTTTGTCGTTCAAGTGTCTGCCGATGGATGAGATAACCCGCTAGGCTCAGACCGGCGGTAATGAGATGAAGCCGTCCGAAGACGAGGTTCCCCCATACCAAGCTCTCGGGCCGTAGAACGGTAATGTGAACGAAAAAGAGCACGCCAAAGACGGGGTTGAAGTACCCGTAAATAGCGCAGCCGTAATAGGTTAAGAATAGGACGAAGATGCGCATGCTCGGGAAAACGTAAACGATGATTATCAGCGGTACAGTACAGCTATCTTAGCGTTGCAAGTTCGTGATAGATCTGTTCGTAACGTTTGACCATCATTTCGACAGAGAATAATTTGAGTGCACGGTCACGCGCGTGATAACCCATAGTTCTCCGAAGTTGGGGATCGTCTTGAATCTTGGCGATCAACTCCAACAAGGCGTTCTCGTCACGAGGTTTGAAGCGGAACCCCTCGCGGCCATCTTCAAACAGATCGGCAGTTCCTCCGACATCAGTCGCCACGACGGGAAGACCGCAGGCCATCGCTTCCACCAATGTATGACTGGACCCCTCATACAAAGAAGACTGAACATAAAGATCCATACAGTTTAGAAGTTCTGGAATACGCTTGCTGAATCCGGAAAGACGAACGTCGTCCGCGAGGCCAAGACTGGCGATCAGGCTCTCGAGCGCTGCTCTGGATGGTCCTTCGCCGACAATGATGAGATAAGGCCTTCTCCCGCGTTGTTTTAGGCCATACACTGCGCGTAACAGAGTCTCGTGATTCTTGACAGGATCCAGTCGGCCAACGTTCCCGATTACGAATCTGTCAAGCGGAATACCATGTGCTTCCCTCAGCGCGGAGCGATTTGACGACGGAGAAAACCTGTCTAACTCAATCCCGTTGGCTATGACATCGATCTTGTCTTCGCTGAGACGACATTCGCGCGAGAACTCCCTTTTCATCAAGGAGTTTAAGGTAACGATGCGATCGTAAGCCCGCACAAAGAGCGACTGGAGCAACTGGCGTTTGATACTTCGTCCCTGTAGGTCATCGTAAGTTCGTCCATGAAAGGCATAAATTGATCCTCTGACCCTCGACAGTCTCGAAGCCAAGGCGGCTTCCACCAATGTGGCCCATCCTCTAGCGTGTATCACGCGAACGCCGTACATGCTGATAAGCTTTGCGATGCGAAAGGGAAGAGAAAAGTCATTCCCCATTTTCTTGTTCAGCGAAAGGACCCTGAATCCCAAACGTTGGGCTTCTTCGCCAAACGCTCCGACTTCGGTAAAGCTCACAATGACATGGAGAAAGCGCTCCTTGTTCCCGTAGCGGATAATGTTCAGTAGTTCACGCTCCTCACCGCCAACCGTGAAGGCGTATATCATATGCCCGACAACGATGCGATCCGAAGGGTCGCCCGATATAGCCATGATAGCGATATGTTCAGCTTGAGTCTGTGGGAAGAACGAAGCCATCAGTCTCCCGATGGCTCCGGTCGCGCATATTGCGCCGTAGTTAGATCGAGTTCGGACTTGATGCCTTTTTACGGGAAAAAGGATGCCTCACGAGATAGCGACCAATCGCGAGGTAGTCGAGGTTGCCATCCAGAAAGGCCCGAATCGCATCTCCCGGGGAGTTCACGATGGGCTCCTCGTGCATGTTAAAGCTGGTGTTGATCACGGAAGGGATCCCGCTCAACCGGTAATACTCGGTCAGTATGGTGTGGAAGCTCGGGTTCGTCTCCCGGTGGACTAACTGCGGCCGAGCGGTGCCGTCCACGTGCACAGCGGCCGGACAGGTCCGCTTCATAAACTCGGTGCAATCAAACGTGATGGTCATGAATTGGGCGGCGAGTTCTGCGCCATCGATGTGGTGATAACAACGGTCTCGTTCCTCATAGAGCGTCGCGGGTGCAAAGGGCATAAATTCCGTGCGTCCTAGTCTCTGATTCAACCATTGGTTGACTTCCGGTTCAGTCGCCCGATAGAGGATCGATCGATTTCCCAAAGCTCTGGGGCCGTACTCCATCCGTCCGTTGAACCGTGCCACGACGCTACCTTCGTGAATCAAGGCCGCCACTTTGGGTTCAATGGGGTCAATGCGCTCGAAAGCAAGCCCTGCGCGTTGAAGCTCCTCTTGGATCACGCCGTCGGAATATTCCGGTCCATAGTAAACCGACTTGTAGGCAGTGTCTCCGTCGAGCGACTCACGGCAAGCAAGAAAACCTGCACCTGTCCCACAACCTCCATCCCCCATATTGGGATAGATGAAAATCCGACGAATGCCCGGAATCTCGAATATTCTTTGATTCATTTTGACATTCGCCATGACCCCCCCGGCCATGACGACCGTATCGATTCCGGCGGTTTCAACGTAATAGCGAATATAGTTCGTGGCCACGATTTCCAATGCGCGTTGGTACGCGGCCGCGACGTCAACTTTGGGGAACAGCGAGGCAAGATAACGAGAAAAGTAGATATTGTTGCTTTCGCGAACACAGAATGAGCCTGGTTCCTCAACGAACCGGCTCATGACGACATCGAGCAGGATCTTTGGCTCCCCATAAGCCGCCAGACCGACAATTTTACCCTCATGGCGACTCGGCTTGAATCCCAACGAGGACGTCACGCTTTCATAAAACGTCCCGAGCGAGTGCGGATATTCCAGCTTGTGTATGCGTCGTAACCGGCGTCCTTCGCCAATGCTGATGGAACCGGCCAGACCCGATCCATAGCCGTCCAGGGTCACAATCAACGCTCTGTCATATCCACTGGCAAAATACGCCGCTGCGGCGTGAGACAGATGATGATCGTATCTTTTTAGTTTCTGAAGAAGCCCCAACTCTTTCAGGTTAGCTTCTAACTCCTGCTGCCACGCGTTGTGAGAGGCCGCAGCTTCGCGCTTCCACGTAACGGATCCGCGCTTGGCCGCCTGTCTGGACCAGACTCCTTCAACCCCCGCCATCCTATAAATCCATCTGTGAATCACGCCCTTTTGCATCGTCTCGTTCGGGTCCAGGAGACCAGGAATGGACTCGGTGCGCTTGGGCACTCTCGCTAAGGCCGTCTCGATGTCCTTCCGCATCCCGGTGAACGGCGCCGAATTCAAGAAATTGGCTTCATCCTGCAGGTTCTTGGTAAATAATTCGGTTTCTCTTTTTGAATCGAAAAAGGGATATGCGACCTGATCAATATCTTTCAGGGAAATGCCGGTATGGGCGAGTCCGGCTCGTAATGCGTGAGACGGAAACCCATCCTGCAATTTCTGACGAGTAAACCGCTCTTCCCCGGCGGCGAAGAGGACCTTGCCGTTGTCCAAGAGAGTGACCGTCGAATCCTTATCCAACGGAGATATCGCGAACACGATCATGGGTCCTCCTGATGCCTCAAGTGGGTAAGCGGTACCAGCATGGACTTTACTTCCATGGGAGTCGTCGGACGCCCTCCGCATTCGCCCATAAAGAAATCAAGCACGCTGCGGCACCGTGCCATGAATTGCTCCAGGTCCTTTTGCGATCTCACATATGGGGTATGTCCCGGCGCGAGAGACGGACTGTGGAACGCGAATGTGAAGACTTTTAATCCGTCGGAAATGAGTGCGCGCAAGAGGCGTTCTTGCTCCGAAGATACATGCCCCTCGGGAGAAAACCAAACCTTTTCTAAAAGATTAAGCCTGGCCAGAACCCCTGGTATGCGCCATCGAATCGAGCGTTCGGTCGTCAACAGAGAGCGGCACATTTTCCCCCATCGTCTAAGCCTTCCCGTGTAGCCGACGGTGAGCGGCAGTTCGAGCAACCCTGACCCAAACCAGTACGGCCAGGCGGAATAAGAAGTGAAGTCCGGGCCTCCTTCAGCGGAATAATCCATTTCCGGACATACACTCAAATCGATCTGATAGCGTTGTTCCTCCAAGATGGATGCAGTATGAGGACCGACGCCGTACCGCCCCGCCTTGTACAAAACCGGCGCCTGCCCGAATCGCTTGCCAATGCACTCCCCGAGCACTTGCAGCTTTTTCGCTTCCAACGCACGCGGGAGATTGCCAGGAAAACTGTTGCGTCTTAGCAAGGGTTCATCGAAGGGAGGATTCACCCACGGGTGGAGGTGTGCTCCGATCACGCAACGACCATCCGCATGAATTTCTTGAAGCGGACGATAGCCGTCCTCTTGGTTTGCCACCGGATAGTCGATGACGTAGACAGGTTTGATCTTGTATTCGTCGAAGAGTGCTTGAGCGCGCCCGATATAGCGCATCGCCGTGACAGCCGTATTCGAACGGGCGTATCCGCTCGACCAATCGAACTCCTCCTCGGTATCGATGACGACAACAAGGTGCGGTGGGCTACCGGATGGAAGATTGCAAAAGTCTTGCGGGCTTGGGCGCAACACGATTCAGGTAAGGGTGGCTTGGGCATTGCGCCCAAACGAAGGTGTCGGCCTATGAGGGCGATACACGCCGAGTGTCTGGATCGATGAACGTGCGGTGCCACTGCTCCAACATGAGAAGATCCCAGAGATGAACGGACCAATCCTCCACTCCGGCTCGGTGGTTCTCAATCATCCGAGCTACGCGATCGGATCGGAAATACCCTCGTTGGTTCGCGCGGCTCGACAAGAGAAGCTCCTCGCTAAGATCCCGTAATTCGTGTCTAAACCACTTGGCCAACGGGACTTCGAACCCCCTCTTGGGACGGTCAAGGATGCTGTCGGGGATAGTTCCGCGCAAAGCGTACCGCAGAAGCCGCTTCTTCTCCCGCCCAAACAATTTCATCTTCAGCGGCAGACTGGCTACGAATTCCATCAGCTCGTGGTCGAGAAACGGCGAGCGTGCCTCCAGAGAGTGGGCCATAGTAGCTCGATCCATTTTCACCAGGAGATCATCCGGAAGGTAGAGGCTGATATCCACATCTAACGACGCATCGGTCCAATCCGCAGCGTCGCTTTGCTGAAACCGGTCGATGAATAGCTGCTCCGGGTCATGACCTTCGAGTGTCGCTAAAAAATCATCGGTATACAGCGCCTGCCGCTCGTAAGGTTGAAAGTGTTCGCTCCACCGGGCAAAACGACGCTCGGGCGTCTGAGCCATCATTTCAACCATTCTGTTGAGTTTTTTCATCGGCGACCATCGCCGCCAAGACCGAGGCAACAGATGAGTCAGATCGGCAATATTTCGTCGGAGCCCGGACGGTAAAAGGTCGCCGTAATGAGCTAGATGATTAAGGACGTATCGATCATACCCCGCAAAGTTCTCATCCCCGCCGTCTCCGTTTAAGACCACTGTGACGTGCTGGCGGGTCACTTGGGCGATCGCGTAGCTGGGGACGGAGGACGAATCTCCGAAAGGTTCATCATAGAACCAGGCAATATTGGGGAGGATGTCCGCCACCGGGGCGTTGACGACCAGGTCCGTGTGATCCGTCCGAAATCGCTCTGCGACCAGTCTTGCGAACGGCCTTTCATCAAATGCCGCATCTGCGAATCCTACGGAAAAGGTCCGCACCGGACGATTCATCGCTTTGGCCATAGCTGCGACGACTGCGCTCGAATCGACGCCGCCGCTCAGAAATGCTCCAATGGGGACGTCGCTCACAAGCCGGAGCCGTACGGCTTCTGCGAAGCGCCATCGGAACTCGGCCGTCGCCTCTTGGAACGAAATCACACGCTTGGGAGTGTAATGCAGCTTCCAATAGCGACCGATCGCGACCTCACCTTCTCGAACTTCTAGCCAATGGCCTGGCGGAAGTTTGCGGATGCCTTTAAATGCGGTTCTCGGAGCAGGGACATAGCCCAAAGCAAGGTATTGATCGATGGCGATCGGATCGGGCTCAATGGAAACGGACCATTCGGCGAGAATCGCTTTCACTTCCGACGCAAATATGAACCGGTCTTGATCGTGGTAATAGACAAGAGGTTTTTTGCCGAGACGATCTCTTGCGAGCAGGAGAGTTCGAGACCTTCCGTCCCAAACTCCGAATGCAAACATGCCGCGCAAACGGTTCAGGCACTCGCGTCCATACTCCTCATAGGCGTGAACGAGCACCTCTGTGTCGCTGTCAGTTCGAAAACTATGGCCGCGTCCTTCAAGCTCCTTCCGTAATTCCATGAAGTTATAGATTTCTCCGTTGAACGTAACCCATACGGTTCCATCTTCATTGCACATCGGCTGACCGGCGATGGTCCTCAAGTCAATGATTGAGAGCCGACAATGAGCCAGACCGACGTGTCCTTGTATCCACATTCCTTCGCCGTCCGGCCCACGGTGACGAAGCTGTGCGATCATCCGCGACAACTCCTCACGGGTCACAGAGTGATGCGGATCAAAATTGAGTTTTCCGCTGATTCCACACATGGTCGAAATTAATCAGGCGGTCAGAGCTACAGATTGCAACAGTTTCGGCGATTCAAGTTGCCAATCCGGAGTCTCCGGACAGAGCCCTTATTGACGATCGATTGGTCTCCTTTGTCAAAAGAGGGTATAGATGAACGGCGCGACGGCGGAGCCTTGAGTGAAGACAATTAATGTTCCGAGGAAGAGCAACACCAGCACGATAGGCAACAGCCAAAACTTCTTTCGCTCTCTCATGAATGCCCATAACTCTATGAGAAATTCACCCATACGCGGATTCCTTATTAGAATTGGTTTTTCATATGCGTTCGCGGGCGTGGATGGCGAATGATCCGATAAGTGGGAGAATCGTTGGCAAATCCCCGGCGCATGGCATCCCACCCAAAGAGGCGCATCGCTAATCCCATAGGCGTAATCAGGCCGAAAAAGACGATGCCCAAGAGGAGCCGGGTATTCATCCACCCAACGACGTGCCCCAGTTTCATCCAGATTGCGTAGACAGGCTTCAAGGTCCGCGGAAACGCTCCGCCGAGTCCGACGAGTCCGCTGCCGAGGCTGACTGCCCATAGCCTCAGCTCTTCGCCTCGCAACACCAACGGCCAGAGTCCGATAACCAGAAAGATCCCCCCGACCAAGAAGCCAAAGGTGCGCAGCTCTTTTGTGGCGTTTACCTGTTCCATAGCGAGGCTCTCCCTCAATCGAGCTCGAACTCGTTCTTCCAATCCGTGTCCCCTTGGAGCGGTTTCTGCTCAGATTTTATAAGCACACAGTTCTCCAGAACGAGAATGTCCATTTCGGTCCGCATGAAACACCGGTACGCATCCTCCGGTGTGCAGACGATCGGCTCACCTCTGACGTTGAAGGAGGTGTTGACCAGCACTGCACAACCTGTTTTTGCCTCAAAAGCATTCAAAAGTTGGTAATAGCGGGGATTGGTCTCTCGGTGAACAGTCTGAATGCGGGCCGAGTAATCGAGATGGGTGACGGCCGGGATGTCGGAGCGCGGCATATTCAACAGGTCGATCCCCCAAAGTTTGGTGCGATCGACCGGGAGAGGCAGGCGGCGCCGTTCGAGAACGGGCGCCACGAGGAGCATGTAAGGACTGTCGGTATTCATGTCAAAGTAATCGGACACACGCTCCCGAAGGACTGACGGAGCGAAGGGGCGGAACGACTCTCGATATTTGATCTTGAGATTCATCACGGATTGCATCTTGGGATTGCGAGCATCGCCCAAAATGCTTCGAGCTCCGAGCGCCCGGGGGCCAAATTCCATACGGCCTTGGAACCAGCCGACAACCTTACCGGCCGCCAGTTCGTCGGCAATGCGATCGAACAGGCGGCTGTCGGCCAGGACTTCATAGGGGGCGTTCTGTTTTCTGAGGAATCGCTCGATTTGGTCATTCGAAAAGGCGGGTCCCAAGAAACTGCCTTTCATCCGGTCATGGCCTGTCGATTTCCGCGGGTGCTCTTCATATTGATGCCAGGCCGCTAAGGCTGCCCCGACCGCACCCCCGGCGTCACCCGCTGCCGGTTGGATCCAAAGTCCCTTATAAGGACCCTCGCGCAGGAGGCGACCGTTTCCCACACAGTTCAATGCGACTCCTCCTGCCAAACACAGACGGTCGCAACCGGTTTCTTGATGGAGGGTACGGCTCAGGCGAAGCATCACTTCTTCCGTCACTTCTTGGATGGAACGAGCGAGATCCATTTCGCGCTGGGTCAAGTTACTTTCAGGCTCACGCGGTGGTCCGCCGAACAGCTCGTCGAACTTGCCTCCGGTCATCTTCAGACCGGTGCAATAGTCAAAGTAATCCATGTTGAGCCGGAAAGTGCCGTCGGCTTTCAGATCGATCAAGTGATCGTAAATCGCTTTAACGTATTTCGGCTCGCCATAGGGAGCCAACCCCATGACCTTGTACTCACCGGAATTGACCTTGAAACCCGTGTAATAGGTGAACGCAGAATACAGCAATCCAAGGGAATGGGGAAACGGGATCTCCCACAGCGGTGTTAGCGTGTTGCCGTTGCCCAGCCATGCGGAGGTTGTCGCCCATTCCCCTACCCCATCCATGCACAAAACCGCAGCCTGTTCGAACGGTGATGGATAGAAAGCCGAAGCCGCATGTGACTCATGGTGTTCGCAGAACAGAATGGGCGGGAAGTCCTGTGTGGATTTGCCGGAACCAGCCGAAAGCAATTCCTTTTGCAGAAGACTCTTGAGCAGCAATTTTTCTTTGAGCCAGACAGGCATCGAAACGAGGAACGATTGAACACCTTTGGGAGCGAAGGCCAGGTAAGTCTCAAGTATCCGTTCGAATTTCACAAGCGGCTTGTCATAAAAGACGATGTACTTTAAATCCGAAAGAGATACACCGCCTTCTTTCAGGCAATAGCCGACGGCGTGGATGGGAAAGCGAGGATCATGCTTCTTGCGCGTAAAGCGTTCCTCTTGGGCAGCCGCCACGATATCCCCGTCCGTGACCAGACACGCCGCACTATCGTGATAGTACGCTGAGATTCCTAGAATGCTGGTCACGGCTCCTCCTACTTCGGATCAGCTTTGATCATCAACTGCCGCGCAAGGTCAGTAGTAAGTTGTGAGAATTTGGTGGTGCACTAGGCACGCAGGTGCGCCGCCTCTCTAAGATTCAGAGCTTCTGTCTTTCCCCGGATCAACTGCTCGTAGAGATCTTCGATCCGGCGCAACCGTACCTGGAAGGAAAACTTCTCCTCCACTCTTTTTCGCGCAGCCAGAGCCATCCGCGAGCGCAGGCGCTGGTCACCGAGCAGTTTCAGGAGGGCTGCGGTCATGCCGGTCGAATCACCGACCGGCAGGAGGTGTCCACTGTCTCCATCCTCGATCAATTCCTTGGTGCCGCCAACGTCTGTAGCAACCACGGGCAATCCCATGGCCATAGCCTCCAAAATACTGTTGGACAACCCCTCCCGACACGAGGTCATAAAAAACACGTCTAACGCCGCATAGATGTTCTGAAGATCCTGGCGGTAACCCGTAAAGACGATCCGTTCGGAGATTCTCAGGCTGGTCGCCATTTCTTGTAGTTCGGTTTGGAGGCGGGGACTTGCACCATCACCGACAATTACAAACCGTGCTTCGGTGTATTGCCGTGCAATGTTGGCTGCAACCCGAAGCCATGTCTGGAGATCCTTCTCTTCGGTTATTCGTCCGATATAGCCGATAAGCGGAAAGACACCTTCCAACCCGAATTCGGACCTGAACGTATTCGTTGCCCGTGGCGTCCAGGCCGTTGTATCTATGGCGTTATGGATGACTGTAATCTTTCTGGGGGATAGCCCTGCATCGATCATTGCGGATTTTGTCGCGTCGGAGACAGCAATCAGGTGGTCGAAGCGCCGCATGACAAACAAGTCCAATCGCTTATAGATTTCTCCCCGAAAACCCATCATGGCCCAGTTATGGGCGGTAGAAATCAACGTGAGAGGGCGGTTCCTCAGCGAGAGGCTGACCAGGTAACAAAAAAGGTCGCTTTTATAATCATGGGGATGGATGAGATTGATGTCGTGCTGGACAACAAGTTTCCTCAATGCCGACAGGACACGCGGATCGAATTTTCCTCGCTCTGGAATTTCGTAAAAGTTCAGGTCGAGCGCACGTGCCTTTTGAGAAATCGTAAACTCTCGATCACGGACATCCCTGATATAGGCGACAACGGTCGATACGCGCGCTCGGTCATGAAGAGCCGCTGAAAGAAGGATGGTCTTATCGGGCCCGCCGCCCCATTTATAGGTGTTCCGCACCTCCAAGAGCCTGATTTCAGGCATAGCGACCCTCGGCGGCGTTTCGTGTTCCTGAGAAACGGGAGCGCGTCCGAAACACGATGTCCTTCACCTGTCCGACCAATTGCTGAATCCCGTCCCTTGCTCGATACAATTCGTGGAACTGACACTTGAACGGTCGAGGACGACCGAAATCGAACTGCCGGAACGGCTCCGGAGCCATTCCCTCGCCTTGGACGAGACAATACGCGTGAATATATGCATGACCCAATAGAATGACGATAGGCCTTGTCAATCTGTGCGTCGGAAAAGACAGGAGATCTGTTACGCTAGCATTAAAGTAGAAGGACGCTTTCGAGCGAAATTGTTCCCGAAAAGGTTCCGAAGAATGCTTGGCTGCCCAATGGAAGACCGTGGCTTTTCTGATATCCTGGGCCGGCCAGGTTTCCGTAGGAATCTCTACCTTGTGGAGCACGCTCTTGTACGGTACTTCATGATCGAGCATCCATCGTGCGTAATGAAGCAGGCTTGCTCTTGCGTATGCATACATGTCATCGCAGGCATCCTGTTCCATTTTGAGATCGAGATATTTTCCCAACACGCTCAGAAACACGGTATAGGACCATCTCCGTTCGACATCATCGAGTTTCCGGTCTTCGATATCGTCGTTCGGGTGAATGCAACGGCGAATCAGTTGCTCGGCTCGATTGAGATATCGAGGGGCGCCGGTCAACGTATAGGCGTCGATCAAAGCATTGACGGAATTTCCTGCCCCACGTCCAGGACCGTGATAGCCGGGAGTGGCGGTCAACGTACAGTAGCCTGTCGGTCGGGGGTCCAAAAGCCCGAGTGTCCGTTTAGACCCATCGTCCATGTTGACGACCCAGTCGGCCAAGGTGATGACCGAATCGAAAGCTTGAGGATTTCCCGTCAGGTAGTAGTAATACAGTAGCCCTGTCGTATAGTTGTGTTCGCAAGCCGGCCCCCCTCCGTATCCGGACGACCGTGCAGCCTGCGGGCTCGCACGTGAATACGCCCGATGGGTTGCGGTCCCGGCATCGGTGTAGTGGTCGGTATGCCAAAACAATCCTCCGTTGACGGCCGGCCGATCCTCCCGGGTGTGATAGATGTCGATGTCTATGACATGTTTTGCAAGATCGTCGGCCAGCGTGAACCACCGATGATCGCCGCTGCGGCAGTATTGCAGAAGAGCGCCGTGGATCACGTCATACTGATTGTTGTAGTGGGCTACCAGGGGAGTTCCGCCCGTATGGCTCACGGCCTCATGATCGGCATACAAATCCCCGAAGTGTCTCCACCCATATTCATCGATGATTTCCCGCCTGTGAAAGAACGTATCGTCGCCATGGACGGCGCTGTCGATCAACTCGCTGGCTAAGACAAGCTCTTTGCTGCGGCGCGGTTGTTGATCGGTCGGCAGGAAAAAGGCAAAGACCTTGGTGTCAGCATACCAGTCTGGAGTAGAACGAGCTAGGATGCGATGATTCATCCACAGAAGATTGGAGATCGATAAATTGTCTTCTCCGAAATACAACCACGCGGCATGTGTCTTTTGCTCTCCTCCCTGCAACTCGAAGACGTCCTGATAGGCATCAGGGAACAAACCGAGTCGGAGCGCATAGCCGTTGATCTCCAGCCGTTTCGGAAAATTCTGCCAAAACTGTTCTATAGTCGTAGCGACCGTCGCCGAATTGGTCGATAAAGCCACGATCGGCGTGGCTCGATTCCCACGTGCAATATCGATCCCATCCTCCGTCACACGGTACCCTTTGAAACTATTCGGGACTACTCCGAGCCGGTTCACGTGGTTATGGCTTTGCCAGTTTTGTCCTCCGCTCGAATCTTGATAAATCTGGAAACGCTCATGATGTCCTGACTGCACTGCCTGCAGCGGTTCGGCAATCCACTGAAATCGACGGCTATCGGCGCAGCGAAGGCCGATCGAAAGAGAAAGGTCCTTAAAATAAGCTGAGCCGGCGTCTCCCAAATCCCATAATCCCCGCGGATGCCGCGCTGCCCGGGGATTACGAAGAGTGAACTGAAGTCGAACCAAGGTGGTTCCGCCAAAGAAGTCAAGTCGAGAAAAGAACTCCGAATGGAGGGTTCCATCTTGAAGTCGGAAGGTTCCCTCGAATCTGACGGTTGCCCTGATCGGTCCTTCAGACTCCACGACTACTTTGTCGACTCGCTGAAAGCACGGGACACCGGCGTGATCTGTCAGGACCATCCCGCTGGCTGCATTGTCCAATATCTCGACGCCTTTTGTTATCACACTTGAGAACGGTCCGAACGAGGTGGTTCTTAATTGGAACACGGCTGCGCCGGTTCGAACTTCGACACTATCGTTCTGTCTCATCACCGACAGTTCAGGATAGGTGACCAGGCCAGCGGAATGGCGTCCAATCAGAAGGTGGTACTTCGTTGTGCGCAAAGGTTCTGCGTCCGCAAAAAAATCGAGCAAGACCCACTTCAGACTACCATCGTTCCATCTCGCCATCTCGCGGACCTGAAAGGGCGCCACGTTATCGTTCGTATCAATCAGCGAGAAGACGCCTAAGGACTGACTTGCCCCCTTAGGAAGCGGAATTCCGAGCGTCACCGGTTCCTGCTTCCTGGTGATCCCCAAGTGTTCTTCTAAAACAATCGGAATATCGAGAGTACGAAGCATCATCGGATGGCTACACTTCCCTGATCATTTAGTCTCACGGAGATGATCAACCAGACATCCTGGTGGGAAGCAAGGATCATTGAGGCAGCAGCGAGGCCAGTTGTTCCGTCATAAATTGTACGTTGTACTTCCGATATGCCGCCTCGTAAGTGAAATCGGGGCGTTCCTTGGCCTTCCAGCGCTTGTAGAGTCTTTCCAATGCGAGTGCGATCTCCTCGACGTCGTCCGGATCGGCAGTTTCGCCCAGTCCTTCCTCGGATACAATTCTACTCGTGGCACCGGACTTGGGTGAGATCGCCAATATCGGTTTTTTCATGCCGATGTATTCGAACAGCTTGGACGGCACTTGCGTTGTGGTTCCAGGTTGGAGTAACAGCAGAACGGACGCGCGACGCATGTGGTCCAAGCTTTCCTGAAAAGGAACGTGATTGTGAAGCATTACGATGTCATCCAGGCCGTGGGCGACGAGGAACTCCGGCAAGTTATACGGCAACTCCACAGTGCCGACAAGGTTGACCGTCAGATGTTTGCGATCTATTTCCGATCGGCTAATGAGTTTCTTGACAGCCTTTAAAAATGGTAATGGATCTCTCCGTCCGTACAAGAAGCCGGTATGGGCGACGACAAAGCTCTCTCCACTCTCATTAGACTGTCCTTCTTTCGATGGTCCATAATCGTCCGGATCAAATCCGTTCAAGAGGACGGCAAACTTGGTACATGGCTGACTCGGAAAACGCCGCATGAATTCAGCTTGCAATTCCTTTGTGTTGGCGATGACGAGATCAGCACCTTCGATAACCTTACGCTCAAGGAATCCTTCCAGAGTATCTTTCAGTCGAGAATAAGGTAATCTAAACGGATTCGTCATCCAGGGATCGCGGAAATCCACGACGAGGGACTTACCGGTGATTCGCTTGAGGAGAAGACCGATCACATGGGCGCTCCATGGGCGACCGGTCGAAAAGATCGCATCGTAGCGATGACGCCTGTAGGCCGCCAAGCCGGCGAAGGTCGCGGGAAGGATCCACCCCATTTCCTCGTCGGGGATTTCGAATAAGTCCGTGATGCCGTCTTTGACCCGCTGGTACCATCCGCCCCGGGAAGAACGCATCACACTCTGAGGAGGCACCGGAGGCGCTTCAGCACAAGGCGATCCTACCGCAACCGGTCGTCTCAGTTTGCCTTTCAGTTCGAGGATGCGGGTCAGCCACCGGATGATGGGCGTCCGAACCACCGGGGTTCCAGGAGAAACTTTCGAGAGTAGCGACGGATCTGTCGATAAATACGGCTCGTAACACTGCTCTTTGACGGAAAGAATGATCGGTTGCCATGCATACTTCGGCAGGTATTTGGCGAACTTGAGGACACGTTGGGAGCCGGCTGCGCCGATCCCTCCAACGGGCGGGAAAAAGTAAGCGATCATGAGGACGCGCTTCATGGGTGATAGGTGCGGCTGTGTTCAGGCTCAGATATTGCGCCACGCATGGATCGGCCCCAGACCGCGGGCCAAGAAATACACCAGGAAATAGGCGGCAAAATGGAAGACATAGCGCGCTGACTCGGCTCTCGCGCTGAGAAGCGCTGATAAAGCGAGAATCGGGCCGCCGAGAGCAGCCGTTGATCCGGCGAGCCACCACCATGCGGCGTAATGATCGACCGCCCAGACGAGCGGGCTCGTGAGGACGCCGAGGAACGCACACACCACGTAGATGGGCACCACCAAGCTCGGCAGTTCTGACGGTCTCAGTCCGTGCCGGAAGGCCCCGGCGAAGTTGTCTCGTCCTCTCCATAACTCCTTCCGAAACACTTCCCACAGCGTTTGGGGCTCGCCATGGTGCCAGCACCGAATGCGGGAGTCCGCAACGATCTTGTACTGCCTGGCCAAGCGATAGCAGAGATCCACGTCCTCACATGTCAGGAGCGCTTCGTCGAAGCCGCCGCATTCCCAGAAAGCGCTCTGGCGGACGAACATGTTTCCGGACGGAAGCCAGGTCGCTTCGGCAATACACGGACGGGCCTGAATCTGTTTTTGTAAGATCCTCCGAACCCAGGTCGGAGGTTGCAAGGGCACGAGATGATAACTACCGACCGCGCCTACTGCGACGTCTTCAAAATGCGGCATCGCGTGGGCAAGCCACTCCTCATCGACTGTGCAGTCGGCGTCGAGGAAGGCCAAAATCTCACCGCCGGCGGCCTTCGCTCCGGCATTGCGGACGCTGGAGATAGTTCCGCCGTGTTTTCGAACGACGGTGGCGCCGGCGTGTTCTGCGATCCGACCGGTGTCATCCGTGGATTCGTGGTCGACGACGATCACTTCCATCTGGTCTTTGGGGAACTTGAGCGAAGCAAGCGAATCTAACAGCGCGGGGAGATGTGCTGCTTCGTTGTGTGCAGGAATGATCACTGACACACGAGGACGAATGGCCATCAGTTGCGCACCTCGATAATAGCTGCCCAACAATACCGCTGGAGAAATGGGAAGGCCGACAGGATCCAACGATCCAATCGGTCCGTCACGCGTAGAGCATTGCGGAGGAGCCATTCGCTCCCCGTCAGCCAAAACAATCCTTGCGGGAAAATGGATAGGAATTGGTGGCCGCGATACTCCCCGAAACGGAATGCGCGTATGAAGTCCGTGATCTGCCTGACCGTCATCGGTTGCTCCGTGGGAGTCCGTCTATGCGGGGTCAGCCGTCGAAATATTCGCAAAAAGATATTGTGCGCGAGCGGCTCAATGAATAGGGCACGACCGCCGGACTTCAGGACGCGGGCAATCTCACGACCTACACAGCTCACGTCCGTGTGATGAAGGATGGAGACTCCCAAAACCAGGTCGAACGTCTTGCTCGGATAGCCCAGGTCTTCGGCAGCCATCACGGCGGGACGGATCCGTCCGGCGACGCCGGCGGTTTCAGCCTCGCGCACAAGGTTGCGAATACTCTCGGGGGAAATGTCGAAACAATAGACCATCGCGCCGCGTTTGCAGTACGCGATGGTGCTCCAACCTTCTCCACATCCGAAGTCCAGGACCCTCCTGCCGTCGAGCGCTCCGACTGAACGCAAGTACGCGTCCCAAACAGGGTCCATGCCGCCCCTCGCATAGAAGTTATGTCCGTTCGAATCGTGGCCGTGGTGATGATGATGGTGCGAAGCGGCCTTTTCATCGTGGAATCGGCGCTCGACTTCGTGCCGCGATTGAAGCGAAGTGTGTTCCTTCTCTCTGTGAGACATTGCCGGTTCCTTTACATTCGGCCGGATCGAGACGACGACCGTCCGGGTTTGCAGACTGCAGGGACGCCTACCGCGAGCGAGTCGGGAGGGACGGAAGCCAGCACGACCGCGTTGGCCCCGATCACACTCCGATCTCCAACGTCGATGCTCCCAAGAACCTTGGCTCCTGCGCCGATCAGGACATTGTTCCCCACGCGAGGCGCGCCGCCCCATCCGCCGCGATCGCCCAAGGTCACATCATGGTACAGCGTACAGTGTTCCCCGATCACGACCTCCGGATGCAGGATGACCCCCCCAAAATGGTGGATGCGCAGGCCCTTTCCGATTTGCGCCTCCACGGGGATGGAGATACCCGTCGTAATTTCCACCAATCGTTCAACCAGGAACCGAAACGGCTGGGTCGGAATGCCGCGCTCGTGAAACCATCGAAAGAACCGATAGACCAAGATCGCGAGAAATCCCTGTGAAGCAAAGCCTCTGACGATGTTCCTGAGGCCGCCCTTGTCCTCCTGAAAGCGGGCAAGATCGGCTCGGATCATGGTCCAGAAGGACGATCTCGGCTTGGAAGAAGACAGGCTTGAATCACGGGTGTCGCAGATATTCATGCAGTGCCTAGGGCAAACAGAGGCAGGCGAGCTTCGGCACAAACCTTCAACCGAGGATGCATGGCGTAATATTGCTTGCCGTCTTCTCGGCGCTGTGATCGTCTCGGCAGGAAGCCATGATCGGCTTCGCAAGCCGTTCGCGCGAGCAGCTCGCTCTGTACCCGGCTCGCAGTAGCTCGGACGGAGACGAGCGTATCGCCGGGATGAATCGGGATACGCTCCATCGCGACGATATCTCCAGTATCGACGCCGGGATCGACGAAATGCACCGTAATGGTGGGGGGGATCCCTTCAAGGAGCGCCCATTCGATGACGTTCATGCCGCGTAATTGAGGGAGCGCGCCCTGGTGCGCATTGAGAGTTCCGATGCGGGGCACCTGAAGGATAGGAGCTTTGACGATCGGCGCGCCGCCGAGAATCATCAGATCGACGTTGAGGTCGCTCAGCGCGCGTCGGGTCTCCTCGCTGTTGACATCCTGAACGACGAGAAACCGCCCGCCCTGGGCTGTCGTCTCGGACTCGAGGGTCGGGGCATGATGTTGCGTCGCATTCAGCGGAGCATGAAGCGCGGTCAGAAGACGGCGGGCGACCCAGCGAGCCGCTACGAGAGGAAGGGCGAACCCGTGGGTCCTCCAGAGCTTTCGGGCCGATCGCTGACCGGACGCGCCGCTCGCTGCGACGACGTGCACTCCCCGGAGTCCCCGGCTATTCAGCGCCCTTAGAATATCCCTGGCGTATTGACTATTGGGGTATCCGCACAGAATGACGATGGTCATCGTAGTGGCTCCGGAAGATGGTCATGGCATCTTCTTCCGCAAACAACGCATCGAGCATGAACTTGGCCGCCCAGTTGGGAACACGATATGACATATAAGGGCCCCGGACCGGATACGACCCCAACACACCTCCGCGAAGCCCGGCATTGCCTGAACGAAGGTCGATTCGGCTGATCACAAAGTCGTTCAACTTCAAAGCTGCGTTGAGGTATCGGGCGTCGCGGGTGATTTCGTACAACCGGTTCCAGATTCGGCTGATTTGGGCGCAGCCGGTCAAACAGGAAAAAGAATGATCGCCTTTCCAGCCCGGTGCATAGGTGCCGGCGAGATGGTGGCGCACTTCGTATCGGTGCAGTAGCGCGTCCGCGGCACGTTGTCCGACCGCAATCCACCGATCTTCTTTCAGGAGGAGTCCGGACTCGATAAATCCTTCGATCGTATAGCCGATCGTGTGCGTGAGCGGCGGCTCGTTGATCTCCAAAGAGCAATGCTCGAACCAGCCGGCGTCATTCTGACAGCGGGCGGCCCATTCCAAGAACCGAACGGCGCTGAGGCGGTAGGCGACTTCGCCGGTGACCTTGGCGAGCACAACCAACGGCCACGCCACCCTGGTGAAATAGGTGTTGGACGTATTCCGGTAGGTAAATCGACGCCATCCCCCGTCTTCGTCTTGGTTCTTGACCAGCCAATCTCCGCCGCGTGCCGCGGCTTCCAGGTAGCGGGAATCTCCGAACCAGGAGTGGGCCGCCACCAGCCCTTCGATCACTTGGCCGGTATTGAAGACCGCCGGCACTTTCGGAGCGGTGACAAAGCTTGATTGCCAGGAGCCGTCGGCGAGTTGAATGTCCGCTTCCCAATCGGCCATCCGCCTGGCCCGCTCTTCATATTCCGAAATCTTGAACCGTCTGGCCGCCTCCAGAAACGTCGGGATGATGTATCCGGTGGTCTCGGGGTACGCCGCGCTCCATCCGTGCGAGAAACTGTAATACCCCGCCACTCCGCCGCCGCCCGTCGCGTCCTGCGCCCGGCAAAGCCAATCGAGGATGGCCTGTCGGCACACGGTCCGGCTTGCTTCGCCGAGGGTCGTTTCGGCTCGAAGCGGCTGAACATCGCGCCAGACGATTGCCATGTGGCTCGGTCGATACAGGCGCTGTCGCACGGCCTCTTCTGCGAGACGGAGCGAGCGGAGCACCGCAGGCGGCAACAATCGTTTGAGTTTTTGACGCATCATTCTGTCTTCGTAAAACCTAGCGTCGCTCGGGAGCCCAAACCATTTCGACATCCCCGCGGAGGGCGCGGGCTATTCCGAGGACGGCGGCCAGATTGACCAGGTAGAAATAAAACATGCCATGGGCGACTCGAGTGCCGATGCCGCCTCGATCCGGGACGACCGCTCCCACGCCGGCCAGTCCGACGCTCAAAGCAAACCCCAACAGGCCGACTCGGTACGCCCATCCATCCTGCGCCGCAACCAGACATCCGACCACCGCGATCATGATCAGGGGGAGAACCAACCAGCGGAGGACTTTATGGGACCAGACTTGCCAGGCGAAGAGACCCACGCGCCACGGCTTGAGCACATCGGCGACACTCATGACTCCCCGCCAACTCCGGTTGACGATCCGTCGCTTTCGGCGGAACTCCTTCCGAAAGTCTCCCGCCGCCGGTTCATAGCCCACGGCCGTCGGCTCGTAAATCGCGCGATAGCCCTTGGCGACAATCTGAAGCGGAATGACCAGATCATTGATAGCCTCCGGGGCCAAGGGGGTATAGAGCTGCCTGCGGATGGCAAAGATGGCGCCGTCTCCTCCCACGGTGCTGCCGACTTGGCTTTCCCATAACCGAATCATCCGTTCGTAGCCCCAGTAGGCGTTCTCCTGCGCGTCCGCCGCGGATTGTGTCTCCTCGAGATAGCGTGAATCGCCGGTCACACATCCGACGCTTGGGTCCGCGAAACCTCTGACCAAATTCCGAAGCGTGTCGGTTTGATACAGGATATTCGCATCGCTGAACACGACCACATCTCCCGTGGCCAGAGTCAAGGCGGCATTGAGCCCGACCGTTTTCCCTCCCCTCGAGAGCATTCTCAGCAAGGTCACGCCTCGGTCTTCGAACGAGCGCACGATCCAATCGGTGCCGTCCGTCGAGGCGTCGGAAATGACGATGATCTGGAGTTTCTCCTTCGGATAATCCAGACGAAGGGTGTTCTCCAACTTTGGTCCGATCGCATGCTCCTCGTTGTACGCGGAGATCAAAAGCGTGACCGACGGCGTCGTGTCGCTCGAAGACACGGCGCGCGGTCTGAGGCGGGCCAGGCACCATAGCGCCAAGGGATACCCGACGTAGACATAGCCCACCAGACCGAAAGCCGTCCATGCCGCGATGACCGCCATTGTCGTCATGGGAGCGCCACTTTGAACCGTTCGCGCCAGAGCTCGAAGACCAAACACGCCAGGATCGCCTCGGTATGGTCCTCT